>NZ_JAUTAH010000001.1:2323589-2654816 GCF_030818545.1 Brevundimonas sp. SORGH_AS_0993
CGATACAGCGCCTCGCAGACATAGATGTTGCCCAGGCCGGCGACGATCCGCTGGTCAAGCAAGGACACCTTTATATTCTGCTTCTTGCCCGTGAACGCCTCGACCAGATGGGCGCCGGAAAAGCCGTTGCCCAGGGGTTCGGGTCCAAGGCCGGCGAACCACGGATGGGTCTCGATCTGATTGCTGGGGATCAGACCCATGAAGCCGAACCGGCGCGCGTCGGCATAGCCGATGCGGGTCGCCGCCCCGTCGCGGACGGCGCAGGCGCTGAAATGTTCGTGCTTGCCGGCGATGGGCGCCGCCTCCTCGAACTCGCCCAACAGCGCCCCGTCCAGGGTGAAGCGGCCGGTCATGCCCAGATGGGTGATCCAGGTCTCGCCGGTCGACAGCGGCGCCAGCAGATATTTGGCGCGGCGGTCGATCCGCAGCACGGTCGCCCCCTCCAGCCGTTCGGCGAACCGATCGGGAAAGGGAAAACGCAGGTCGGGCCGGTTGATCCGGACGCGCGACAGCCGCGCGCCCCCCAGCACCGGCGTCAGGCCGCGTCGGACGGTTTCGACCTCGGGAAGTTCGGGCATGGCGTGGCGTCCTAGAGCCTGATCCGTTGAGGAGGGACCGCCAGGCGATTCGGCCTCTGCGGTGAAGCAGGCTGCAAAATCAGGCTCTAGTCGCTCCGCGCCTCCGGGCCAAGCGGCGTCGCTGTCGAGAAAGCTTCACCGCAACGCCGCGTCTTCGCCATCGAACTCTCATCGCCGCGACATGCCCCTGGGGCAAAGGCTGGGCGTCACCGGAGGAACGATGTCCGACGCCGCCCTGACCCGCCCTGTCCATGCGCCGTCGCGCGCCCGCGCGCCCCTGGTCCGCAGCCGGCGTGCTGGGCGGTTCGGTCCGGACGAGGGCGCCATCCTGGCGGCGACGGGCGTGCTGGCGGTCAGCGTGGCCTTTCTTCTGTTTCCCGGCGTGGACATCGCGGTCAGCCGACTGTTCTACCGGCCCGAGGCGGGCTTCGTCCTGGGCGGCGATCCCGTGCTGAAGGCCCTGCGCAAGAGTTCGACCTGGGTTCTGGCCCTGATGCTGCTGGGCGCCTTGGGACGGTTGATCTGGGCCTGGGTTCGGCGGCGGCCGTGGGGCGACGCCGGGCGGCGGGCGCTGTTCGTGATCTCGGCCCTGGCGCTGGGGCCGGGTCTGACGATCAATCTGGTGTTCAAGGAACTGTGGGGCCGCGCCCGCCCGATCCAGATCGAAGCCTTCGGCGGGCACGCCCCGTTCACCCCCGTCTGGATGTTCAGCGACGCCTGTCGCAACAACTGCTCCTTCGTCTCGGGCGAAGGGGCCGGCGCGGCCTGGATGGTCGGCGCCGCCCTGGTCCTGACGCCCGCGCGCTGGCGCCCGGTCGTCCTGCCGACGGTGGTTCTCTACGCCGCGGCCCTGTCGATGAACCGGCTGGTCTTCGGCGGCCATTTCCTGTCGGACATACTTCTGTCCTGGGGGCTGACGGCCATGGTCATGCTGGCGCTCCACCGCGTGACCGAGTTCGCGCCCGGCCGGGGGCGAAGGCGTCGTCAGGTTTCCCGCCTGTCCGCCCTGCCGGCCTGACCCAAGGCGAACCCCTGTTTCTCATTCGGCGGCGGGCTTTCGCGGCGTCATGTCGCGCGCCCTGTTGCCGCAGGCCCCGTTCTGGGCTTACGTCCCGCGTGAATATGGGAACCCGCCTATGACCGACGCCGTCGCCGCCCCGAAGGGTCGGCTTGAACTGACCCTCCGCGCCCTGGTGCTGGGCTGCCTGCTGGCGGTGATCTTCACCGCCGCCAACACCTATCTGGGCCTGCTGGTCGGCCTGACCTTCGCCTCGGCCATTCCGGCGGCGGTGATCTCGATGGCGGTGCTGAGGGCGTTCCGCACCTCGACCATCTGGGAGAATATGACCGTCCAGACTGTGGCCTCGGTCGGCGGGGCCATGAGTTCGATCATCTTCGTCCTGCCGGGCCTGGTGATGATCGGCTGGTGGCTGGAGTTTCCGTTCTGGCAGTCGGTGGCGATCTGCATCCTGGGCGGCGTGCTGGGCGTGACCTTCTCGATCCCGCTGCGTCGGGCGCTGGTCACGGGCGGCGGCCTGCCCTACCCCGAAGGCGTCGCCGCCGCCGAGGTGCTGAAGGTCGGCTCGCGCGGGGCCGAACAGACCGAAAGCGCGGTGCGCGAGAACAAGTCCGGCCTGTGGGTCGTGGTCGCCGGCGCCGTCGTGTCGGCCGGTTACGCCCTCCTGGTCGCCGGTCGCGTCTTCGCCGGCGAGGCGGCCAGGTTCTTCAAGCTGCCGGCCGCGCTGGGCGGCGGGGCGACGGGCATGGGCTTCGGCATGCAGTTCGCCCTGCTGGGCGCCGGCCACCTGATCGGCCTGACCGTGGGCCTGGCCCAGCTGTTCGGCCTGGTGCTGGCCTGGGCCATCGCCGTGCCCATCCTGACCAGCCCGGACACCATCGCCTGGCTGACGGCGCACGGCATCCCGTCGATCGCCTCGACCCTGCCCGCCGGCGTCGGCGCCGAGGAGCTGGCGACCACCGTCTGGGCGCGCGAGGTGCGGTTCATGGGCGCGGGCGTCATCGGCGTCGCCGCCATCTGGACCCTGATCAAACTGGCCGGTCCGCTGATCGGCGGCCTGACCTCGGCGCTGGCCGCCAACGCCAAACGCGCCCACGGCGAAGTGCTTGAGCGCACCGAACAAGATTTGCCCATCAGACTGGTTGGCGGCGTTTCCGTCGTCTGCCTGATCGGCATCGCCGGCCTGCTGGCCTGGTTCGCGCAGAGCGCTCCGGCTCTCGCCGGATCGACCCCGCTGCTGGTGATCGGCGGTCTGGTCTATGTGGTGCTGATCGGTTTCGCCGTGGCGGCCATCTGCGGCTATATGGCCGGTCTGATCGGTTCGTCGAACAGTCCCGTGTCGGGCGTCGGCATCCTGGCCATCGTCATCGCCTCGCTGCTGATGCTGGGCGTCATGGCCATCGCGGGCGTGCCGGCCGATCCGTCGATCATCGCCTTCGCCCTGATCGTGACGGCGGTCGTCTTCGCCGTCGCCGTCATCGCCAACGACAACCTTCAGGACCTGAAGACCGGCCAGCTGGTCGAGGCCACGCCCTGGCGCCAGCAGGTGGCCCTGATCGTCGGCGTCGGCGCGGGCGCTCTGGTCATTCCCTTCATCCTGAACCTCTTGAACCAGGCGTTCGGCTTCGAGGGCGGCCCGCCCGCCATCGTCGAGGGCGCCAAGACCCTGGCGGCGCCGCAGGCCACGCTGATCTCGGCCCTGGCGCGCGGCGTCATCGGCGGCGACTTGCGCTGGGACCTGATCGGCCTGGGCGCGGCGATCGGCGTGGTCATCATCGTGCTGGACGCCGTCGTGTCCAAAGCGACCAAGGGCAAGGTCAAGCTGCCGCCGCTGGCTGTCGGCATCGGCTTCTATCTGCCGGCCGCCGTGACGACCATGCTGGTCATCGGCGCGGTCTGCGGCTGGATCTACGACAAGGCCGTCTCCAGCACCCGCTACGCCGACGTGGCGCGTCGGATGGGCGTGCTGCTGGCCTCGGGCCTGATCGTGGGCGAAAGCCTGTTCGGCGTCTTCACCGCCGGCGTCATCGTGGCGACCAGGGACGACGCCCCCTTCGCCATGCTGCCCGAGGGCTCGGTTTGGCCCGCCATGCTGGCCGGGATCGTCGGCTTCGCGGTCGCGGTCTTCGGCCTCTACGCCTGGACCCGGAGCCGGGCGCAGAAGGTCTAGGGTCGACCCAGGCCGATCTGGTCCAAAACGAAGGCGACCCGCTCAACGATGGTCGCCTTCGGCAATTCCACGAGCTCGTATCCGTAGTCTGGATAGACGGCGGCCATGGCGGCGAAGGTCCGCTCAGCCTCGTCGAAGTCCTGTCGGCGTTCCGCATCCTGACCGAATATCTCGGGCCAGGGCGGCGCGATGAAGACCCTGGGATTATAGCGCAGGGTGCGAGCGGCCCGATCCATTTCCCTCGAAATCGGCAGGTCGCACAAGGTCAGATAGCCGATCACGTCGGGCACGCCCCGATCATGAAAGGTCAGCCGCCCGCTGTCCTGACTGCGGCCATGGGCGGCGATGTCGTGGTCCAGCATCCTCTGCGCGAACAGGGCGCGATCACGCCAGGGCAGGGCCTCGCCCCCCAATCTCTGTTCCTCGCGGATGACGGCCCGTCCAGCCTCGGGTTCGACCGCATACCCCGCCTGCGCCAGGGCTTCGAGCAAGGTGGTCTTGCCCTAGCCCGGCCCGCCCGTCAGCACCACGCCGGTCATGCGTCTCGCGTCGCGACCATCATATAGTTGATGCCCGCGTCGTCCGACGGGCTCCAGCGGTCGTTCAGCGGATCGTAGTTCAGGCCGTAGGGGCCTTCGACCGTCACCGGCTCGGCGGCCAGCATGGCGCGGATTTCGTCGGGCTTCAGGAACTGGCGCCAGTCGTGCGTCCCGGCCGGCACCCAGCGCAGGACGTATTCCGCCGCCACCTTGCCCAGGGCCAGCGACTTCAGCGTGCGGTTCAGGGTGGCGACCATCATCACCCCGCCCGGCCGGACCAGGCGCGAACAGGCGCGCACGAAGCCTTCCGGGTCGGCGACGTGTTCGATCACCTCCATCGTCAGGACGACGTCGAAGGGGCCGGCGCCCTCGGCCTCGATCTGTTCGACCGTGGCGGCGCGATAGGCGATGTCCAGCCCCACCATCTCGGCATGGGCGCGGGCGGTGCCGATGTTCTCGGACGAGGCGTCGATGGCGGCGACGGTGAAGCCCATCCGCCGCATCGGCTCGGCGATCAGCCCGCCGCCGCAGCCCACGTCCAGCAGGGTCAGCCCCTCGAACGGCCGGCGCGCGGTCGAATCGCGGCCCAGTCGGGCGCACAGTTGCTCGCGGATCAGCTTCAGACGCGCCGGATTGAACCGATGCAGCGGGGCGAACGGCCCGTGCGCGTCCCACCATTCCGCCGCCTGGGCCGAGAAACGGGCGACGTCGGCGGGGTCGATCGATGCGCCGAAAGCGCCCTCGGACGAATTTTGCGAAAAACCATGCCCGTCACGGGGTAGTCGAGCGGGGGCGGCGCCGTTAGAAGCGGTCATGACGCGAGGGATGGACCTTCGCGCCCTTTCACGCAAGCAGGGGGCGAAACGCCACGATGACGCGGCCCGATTCTTCACGATCTGCGACGACACGACTGGTGATGAAGTTCGGCGGCACCTCGATGGGCGACCTCGAACGCATCCGGCGCGCGGCCCGCATCGTCGCGGCGGAAGTCGCCGTCGGCAAGAAGGTCTCCGTCGTCGTCTCCGCCATGGCGGGCAAGACCAACGAACTGGTCGCCTGGACCGACGGCGCCGGCCCGGCCGCCTCCGGCCTGCCCCTGTCGGAAGACGAATACGATGTGGTCGTGGCCTCTGGCGAGCAGGTGACGGCCGGTCTTTTGGCCATGACGCTTCGCAACATGGGCCATAATGCGCGCTCATGGATGGGGTGGCAGGTGCCGATCGTCACCGACGACGCCCACGGTCGCGCCCGCATCGTCGACATCCCTGGCGAAACGCTGGGCGCCGCCGTCGACAGCGGACAGATCGCGGTCGTTCCCGGCTTTCAGGGCGTGACGCCCGAGGGCAAGATCACCACCCTGGGTCGCGGCGGTTCGGACACCTCGGCGGTGGCGGTGGCGGCGGCCCTGGGTTGCCCGTGCGACATCTACACCGACGTGGACGGCGTCTACACCACCGACCCGCGCATCGAGAGCCGCGCGCGGCGGTTGAACAAGGTCTCCTACGAGGAGATGCTGGAAATGGCCTCCCTGGGCGCCAAGGTGCTTCAAACCCGCTCGGTCGAGCTGGCCATGGCCAAACAGGTGCCTGTGCGGGTGCTGTCCAGCTTTATCGAACCTGACGAAAACGGCGCCCTGCCCCACGAGGCCGGCACCCTGATCTGCGACGAGGAGGAGATCGTGGAAAAACGCATCGTGTCCGGCGTGACCATGAGCCGCGACGAGGCCCGCATCACCCTGCTGGGCCTGTCCGACCGGGTGGACGCCCCCGCCGACGTCTTCACCCGCCTGGCCGAGGCCAACGTCAATGTCGACATGATCGTCCAGAGCCAGGCCCGAACGGCCGGCACGGTCAATCTGACCTTCACGACCGGCCGTCGCGACGCCGTGCGCGCCGCCGAGCTGATGACCGCCGCCAAGGACCTGCTCGGCTTCGAGGAGATCCGCGTGGACGAGGACGTGGCCAAGGTGTCGGTCGTCGGCGTCGGCATGCGCAGCCACGCGGGCGTGGCCCAGACCATGTTCAAGGCCCTGGCCGACAAGGGCGTGAAGTTTCAGGCCATCTCGACGTCCGAGATCAAGATCAGCGTGCTGATCGACGCGGCCTATGCCGAACTGGCCGTGCGCGCCCTGCATTCGGCCTATGGGCTGGAAGCGGTATAGGGTGAACTGAACCGGCGCTGCGGCGCCCAGAGGCGGGAGAACGGATGCCGGCAGGCGGCGCGATGACCCGAGGACCCCGGATCCTCCTGCGCCAGATCCGCGAGGCTCTGGGCGGGGCCGGTGCGGGCGCCACCCCGGCCCAGGATCGCCTGAACATGGTCGTGCGGATCATCGCCCGCTCCATGGTCGCCGAGGTCTGCTCCATCTATCTGCGCCGGGCCTCGGGCGAGCTGGAGCTGTTCGCCACCGAGGGCCTGAATCCCGACGCCGTTCACGCCACCCGCCTGCGCCCCGGCGAGGGCCTGGTGGGCGAGGTCGCGCGCCTGGCCCAGCCGATCAGCCTGTCGGACGCGCCGGCCCACCCGGCCTTCTCCTATCGGCCCGAAACGGGCGAAGACCCCTATCACGCCTTCCTGGGCGCGCCCCTGCTGCGCGGCGGCCGGGCCATCGGCGTCCTGGTCGTTCAGAACCGCACCGAGCGGCGCTATGACGAGGAGGAGGTCGAGGACATCCAGACCATCGCCATGGTCCTGTCCGAGACGGTGGCCTCCGGCGAACTGCTGGATCAGGACGAACTGCGCGACGTCGAACTGGCGCCCCACCGGCCCGAGCGGCTGAAGGGCCAGAAGTTCGCCGAGGGCCTGGCCTTCGGCCATGTGGTCCTGCACGAGGCGCCTCTGCCGCCCGAAAAGCTGCTCAGCGACGATCCGGGCATGGAGGAGGCGCGGCTCAAACTGGCCCTGGCCTCGCTGAAGACCAGTCTGGACGCCATGCTGGACAAGGGACAGGGCCTGGGCGGTCCCTCGTTCGAGGTGCTGGAGACCTATCGGATGTTCGCCGACGACCGGGGCTGGAACCGGTCGCTGGAAGAGGCGGTGAGGAACGGCCTGACGGCCGAGGCGGCGGTGGACCGGGTGCGAAACGAGCATCGCGCCCGCTTCGCCCAGGCCCGCGACCCCTATATCCGCGAGCGGCTGCACGATTTCGAGGACCTGGCCAACCGCCTGCTGCGCGTCCTGGCGGGCGACAAGCCGGGCGAGCGGGAACTGCCCGACGACGCGATACTGGTGGCCCGCAACCTCGGGCCCGCCGACCTCCTGGAATATCCGCGCGACAAGCTGAAGGGCCTGCTGCTGGAGGAGGGTTCGGCCGCCAGCCACGCCGCCATCGTGGCCCGCGCGCTGCAAATTCCCTGCGTCGGCCGTCTGATGGGGCTGCGCGACCGCCTGTCCGAAGGCGACATGGTCATCGCCGACGGCGAAACGGGCGAGGCCTACCTGCGTCCCCGCCCCGACATGTTGGAGGCGATCCAGTCCCGCATGGACGTGCGCCAGCAGCGTCAGGCCGAGTTCGCCCAGCTGCGCGACACGCCCGCCGTCACCCTGGACGGCCAGCGGATCATGGTCCTGACCAACGCCGGCCTGGCGGTCGATCTGGAGAACATGGCCGAGACGGGGGCCGAGGGCATCGGCCTGTTCCGCACCGAATTCCAGTTCATGGTCTCGGACGAACTGCCCCGCCTGGACGCCCAGACGGCCCTCTACACGCTGGTTCTGGACGCCGCGGGCGACAAGCCCGTGACTTTCCGCACCCTGGACATCGGCGGCGACAAGGTCCTGCCCTATCTGGAGGCCGAGCGGGAGGAGAACCCCGCCCTGGGCCGCCGCGCCATTCGCCTGGGCCTGGACCGGCCGTCCCTGTTGCGGATGCAGCTGCGCGCCCTGCTGTCGGCGGGCGCGGGGCGCGAGTTGCGGGTCATGTTCCCCATGATCGCCACGGTGGACGAGTTCCGGGCCGCGCGCGAACTGGTCGAGGTCGAATGCGCCTGGGCGCGCCGTCGGGGCCGGGCGCTTCCGGCCCTGCTGCGGGTCGGGGCCATGATCGAATGTCCGTCCCTGCTGTGGCATCTGGACGCGCTTCTGCCCCTGACGGACTTCGTCTCCATCGGCACCAACGACCTGTTCCAGTACATGTACGCCGCCGACCGGACCAATCCCCTGGTGTCGGACCGCTACGATCCCCTGTCGCCGCCGACCCTGCGCGCGTTGCAGACGATCCAGAAGGCGTGCGCCGACACGGGCACGCCCGTCTCCATCTGCGGCGAGCTGGCAGGTCGTCCGCTGGAGGCCTTCGCCCTGATCGCTCTGGGTTTCACCCGCCTGTCGGCGCCGGCCGGCGGCGTCGGCCCGGTCAAGCGCATGATCCTCTCGGCCGACCTGGGCGCGGCGCGGCGCGGCCTGTCCAATCTGTTGAACCTATCGACCGGCTCGGTGCGCAACGAGATACAGGCCCTGGCCCGAAAGCTGAACGTCGCGGCCTGACCGTCCGTTTTTCAATCGCTTGCGCGGCCGAACCGGCTTTCTGCGCGCCCTGGTCGATGGCGGCGCCATATTGCCCGCCGGACAGGGGAGGGGACGGCGATTTCGGACTATTCGGACTGTTCGGACTGTTCGGACTCTGTTTTTAATCGGTCCGACCGTCCATCGTCGCCGGGCCTCAGGCGTCGGTTGAAGCGGACCGGGCCATCCTCTACTAGGGCGATCGGATCGGGCGGCGAAGGCGCGTCCGGGTCAATGCCCAGCAGGCGTAGGGAACCAGGCGTCATGACGCTGCCAACGGGACCGGGTCCCGACCAGTCGCAGGCTTTTTCGGACGGACAGGACATGACTTCTGTCCTGGACGCGGCCGCGACCCTGGGCGGGGCTTTGCGCACCGCGCGCGAACGTTGGGGCAAGTCGCTGGCCGACCTGGCCGCCGAGACCAAGGTTCATCGCCGCTTCCTGACCGCCCTGGAGCAGAACGACTGGTCGTCCCTGCCGTCGCGGGTCTTCGCCCTGGGCTATGTCCGCGCCTACGCCGGCGCCCTGGGCCTGGACGCGCAGTCGGCGGTCGAACGGTTCAAGCGCGAAAGCCCCGACACCTCCACGCCCCTGAAGCCGCCGGTGGGCATCGCCTTCGAGGACGTGAAGCGCCAGTCGCCGCGCATCGTCGCCGGCGTCGTCGTCGTGGTCCTGGCCGTGATCGGCTGGAACGTGTTCCAGCGCGTCAGCCTGCTGCGCGCCCCTCGCGACTCCGATATCGCCGCCGTGCCCGACAGCTGGCGGGCCAGGAACGACGGCTCCATCGCCCTGGGAGCGCCCAAGGCCGCGCCGCCGGACCAGACGACCCCCGCCCTCTATGTCACGCCGGGGCTTGAGGCCCAGCTGGCCGGGGTCGATCCGAACGACCCCGAGGCCATGGCCGCCCTGGCCGCCGCCAAGGACCAGGGGCCGGTGCAGAAGGCTTTCAATCCGCGCGGCGCCGTCTATGGGGCGCCGGCCAACGCCTCACAGGTGGTGATCCAGGCCCGCAAGCCCGGCGCCCTGGTCGTCCGCATCGGCGAGAACCAGGCCCTGTTCGCCCGCCAGATGGCCGCCGGCGAGGCCTGGCGCGCGCCCATGGGTCTGACGGCGACCATCGACGTCTCCGACCCGGCGGTCTTCGACGTCTATCTGAACGGGGAATACGACGGGCCGCTGCCCGCCGTCCTGACGCCCCTGGCCCAGCTGAACGCCCGCGCCGGCCAGGCCGCCCGCGCGCTGGCCGAGGCCCAGGCCCGCGCCCAGGTTCAAGCTCAGGTTCAGGCCCAGGCCCAGACTCAGGCCCAGACTCAGGCCCAGACTCAGGCGGCCCCTCGCGCCGCCGTGGCCGCCCCCGCCGTGCGGTCTGCGACGCCGTCCCCGTCCGCTCCGTCCGCTTCCGCGCCGAACTGATCGGTCCGCCGTGGTCCCGCCGTCATCCTCGGCCTATATGAGCACCCGATGAGCGACCATACCCACGTCCGACCCTGGCGCCATATCGAGCGTCGCAAGAGCCGCCAGATCCGGGTCGGCTCGGTCCTGGTCGGCGGCGACGCCCCGATCAGCGTCCAGTCGATGACCAACACCCCGACCTCGGACGCTGCCGCCACCCTCGACCAGATCCGCCAGCTGGAAGAGGCCGGCGCCGACATCGTGCGCGTCTCCTGCCCGGACGAGGACTCGACCGCCGCCTTCAGGACCATCGCCCGCGAGGCCAGGGTTCCCCTGGTGGCCGACATCCATTTCCATTACCGCCGGGGCATCGAGGCGGCTCAGGCCGGGGCCGCCTGTCTTCGGATCAACCCCGGCAACATCGGCAGCGCCGACCGGGTGCGCGAGGTCATCCAGGCCGCCAAGGATCACGGCTGCTCCATGCGGATCGGCGTGAACGCCGGCAGTCTGGAGAAGGAACTGCTGGAGAAATACGGCGAACCCTGCCCCGACGCCATGGTCGAGAGCGCCCTGAACCACGCCCGCATCCTGCAGGACCACGACTTCCACGAGTTCAAGATCTCGGTGAAGGCGTCAGACCCCTTCCTGACCGTCGCCGCCTATCAGCAACTGGCCGACGCCATCGACTGCCCCCTGCACCTGGGCGTGACCGAGGCGGGGCCGCTGCGCACCGGCACCATCAAGTCCGCCATCGGCATGGGGTCGATGCTGTGGGCCGGGATCGGCGACACCATCCGCGTGTCGCTGGCCGCCGATCCGGTCGAGGAGATCAAGGTCGGCTTCGACATCCTGAAGTCGCTGGGCCTGCGTCACCGGGGCGTCAACATCATCGCCTGCCCGTCCTGCGCGCGTCAGGGCTTCAACGTCATCGAGACGGTGGCCCTGCTGGAAGAGAAGCTGGCCCATATTTCGACGCCCATGAGCCTGTCGGTGATCGGCTGCGTCGTGAACGGCCCGGGCGAGGCCCTCTATACCGACATCGGCTTCACCGGCGGCGGCAAGGGGGCGGGCATGATCTATCTGAACGGCAAGATCGCCCACAAACAGGCCAACGACGGCATGATCGACCACATCGTCGACCTGGTCGAACGGAAGGCCGCCGAACTGGACGCGGCCCGCGCGCGCCAGGTCCAGGCGGCGGAATAGGCTCCGCCGCCCTCTCCCATGTCACTGTTCCGTGATTGACGACGCCTGGGTCGGCATGCAACCTGAGCATTAGACCCGTCCGGAGAGGCGGGTCGTTCTGATATGGGGCTTCCATGACTTCCAAGACCTTCGCGCGCTTTGGCGTGCGTGCGCTCGCGCTCGTCGGCGTGGCGCTTTCCGTGCCGGCCTGCGCCACCGTGACGCGCGGCACCACCCAGAAATTCACCGTGGAGAGCACGCCCCCCGGCGCGCACGTCTCCACCTCGAACGGCTTCGAATGCGTCTCGACCCCCTGCACCTTCCGCATGTCGCGCAAGGACGGGTTCAATGTGACCGTGTCCAAGGACGGCTACGTCTCCCAGACCGTGGAAGTGACCAGCAGCATGTCCGGCGCCGGCGGCGCGGCCCTGGCCGGCAACGTCCTGGTCGGCGGCCTGATCGGCGGCGCGGTGGACGCCACCTCCGGCGCCCTGAACGACCTGAAGCCCAATCCGCTGACGGTGACGCTGCGCACCCCGGCCGAGGAAGCGGCGGCGGCCCGCACCCCGGCCCCGGCTGCGCCCGCGACCGCGCCCGCCCCGACGGGATCGCACTGAGGATGCGTCGTCTCGCCGCCGGCGCGGCCGTCGTCGCCCTGATGGGCCTGGCCGCCTGCGCCAGTCCGGCCAGCCCGGCGCGAATGACCCTGGGCGCCACCCCCGGCCTGACCGCCGCGCCCGGCGATGTCGGCTATCGGTCGGTGACGACCGTTTCGGTGTCCGGCGGGCAGGGCACCAATCCGCTCTGGCTGTCCCAGGTCTCCAACGCCGACTTCAAGACCGCGCTGGAGAACTCCCTGGCGGCCGCGGGCTATATGGGCGGTCAAGGCCAGCCGATGACGGTTTCAGCCTCCCTGATCGATTTGAAACAGCCGCTGGCCGGTTTCGACATGTCGGTGATCAGTCAGGTTCGTTACACGGTCACGCGCGCCGAGCGGGTGCTGTTCGACGAGACGGTCGCCGCCACCGGCACGGCCTCGATGGGCGAATCCCTGCTGGGGACCGAGCGCATCCGCCTGGCCAACGAGGCCTCGATCCGCGAGAACATCAAGACCTTCCTGACCCGCTTCCGCGCCCGCGCGCGCTGAGCCGATCCGGTCTCGATTGCGGCGGCGCCGGGCCTTCGGGTCCGGCGCCGTTCGCGTCTCAGATCACCTTGAACAACCGCAGCGCCTGATAGCCGGCCGACAGCAGGACGACGGTTCCGACCCCATAAGTCAGGACGCGGCGCGGCGCGATGCGGGCCACGATACCGGCGAAGGGCGCGGCGATCAGGCCGCCCAGCACCAGGCCGGCGACCGACGTGGCGTGGGCGGCGATGCCCTCGGCCTCCTGCCAGTGGCCGGTCAGCAGGGCGACCAGGAAGGTGGCCGACACCGCCGAGGTGACGAAGAACTCGGCCGTATTGGTGGTGCCGATCGACACGCGCGGGTCCTGGCCCGACCCCACCAGGGTCGTGGTGACGGTCGGGCCCCAGCCGCCCCCCCCGATGGCGTCGAAGAAGCCGCCGGCCAGGCCCAGCGGGCCGGCGAAGCGGCGGGGAAACAGCCGCTCGCGCGTCTGTCGCGTCGCCCGCCAGATGATGACCAGGCCCATCACGGCCAGATAGGCCGTGATCCAGGGCCGCATGGCGTCGCCGTCCACGCTGGTCAGCAGGAAGGCGCCCGCACCTCCGCCGACCACCCCGCCCAGGGCCAGGGGGGCGAACAACTTCCAGTTCACGTTCTTGTTGACCGTATGCGATCCGGCCGAGGCGGCGGTCGTGAACACCTCGGCGGCGTGGACGCTGGCCGAGGCCGTTGCGGGCGGCACCCCGAACGACAGCAGGACGGTGGAGGAGATGACCCCATACGCCATGCCCAGCGCGCCATCGACCATCTGGGCCAGGAAGCCCACCACCAGGAACAGCAGGAAGTCTTCCATCCGTCAGGTCTTCGCCAGGCGGCCGACGACTTCGAGGATCTGCGCGCCATTGTAGGGTTTCAGCACCAGGGCCTCGGCCAGATCGGCATGGCGGGCGGCCGCCGTCACGTCGCCCGAGGTGAAGATGATGTCGACGGCCCAGCGGTCGCGCAGGGTCCGGGCCAGTTCCACCCCCGTCGTCTCGCCCGACAGGTTGATGTCCAACAGGGCGGCGTCGATGGAATGCAGCGCCGCCGCCGCCTCGGCCGCCGCGGCGCTGTGGAAGGGGCCGATGACATTGTGCCCGGCCTCGCCGAGCAGTTCGGTCAGGGAGGCGGCCGCGTCCGGGTCGTCCTCCACCACCAACACGGTCAGGGTCTGGCTTTCGGGCGCGGTCATCCGTGCGCCGTCGGCCGGCGTCTGGCGCACCAGCACGGCCCTCAGGTTGCGCCACACCGCCTGGGCGGGCCGCTGGGTGTCCAGGTCGTAGACGGCGGCCAGGGCGTTCAGCTCCTGCAGATCGCGCGGCGACAGGGCTTCGCCCGTCTGCGCCAGGCGCTCGTCGTACAGGCGGCAAAGCCGCTCCACGCTGTCGGCCGCGGCGGCGGTGTGGTCGGGTGTCGAGGAAGAATGGGGGCGATCGAACATGGACGTTCTCCTTGGCGACGGCTTGGCGTCACCTAAACGCTCCAGGGACGATCCGTCACTGCGCCTGACGCCATCGTGACCAAAAGTTGACCATGGGGCCGACGGCGCGCCCGCAATCGACAGGCGCGCCCGCGCCGGGTAAGGACGCCCCTCTCGCCCCATCAGGATGTCTTCCTCTTGCGACTGCCCCAGGCCCGTCTCGATCAGGTGCTCGACCGTTTCCACGAGGTGGAGGCGCGCCTGGCCTCGCAGAATGGGCGTGCGGCGACCGACGGGGCCGAGATCGTGCGCCTGTCCAAGGAGCATGCGGAGCTGAAGCCCGTCGCCGACGCCGTGGAGGGCCTGGCCCGCGCCCGGGCCGAGATGGCCGATCTGGAGGCCATGACGGCCGACCCGGAAATGGCGGCCATGGCGGAGGACGAGCTGCGCGCCCTGAGCGAGCGACTGCCCGAGCTGGAACGGCAGGTGGCCCTGCTGCTGGCGCCCCGCGATGCGGACGAGAACGCCTCGGCGGTGCTGGAGGTGCGCGCCGGCACGGGCGGGGACGAGGCGGCCCTGTTCGCCGGCGACCTGTTCCGCATGTATTCGCGCTATGCCGCCACGCGCGGCTGGCGGGTCGAGATCGACAGCGTGTCCGAGGGCGACGCCGGCGGCTACAAGGAGATCGTCGCCACCGTGACCGGCGACGGCGTCTTCGGCCGGCTGAAGTTCGAGAGCGGCGTCCACCGGGTCCAGCGCGTTCCCACCACCGAGGCGGGCGGACGCATCCACACCTCGGCCGCCACCGTCGCCGTCCTGCCCGAGGTGGAGGACGTCGAGATCGAGATCCGCGATCAGGACATCCGCATCGACACCTTCCGCAGTTCGGGCGCGGGGGGGCAGCACGTCAACAAGACCGATTCGGCCGTGCGGATCACCCACCTGCCCACCGGCATCGTCGTCACCTCTTCGGAAAAATCGCAGCATGTGAACCGCGACAAGGCGATGAAGAACCTGCAGGTGCGGCTGTACGACATGCAGCGCCAGGCCAAGGATCTGGCCCGCGCCGACTCGCGCAAGTCCCAGGTCGGGTCGGGCGACCGATCCGAGCGCATCCGCACCTACAACTTCCCCCAGGGGCGCGTGACCGACCACAGGATCGGCCTGACCCTGCACAGCCTGCCGCAAATCCTGGAAGGCGAGATCGATCCCCTGCTGGACGCCCTGATTGCCGAGGATCAGGCGGCGCGCCTGGCCGATCTGGAGGCCGAGTTCGGCTGAGCGTCAGGTCAGAAGGCCGAACAGCGGCATCGTCAGCACCAGGCCGGTCGTGGCGGTATAGGCCGCAAAGGCATGAACCGACTTGGGGCGGCCCTCGGCCTGGGGGGTGTCCAGGTCGTCGCGGTTGACCCACAGCAGATAGCCGGCCTGGATCGCCCACCCCGCCACGAAGGCGACCACCGCCCAGGCGCTGAGCGCCGCCAGCGCCACCCCGGACATCAGCACCAGCACGCCGCCCAGAGCGATCACCCCATCGGCGATCCGGTCATCCGCCCGCACGGCGATCACCCCGGACAGGGCGCGCTGCAGACGCCAGTTGAGCCAGACCTGACACAGCAGCATCAGCCCGCCCAAGACGTAGAAGACCCCGATCGCGCGCACCGCCCACTCCATGGCGAGAATAAGGCGCCATTTTCGACCGGTTGTAATGCGCGAAAACGCACCTTTTCCCGGATCGCCAGCGACCGGCGCAAATTAGACACAACCGTTGGTCTTTCAATGCTCTCGTTAAGCTTCGGCGGCCAGGGCGCGCTGGACGGCGGGACGGGCCTGCATCCGTTCGAAATGCGCCAGAACCCGAGGAAACTCGGCCATGTCCACGCCGTCGCCGGCCAGCCAGCCCGCGAAGGTGAACAGATACGGGTCCGCCACCGTATAGGCGTCGCCCATCGCCCATTCGCCGGTCAGGTCGGCCTCGATCAGGGCGAAACCGTCGCGCATGTTCTGGGCGACCTTGGCCGCCATGGAGGCCTGGGCGGCGGGGTCGTCGCTCCAGCGGGACGCGCGACGGCCGTGGGCGTGGGCGACATGGACCGTGGTGGCGAGATAGAGGTTGAAGGCCTGCATGCGCGCAAAGGCGAAGGTGTCGGTCGGCGCCAAGAGCCCCGGCGGCGACAGGGCGGCGATGTGGGCGAGGATCGCCGGGCTCTCCGTGAGGACGCCCTGGTCTGTCGCCAAGGCGGGCACGCGCCCCTTGGGATTGATGGCCAGATAGTCCGGCTGGCGTTGCTGGGATCGGGCGAAGTCGATCCACTGGACCTGAAAGGTCAGGCCGGATTCCTCCAATGCGATGTGGCTGGCGCGGCTGCAGGACCCGGAGGCGGCGTAGAGGGTCGGCATGGTCGCTCCTGTCGGCAAGAAAAAAGGCGGCGAGATCATCGCCGCCTTTCAGGATTTCAGAGGTCCAGCAAGGTCCGCTGCGGGTCTTCCAGAAGTTCCTTGATGCGGACCAGGAAGGTGACGGCCTCCTTGCCGTCCACGATGCGGTGGTCGTAGCTGAGGGCCAGATACATCATCGGGCGGATCTTGACCTCGCCGTTCACCGCCATCGGGCGCTGGACGATGTTGTGCATGCCCAGGATGCCCGACTGGGGCGCGTTCAGGATCGGCGTCGACATCAGCGAGCCATAGGTGCCGCCGTTGGTGATGGTGAAGGTGCCGCCCTGCATCTGATCCATGGTCAGAGCGCCGTCGCGGGCGGCCTTGCCCAGGGCGGCGATGCCCTTCTCGATGCCCGCCAGGGTCAGGGTGTCGGCGTCACGCAGGACCGGAACCACCAGACCCTTGTCGGTGCCGACGGCCACGCCGATGTCGTAGTGGTTCTTGTAGATGATGTCCGTGCCGTCGATCTCGGCGTTGACGGCCGGAATCTCGTGCAGGGCCGCGACGACCGCCTTGGTGAAGAAGGACATGAAGCCCAGCTTCACGCCATGGCGCTTCTCGAAGGCGTCCTTGTACTGGGCGCGCAGGGCCATGATGTTGGTCATGTCCACCTCGTTGAAGGTGGTCAGTTGGGCGGCAGTGTTCTGCGATTCCTTCAGGCGGCGGGCGATGGTCTGACGCAGGCGCGTCATCTTCACCCGTTCCTCGCGCGGGGCCAGGGCGCGCGGCGCGGCCGGGGCCGTAGCGGCGGCTGGGGCAGGCGCGGCCGAACCGATGGCGTTCAGGGCGTCGGCCTTGGTGATGTTGCCCTTGGGCCCTGTGGCGGGGATGGCCTTGGGGTCCAGATTGTTTTCGGCGACCACGCGCTGGACGGCCGGCGACAGGGCGTCGTTCTTGGCGCCCGAAACTTGCGCAGAGCCGGTGTTGGCCGGGGCGGCGGCAGGCGGAGCCGCGACGGGCGCGGCGACGCCGCTACCGTTCTGGCCCGAGACTGAACCGATCGTCTGACCCCGGGGTGACGGTCGCGCCTTCGTCGGCGGCGATGGTCAGAACGCCGTCGGCCGGGGCCGAAACCTCGACCGCGACCTTGTCGGTCTCGATCTCGACCAGCAGTTCGTCCTTCTTGACCGTATCGCCGGACTTCTTGAGCCATTTGCCCATCGAGCCTTCGGCGACGCTTTCGCCCATGACGGGCACGGTGATGTCGATGGCGGTCGCCTCAGCCGCCGGAGCGGCCTTGGCTTCGCCCTTGGGCGCGGCGGCGCGTTTCGGAGCGGCGGGGGCGGCTGTCGAGGCCGCGCCTTCGCTCACCACGCCCAGAACGGTTCCCGGAACCACGGTGTCGCCCTCGGCGGCCTTGATGTCGGCCAGGACGCCGTCGGCGGGGGCCACGACTTCCAGGGACACCTTGTCGGTCTCCAACTCCACCAGCAGTTCGTCCTTCTTGACCGCGTCGCCGACCTTCCTGGTCCATTTGGCGATCGTGGCTTCGGTGACGGATTCACCGAGGGCGGGGGTCAGGATGTCGGCCATGTCGGGTCCAGCTGTCTCTTGTCTTCAGGCGTCTAGGTGTATCAGGCGAAGGCTTCGGTCGTGAAGGCTTCCAGTTCCTTCAGGTGGCGGCTCATCAGGCCGGCGGCGGTCGAGGCCGAACCGGGACGGCCGACATAGCGGGCGCGCTTGGAGGCGACGTCCAGCTTGTCCAGCGTCAGCTCCAGCCATGGATCGACGAAGGTCCAGCCGCCCATGTTCTTCGGCTCTTCCTGGCACCAGACGACCTCGGCCTTGGGGAAGCGGGCCAGTTCCTTGCGCAGCGACTGCATCGGCCACGGATAGAACTGCTCCAGGCGCAGGATATAGACATCGTCCACCGCCTGACCGTCCTTGGCCTTCTTCTCGCGCGCGTCCAGCAGGTCGTAATAGACCTTGCCCGAGCACAGGATGACGCGGCGGATGTCCTTGTCCGCCTTGATCTTGACGCCGGCGATCTCGGGCCGGGTCTGGGCGTCGTCGTGCAGGACGCGGTGGAAGGAGGAGCCTTCCGCCAGGTCCGCCAGGCTGGACACCGCCTTCTTGTGCCGCAGCAACGACTTGGGCGTCATCAGGATCAGCGGCTTCCTGAACGACCTGTGCATCTGGCGACGCAGGATGTGGAAGTAGTTGGCCGGGGTGGTGCAGTTGGCGACCTGCATATTGTCTTCGGCGCAGGCCTGCAGGAACCGCTCCAGACGGGCCGAGGAGTGTTCCGGGCCCTGGCCTTCGTAGCCATGCGGCAGCAGCATGGTCAGGCCGCTCATCCGCAGCCACTTGCGCTCGCCAGAGGAGATGAACTGGTCGATCACCACCTGGGCGCCGTTCACGAAATCGCCGAACTGGGCCTCCCACATCACCAAGGTGTTCGGATCGGCCAGGGAGTAGCCGTATTCGAAGCCCAGCACCGCCTCTTCCGACAGGGCCGAGTCGATGACCTCGAAATTGGCCTGGCCTTCGCGCAGGTTGTTCAGCGGCATGTACCGCTCTTCGGTGGTCTGGTCGATGACGCCCGAATGGCGCTGGGAAAAGGTGCCGCGCACCGAATCCTGACCCGACAGGCGCACCTGGAAGCCTTCGTCCAGCAGGGAGGCGAAGGCCAGGCTTTCGGCCGTGGCCCAGTCCAGACCCTGGCCGCTGTCGATGGCCTCGCGCCGGCCGTCGATGACCCGCTTCAGCGTCTTGTGCATGTCGACGCTGTTGGGAATGGTCGTCAGACGGTGCCCCAGGTCCTTCAGCTTGGGCAGGGGCACGGCCGTCTCGCCGCGCGCCTCTTCCTTGGGCGCCTGCAGGCCCTTCCACTGGCCGTCCAGCCAGTCGGCCTTGTCCGCCTGCCAGGTCTTGCCGGCCTCAAACTGTTCGTCGAGGAAGGTCTCGAACCGCGACAGTTCGGCGTCGATTTCGGCCTGGGTGATCACGCCCTCGGCGACCAGGCGCTGCGAATACAGTTCGCGCGTCGACGGCTGGGCGCGGATTTTCGAATACATCAGCGGCTGGGTGAAGGTCGGGTCGTCGCCTTCGTTGTGGCCGAACCGGCGGTAGCAGAACATGTCCACCACCACGTCCTTGTGGAACTTCTGCCGGTATTCGGTGGCCACCTTGGCGGCGAAGACGACCGCTTCCGGATCGTCGCCGTTGACGTGGAAGATCGGCGCCTGGACCATCAGCGCCACGTCCGACGGATAGGGCGACGAACGCGAGTTGCGCGGGCTGGTGGTGAAGCCGATCTGGTTGTTGATGACAAAGTGAAGCGTGCCGCCGGTGCGGTAGCCCTTCAGGCCCATCAGGGCGAAGCATTCGGCCACCACGCCCTGACCCGCGAAGGCGGCGTCGCCGTGGATCAGCAGCGGCACGACCTTGGAGCGATCCAGCGCCCACTGGCCTTCCGGCACGCCTTCGTTGGCCGCGCGGATGTCGAACGCCTGTTTGGCGCGCGCCTTGCCCAGGACGACCGGGTTGACGATTTCCAGGTGGGACGGGTTGGCGGTCAGGGACAGGTGGACGTGGTTGCCGTCGAACTCGCGGTTCGACGAGGCGCCCATGTGGTATTTGACGTCGCCCGAGCCCTCGATGTCGCTGGGCACGGCAGAGCCGCCCTGGAACTCGTGGAAGATGACCTTGTAGGGCTTGCCCATGACGGCGGCCAGCACGTTCAGACGGCCGCGGTGGGCCATGCCCAGCACGACTTCGTCGACGCCCAGATTGCCGCCGCGCTTGATGACCTGCTCCAGAGCCGGGACCATGGCCTCGCCCCCGTCCAGGCCGAAGCGCTTGGTGCCGGGGAAACGCTTGTGCAGGAAGCGTTCGAAGCCCTCGGCCTCGATCAGCTTGTTCAGGATGGCGATCTTGCCTTCCTTGGTGAAGGCGTTAGCCTCGAACTTGTCCGGTCCTTCGAACCGCTGCTGGAGCCAGGACTTCTCCTCCGGCTCGGCGATATGCATGTACTGGATGCCGATATTGCCGCAGTAGGTGCGCTTCAGGAGCGCCAGCACTTCGCGGATCGAGCCGGTCTGCAGCCCCAGCACGCCGTCCAGGAAGATCGGTCGATCCAGGTCGGCGCCAGAGAAGCCATAGAATTCCGGCGTCAGCTCGGGGTTCTCGACCGGCTGTTCGATCCCCAGCGGGTCCAGATTGGCCTGCAGGTGGCCGCGCACGCGATAGGCGCGGATCAGCATCAGGGCGCGGATGGAGTCGTGCGCGGCGGCGCGAATGGCGTCGGGCGAGGCCTTGGCGGCCGGGGCGGCCTTGGCGGGCGCAGCGGCGCCGGGCTTCTTGGGGTCGGGTTTCGGCGCGGGCCAGCGGCCGTCGAAGACGCCGGTCTCCTCGGTCGGCTCGGTCGACACGCCACGGCCCCAACCGCCGGCCTCGGCCGCGGCGGTCACGCTGGCGGCGTTGTCGCGCAACTGGTCGAAGAAGGCCTTCCATTCCGCAGAGACCGAACCGGGCTCGCGCGCCCACTTCTCTTGGAGCTCCTCCACATAGGCCGCATTGGACCCGTACAGGAAGGAGGTCTCGGCAAAGACCTGGTTCAGCCGACCGGCATCGTCCGCCATGGTTCTCTCGTCTCGTCTCTGGAGCCCTGCCGGACACATCTCCGTGAAGGGCGCGCCCGTCATATAGGCGCGCTTTCCTAATGGGTCATGGCCGAAAGGGGGCATTTGGGTGAGAATTTGGTCGCAGGCGCCAGAAAAACGCCCCCGGCTGGAAGCCGAGGGCGCTGATCGCCGTCGAGGACGGCGTTTTCATTGCGTGCAGGACGCACGGAGAAAATCCGCGCGAGACCGAAGAACCTCAGCCCTTCAGCACCTCCACCAGGGTCTTGCCCAAGCGCGCGGGCGAAGGCGACACGCGGATCCCGGCGGCTTCCATGGCCGCGATCTTGGATTCCGCATCGCCCTTGCCGCCCGAGACGACGGCGCCGGCGTGGCCCATGGTGCGACCCTTGGGCGCCGTGCGGCCCGCGATGAAGCCGGCCATCGGCTTCTTGCGGCCCTTCTTGGCCTCGTCGATCAGGAACTGGGCGGCGTCCTCCTCGGCCGAGCCGCCGATTTCGCCGATCATGATGATGGATTCCGTGGCGTCGTCGGCCAGGAACATCTCCAGCACGTCGATGAATTCGGTGCCCTTGACCGGGTCGCCGCCGATGCCGACGGCCGTGGTCTGGCCCAGGCCCTCGTTGGAGGTCTGGAACACGGCCTCATAGGTCAGGGTGCCCGAGCGCGAGACGATGCCGACATTGCCCTTCTTGAAGATGTTGCCCGGCATGATGCCGATCTTGCACTCTTCCGGGGTCAGGATGCCGGGGCAGTTCGGGCCCAGAAGGCGTGAGCCGGAGCGGTCCAGGCGCGCCTTGACCCGCACCATG
Source organism: Brevundimonas sp. SORGH_AS_0993 (assembly GCF_030818545.1). Taxonomy (NCBI): domain Bacteria; kingdom Pseudomonadati; phylum Pseudomonadota; class Alphaproteobacteria; order Caulobacterales; family Caulobacteraceae; genus Brevundimonas; species Brevundimonas sp. SORGH_AS_0993. The sequence continues at coordinate 2,345,397 of NZ_JAUTAH010000001.1, forward strand.
TCCTGCACCGGGATGCCTTCGGTGATGCAGGTGATGAAGGGGATTTCCGCGTCGATGGCCTCGATGATGGCGTCGGCCGCGCCTGCCGGCGGGACGTAGATCACGGTGGCGTCGGCGCCGGTGGCGTCCTTGCCTTCGGCGACCGAGGCGAAGATCGGCAGGGTCTCGCCGTGCGAGCCTGTCCAGGTCTGGCCGCCCTTGGCGGGGTGCACGCCGCCGACCATCTGGGTGTTGTAATAGGCCAGGGCCTGCTCGGTGTGGAAGCCGCCGGTCTTGCCGGTCAGGCCCTGCACCAGGATCTTGGTGTCTTTGTCGACGAGGATGGACATGAGGTCTCGTTTCTTGGGTTAGGCGGGAAGGAAGGGGTTTTCGACGCGGACGGACCCATAGGTCTGACCGTGACAGAGGGCTTCGGAATAGACGACCTTGGCGCCCAGCCGCTCGGCTGCAGCAATGACGGCGCCGTCCCAATAGGAGATCTGGTAGCGGCGCGAATATTCGATTCCCTGGCGGACGACCTTGTAATCCAAGGGCTGGAAAGGCTTTTTCGACAGGTGCGACACCCATTCCCGAGCCTCGTCCGTCGTCAGGGGCCGGCTGCCGCTCTGTTGGGCGGTGACGTAGAACTCCGCCAGCACCTGACCCGAGGTCCCAAAACGGGTCGTCAGCAATTCGACGGCGCGCTCATGCTTCGCCGGTTCGTCGGCTGAGCCGAGCGCGGCGTAGATCAGGACGTTCGTATCCAGGAAGGCTTCAGCGCTAGCGATCAAAACGAGGCTCGCCGCTGTATGTCTCTTCCCGCGAAGGGCGCCAGTCGCCCATCCGGCCCTGACTCTCGCGCGCCAGTTTCAGCAAAGCCTCGGTCGCCTCGTCGTGTTCGGTTTCCTCCTCGACCAGCCGGGTCAGGAAGCCGCGCACCATCTCGTTGACGCTGGTTCGCTTGATGGCCGCCAGCACCCGCACCTTGTCCAGCAGGTCGTCATCGATGGCCAGGGTCAGGTTGCGGGTCATGCGGTCACACGGGTTATGTGGAGCACATAGGCCGTGGCGTCGCCCTGGGCAAGTCAGTCGCGGTCAGGCCGATCCCGAGGGGCGATATCCAGCAGCAGGCCCATCCGCCGCAGCACTCCCGCCTGCACCCGGTTCAGGGCGTAGAGACGCAAGAACAGGGCCGCCTCGCCGTCCGTCTCTCGCGCCGAGGCGTATGTGGCCTGCTGGCGCCGGCGTCGGCGGCCGATTTCGGCCGTGTCGCCCACGGCCAGGCGTCGGTCCCATTTGGCGCGCCAGGCGTCCAGGCTGATGGCGTCGTAATGCAGCAGGCGCACGGTCTGGCCCGTGCGCGGATCGCGCGCGCGCGCCGCCTTCAACGGAACCTCGCCCCGCTTGGCTTCGTGAATGCAGGGGGTCACGCCGTCCAGGCCGCGCCGAACCGCATATTTGCCCATATGGTGGCCCAGCAGGCCCCGCACGAAGAAGGCGCCGGCGCCGGGATAGAGCAGGTAGCTGAGCTCGGACCAGAAAGGCCCGCTGTAGGATTTGCGCGCCAAAACGGCGCCATAGTCGCGGTTCAGGTCGTCGCCCGCGCGCCAGACCGCCTCCACCGTGGGAAAAAGCACCAGATCGCGCGCCGCCGGCGCCGTCTCCAGGGCGGCGGCCAGATCGACCGGGCCGAAGATCAGCTCGTCGATGTCCACGACCACCAGCCAGTCGGCGCCCAGAGCGCGATAGGCGTCGGCATAGACGAGGCGTTGACGCGCCTCGACCGAAGCAGGGCGGCCGCCGCGGGCGGCCCAGAAGGCGTCGTCGCAGACGGTCAGTTCGTCGTCGGCCAGGCCGACGGCCTTCGGCCGGGGGGCGCTGGCGGCGGGTCCGTCGAAATAGACCCGCACGCGCGCGGCGCCCCGGCGCCGGTAGTGATCGACGAAGACCCCGACGTGTCGTTCCGGCGCCAGGGCCATGGCGACGACCTCGAACCGCGTCATCGCCCCTGGCCCCGCGCCGGTGTGGGTCGGTCAGACGGTCAGGCGACCGCCGCGACGATCTTCTGGGCAGCGTCGTCCAGATCGTCGGCGGCCTGGATGGTCAGGCCGGATTCGTTCAGGATTTTCTTGCCCAGTTCGGCGTTGGTGCCTTCCAGACGCACGACCAGCGGCACCTTCAGGCCCACTTCCTTCACGGCCGCGACCACGCCCTCGGCGATGACGTCGCACTTCATGATGCCGCCGAAGATGTTGACCAGGATGCCTTCGACCTTGGGGTCGGCGGTGATGATCTTGAAGGCCGCCGCGACCTTGTCCTTGCCGGCGCCGCCGCCGACGTCGCAGAAGTTGGCGGGTTCCTTGCCGTACAGCTTGATGATGTCCATCGTCGCCATGGCCAGGCCCGCGCCGTTGACCATGCAGCCGATGTTGCCGTCCAGGGCGACATAGGCCAGGTCCCACTTGGAGGCTTCGATCTCCTTGGCGTCCTCTTCGGTCTCGTCGCGCAGGGCCTTGATGTCCTCGTGGCGGAACAGGGCGTTGCCGTCGAAGCTGACCTTGGCGTCCAGCACACGCAGGCGGCCGTTCTCCATGACGATCAGCGGGTTGATCTCCAGCAGGTCCATGTCCTTCTCGACGAAGGCCTTGTACAGGATCGGAAACAGGGATTTGGCGTCCTCGGCGGCGTCGCCGGTCAGTTCCAGGGCCTTGGCGATGGCGGTCACGTCGGCCTCGGTCACGCCGGCTTCCGGATCGATGGCGATGGTGTGAATCTTCTCGGGCGTGTCGTGGGCGACGGCCTCGATGTCCATGCCGCCTTCGGTCGAGACGACGAAGGCCACGCGGCCGACCGAACGATCGACCAGCAGCGAGCAGTACAGTTCGCGCGCGATGTCGGCGCCGTCTTCGATGTACAGGCGGTTGACCTGCTTGCCGGCCTCGCCCGTCTGGGCCGTGACCAGGGTGTTGCCCAGCATTTCCTTGGCGTGGGCGACGGCTTCCTCAATCGAGAAGGCCAGGCGCACGCCGCCCTTGGCGTCGGCCGGCAGTTCCTTGAACTTGCCCTTACCGCGTCCGCCGGCGTGGATCTGCGACTTCACGACATAGAGCGGGCCGGGCAGTTGCTTGGCGGCGGCTTCGGCCTGGTCGGCCGAGGTGATGGCGACGCCGTCCGCGACGGGCGCGCCATAGCCCTTGAGAACCTGCTTGGCCTGGTATTCGTGAATGTTCATGAGGGATCGCCGCAATCTGGTGGGAGAGTTGCGGGGCTTATAGGCCGCTCTTTTGCATTGCGCTACCGGCCTTGGCCCTGCTTGAGCGCATCGCTTTCGCAGGGCAACCGGATCGGTTCAGTCGACCCAGTCCCGCTTCAGCGTGCGCGAGGCGCCGACCAGCAGGATCGCCGCCAGAACATAGAAGCCCATGCCCGTGTAGATGGCCCAGCGCAGGCTTTCCTCGCCGAAGCGCGGCGCCAGAAGGTCGCTCATCCAGCCGAAGTAGTAGAAGCCCACGGCGATGCCGAGCAGATTGTTGAGCAGCAGGAACAGGGCCGAGGCGGTGGAGCGCATGGCCGCCGGGGCCAGATGCTGCACCGCCGCCGTGATCGGACCCAGCCAGGCCAGGTTCAGTCCCGTCGGGATCAGAAAGATGAAGAAGGCCAGGATCAGCTGCTGGGCGTGACTGCCGCCGCCCGGCAGGACCAGACCGATCAGCCAGGGCGAATTCATCGCCAGGATGAAACAGGGCGCCGAGATCAGAAAGGCGATGGCGGGCGTCAGCGGATAGGCGCCCTTGCCCTTCTTCGACAGCTTGTCGGCGATCATCCCGCCCAGCCAGATGCCCAGAAGACCGCCGATCAGGGCGATGCCGGCATAGTACCAGCTGGTCTGTTTCAGCGTCAGGTCGAAGCTGCGCATGAAGAACAGCGGCAGCCAGCCCGCCACCCCATAGCCGCAGACGGAGGAAGAGGCCGCGCCCAGGGCCAGCAGCCAGAAGCTGGGCTTTGGAATTACGACCGAGGCCGTGCGCCGTGCGATCATCAGCGAGACGCCGATCACCGCCGCCAGCAGACCGCCGAAGGCCAGCACCAGCGGACTGGCCGATATCATGTCCGTGAACCGAGCGAACGCGGCCAGAACCAGCAATCCGCTCCCCAGCCCCAGCATGATCTGCGCGGCGATCTTGCCGGTCCGGTCCGTGCCGACGGGAGCGACGGCCATGTTCGGCGTCGGGGCCGTCATCTGCGGTTCGGTCCTGACCGCATCCATACCGCCCCGCTTGGGATCGCGCACCGTCAGGCGCAGCAGCGGCGCGATCAGCACGCCAAGCAGGCCGACCACGATGAAGGCCGTGCGCCAGCCATAGGTCGCCGCCAGAAGGCCGCCGACCAGGGTGCCCGCCGCCATGCCCAGCGGAATGCCGAAAGCGAAGGCGGCCATGGCGCGCGCCCGCTGGTGCGGCGGGAAATAGTCGGCGATCAGCGAATAGGCCGGGGCCACCCCGCCGGCCTCGCCCACGCCCACGCCCATTCGGCACAGGAACAGCTGGCCGAAAGAGCCCGCCATGCCGCACAGGGCGGTGAAACCCGACCAGACGGCCAGCGCGCCGGTCATGATCCACACCCGGCTGAACCGGTCCGCCAGCCAGGCCAGGGGGATGGCCAGGGTCGAATAGACCGAGGCGAAGGCGATGCCGCCCAACAGGCCGAACTGTTTGTCCGACATGTTGAACTCGGCCTTCAGCGGCGCGGCCAGGATGCCGATGATCTGTCGATCCAGGAAGTTCAGCATGTAGATCAGGATCAGCACCGCCAGCACATAGAAGCGGTAGCCGGGGCGGTCGGGCGTCCGGGACGGGGCGGCGGTCGTCACGTCGGAGGTCATCGGCGTTTCCCTTGGGCGGCCTTTCGGCGCGTCATTTGTGGAGCGAGCCTAGCCGCAAGCCGAAGGGCCTGCCAAGCCGGGCCGGAAAACAGAAGGGGCGGCGGCCCGGAGACCGCCGCCCCTTGCATCAGGCGTCTTGTGTCGCGATCAGAAGCGATAGGTCAGGCGCGCCGAATAGGTGGTCGGCGGGCCGTAGAAGGCGCTGATCGCGTTGTTGTAGGTTGCGCCGGGGAAGCTGTAGCCCCCGACCTTGTAGCGAACGTCGGTCAGGTTGCGGCCGAACAGACCCACTTCCCAACGCTTGCCGGGCGCGGTCCAGACCACGCTGGCGTCGGCCAGGACATAGCCCTTCTGATCCAGGATCGGGTCCGGGATGTCGAATAGATGATAGTCCGACCGATAGGACAGCGACGGAGTGACGCGGATCTCGCCGCCCAGGATGTCGCCGCGCCAGGTCATGCCGTAGTAGGCCGACCATTCGGGCGAGTTCTGCGGCTTGCGCTGATCCGAGATGTCGACCGGCGAACCCGTCACCAGGGTGACGAACTTGTCGAACTCGTTCTTCAGATAACCCAGCGAGAAGTTGGCCGAAATGTCGTTGGTCAGATGGGCCGAGCCTTCCAGCTCGAAGCCGTAGATGGTCGAGGCGCCGGCGTTGTCGACGACCGAGGCGATGCCGACGGCGGGCGGCGTGGCCACCTGCTGGGTCGTGATCTGCTGATCCTTGTAATCCGAATAGAAGATCGCCGAGGCGAAGTTCATGCGGCGGTCGAAGGCCGATCCCTTCAGGCCCAGCTCATAGGTCGTGACCGTCTCGGGCTGGTAGCCGTTGACCGTCTGGGGCACCAGGGCGGCGTCGCCGCGCATGTCCCAGCCGCCCGATTTGAAGCCCTGGCTGATCGAGGCGTAGCCGGTGACGGCCTCGCTGAAATCATACGACACGCTGACGCGCGGCGTGAACTTCTCGAAGGTCTTGGAGGCGGTGTAGTTGGTGCGCGTGGCGAAGACCGGCCGATTGGCGCCGCCCGTGTAGGGGGTCGGCGTGGCGCCCAGATAGAAGAGACGCAGGACCGAGCCGTCCTTGTCGTCGCGGGTGTAGCGGCCGCCCAACGACAGATGCAGGCGGTCGGTCAGGTCGTAGCTGAAGTCGCCGAAGATCGAGAACGACTTGGTGTCCACCGAACCGGCGGCGGCGATGGCCAGGCCCAGATTGCCCGCGATGGTGTCGAAGGCGCCCGATGACTTGCCGTCCAGATAGAACACGCCCGCCACGCCCGACCAGCGCGCGCCGGTCAGCAGGGCCTGGAACTCCTGGGTGAATTGGCGGTCGCTATAGATGGCCGGCACGTCCAGGGTCGGCATCGGCGTCTGGTCGAAGTCGATGACCGTATGGGTGTCGCCGGTGCGATAGGCGCTGATCGACTTCAGCGTCAGCATGTCGTTGACCCGGTATTCGCCGGTCAGGGACACGCCTTCGGTGACGACCTTCTGTTCGCCGGTGACGCCGGCGTAGGTGTCGTATTTGTTGGCGGGCGGCGTATAGCCGCCGGTGATGGAATTGACCTCGCGGTGGCCATGGCGAGGGCTGGAATCGTCCTCGACCCGGTCCCAGGCCAGACGCATGAACAGGCTGTCGTTCGGCGTCCATTCCGCGCTGGCGCGATAGGCGGTGACGTCCTTGTCGTACTGATCCTGGCCGGTGTTCAGGTTCTTGCCGTAGCCGTCGTGCTGATAGGTGGCGACCGCGCCGCCGATGGCGAAGGTGTCGCCGACGGGGAGTTATAGCTGCCCAGTTCGGCCCGCGCGGTCAGGCTGGGGTCCTGGCCCAGGCGTTTGGTGACGTATTTGATCGCCCCGCCGATGGTGTTGCGGCCGTACAGGGTGCCCTGCGGCCCGCGCAGCACTTCGATGCGCTGGATGTCGAAGATGTCCAGCACGGCGCCCTGCGGACGGGCCACATAGACGTCGTCGACATAGAGGCCCACGCCCGGTTCGAAGCCCCACAGCGGGTCCTGCTGGCCCACGCCGCGGATGAAGCTGATCAGGGTGGAGTTGGAGCCGCGGGCGATCTGGACCGTAGCGTTGGGCGTCTGCTGCTGCAGGGCCGTGATGTTGACCGCGCCGGTCTGTTCCAGACGTTCGGCGCTGAGCGCCGACACCGCGACCGGCACGTCCTTCAACTGTTCGTCGCGGCGCCGGGCGGTGACGACGATGTCGTCGACGGTCGCCGTGTCCTGATGGGCGTTGGCCGCCTGGGCCGTCGCCTCCGTGTCCTGGGCGGCCGAAGCCCCCGCCATAACGCTCCAAGCCGCGCCGGCCAGCAGCGCGCACTTCACATGACGATTCATGATCTTGACCCCTTTGTCGTTTCCAGCCCGTTGACGCTTTTATTCAGCGTTCAATGATTTTCATGATGAGTGGACCGGATTGGTCCCGCTGTCAAACCTTTGGCCCTTCCGTGGCGTCATGCGGGCGGCGCAGCGTGTCGCGCCTGCATCAGGCCGACGACGGCGCCTGACGCTTTCCCTGCGGCGGATCAGGCTCTAGCGTCGGGCCATGACCCAGTCCGAGGCCCCATCGTTCCGTCCCGCGGCCGCCGCCCGTCGCAAGGCCGACGGCGCCGCACCCGCCCGACGCGGTCGCCCGTCCAAGGCGCGCGCCGGCGCCGCCGTCGAAACGCGCGACCTGATTCTGGACGCAGCCGAGGACCTGTTCTCCAAACACGGCTTCTACGGCGTCACCATCCGCGAGGTGGCGCGCGAGGCGGGGGTCGATACGGCCTTGGTGCACTATTATTTCGGGGCCAAGCGCGACCTGTTCGACGCGGTCTTCCTGCGTCGCGCCCAGGTTTGGAACGACGACCGGGTCGCCGCCATCGACCGCTATGCCGAAGCGGCGGGCGAGGCCATGACGCTGGAGGGCCTGCTGGAGGCGTTCCTGCGTCCGCCGTTCGAATGGTCGCTGAAGGGCGGGCCGGGGTGGAAACACTACGCCGCCCTGGTGGCCCAGACCAACGCCAACCCCAGTTTCGGGGGCGAGACCATGGCTCGCTATTTCGACCCGGCCATTCACCGTTTGATCGCCCTGATCGCGCGCGTCCTGCCCGAGGCCAGCCAGGTCGATCTCTATTGGGCCTATCACAATCTGTCGGGCGCCCTGACCCTGACCCTGGGCGAGACGGGGCGTCTGGACCGCCTGTCCAACGGCCTGGCCCGCTCGGGCGATTTGCAGACGGCCGGCGATTACATGGTCCGTTTCGCCGCCGCCGGCTTCCGCGCCGTGGCGGGTATGGACAGGTCTGAAGCCTGAGCCGCTTTCACCCGGCGGGAAATCATGGTTTCACGACGACAGAGTCCCGCCGTCGAAAGCTCCCATGCGCGCCCAGTCCGCCGAACGCCGCCGTTTTCTCAGAGGTCTGATCGTGGCGGTGGCGGGCGGCGTTTTCCTGGCCGTCACCGGCGCCTTCGGCAGCGGCGGCGCGCCCTTGCCGGAACGACTTGTCTATTGGATCGGGATCATGGTGATCGGCGGCCTGTGGGGCCATGTCTGCGCCATGCTGGTCAGCCGTTTCGTCGATCTGGACGAGCGGCCCTGGCTGGCTGTCGCCGTGTTGACGGCGGTGATCACCGGCCCGCTCAGCGTCCTGGTCTGGGCCGCCACGGGCCTGTTCTTCGTCCACCGCCTCTATCCGCTGGCGGGCCTGCCTCAATTGTTCGTTCCGGTGCTGATCGTGACGGCCGCGATCAGCGCGTTGAACGTCTTCCTGGGGCGGGCCACGCCGGTTCAGACCCATGCCGCCTCGTCCGCGACGACCGCCCGTTCGGTGCGGTTTCTGGAGCGGCTGCCGATGAAGTTGAAGGGCGCTGCGATCCAGGCGGTGCAGGCCGAGGACCATTATTTGCGCATCCACACCGACCGGGGGTCGGACCTGATTCTGATGCGGCTGTCCGACGCGGTCGAGGAGCTGGAGGGGCTGGAAGGCGCCCAGACGCACCGCAGCTGGTGGGTGGCCAGGGACGCCGTGCGCGGGGTCGAACGCGGCGACGGCCGCGCCGTCCTGACGCTGGAGGGCGGTCTGCGCGCGCCGGTCAGCCGACGCTACGCCCGCGCCCTGCGCGAAGCCGACTGGTGGTGAACACTCACGACGCGGGCCGCACCGTGATCGCCGACTTGGAAGCGGCGCAGCCCGTCAGGGTGTCGTTCCCGATCTCGACCCGCGCGGTCATCGGATAGACGCGGTCGCTCATCCCGTCCGAACACTCGGTGGCGATCAGCATGACGTTCAGCGCCTGTTGCAGATTGGTCGAGGTGGCGTAGGTCGCCACCGTTCCCTGGACGGTCGCGCCGTGATTGGGGGCGCGCTGCTCGGGCTGATCGACGCGGGTGTAGATCAGGGTGTCGGGGGTGATCTCCACGCTCCAGAACGGCTCGGTCCCCAGCGCCCGCACCGGCTGGCCCAGATCGACCCCGCCCAGGACGGCGGCGGTCTGGGGTTCGGCGGCGGCCTCGGGCTTGGCCTCCTTGCGGTCGTAGCAACCGGCCAGGGCGACGCCGGCGATCAGCACGGGCAGGATCAGACGCATCGGCGGCCTCTCTTCATTCTGGGACACGCGGCTTTTCGGAACCCGCCGCAAGTGTGCCTGCCCCTGGCTTCGGTCAAGGGCCGGGGCTGCGTTATGCTGTTCGCATGACGATTCGCCCCACCGCCTATGAGTTCTTCGCCGGGGGCGGCCTAGCCGGGCTGGGAATGGCCGGGCTGGGAATGGCGGCGGGGATCGACACCGTCTTCGCCAACGACATGGATCCGGCCAAGGCGCGCGCCTTCGTCTCCAACCACCCGCACATTCCCTTTCGCCTGGGCGATGTCTGGTCGTTGACGTTGGACGATCTGCCCGGACGACCCGATCTGGCCTGGGCCTCCTCGCCCTGTCAGGACGTCAGCCTGGCCGGCGCGCGGGCGGGGCTGGAGGCCGGTCGGTCCGGCGCCTTCTGGGGCTTCTGGCGGCTGATGCAGGGGCTGGCGGATCAGGGGCGGGCGCCGCGCGTGATCGTGCTGGAGAACGTCATCGGCCTTCTGACCTCGGGCCAGGGGCGGGATTTCGCCGCCGTCTGCACCGCCATGGCCCAGGCCGGATACCGCGTCGGCGCGCTGGAGATGGACACCGCCTTATGGCTGCCCCAGTCGCGGCCGCGCCTGTTCGTGGTGGCCATCAAGGGCGCGGGCCCCGAGGCGGCCGGTCCCGCCGCGCCCTTCCATTCGCCGCGTCTGGTCGCGGCCCAGGCCCGTCTGCCCCAGGCTGTGCGCGACGCCTGGGCCTGGTGGTCGCTGCCCGTCCCGCCCAAGCGCAATCTCGATCTCGCCGCCCTTCTGGAGCCGGACGAGGCCGCCGATTGGCTGGACGACCCTCAGGCGATCCTGGCCCTGGCCGGCCCCGCCCATCGCGTCCGGATCGACCAGGCCGTGGCGTCGGGCGGACGTCAGGTCGGGGCGGCCTATCGCCGGGTGCGGATCGAGAACGGGGTGAAGGTTCAGCGGCTGGAGGTGCGCTTCGACGGCCTGGCCGGATGCCTGCGTACGCCCGCAGGCGGCTCCTCGCGCCAATATGTGGTGGTCTGTGACCAGGGCCGGGCGCGGGTGCGTCGTCTGACCGGGCGCGAGGCGGCGCGTCTGATGGGTTTGCCGGAAGACTACCGCCTGCCCTCAAGCGAGAGCGCGGCGCTGAAGCTGACGGGGGATGCCGTGGCCGTGCCCGTAGTGCGCGCCCTGACCGAGGGGCTGCTATCGCCCGCGCTCGGCCCGCGACGCGCCGCCGCCTGAAACTTGGACATCCTGAAGTTGGGACGTTCGGCCTGGCGAGAGGGCGGCGCGCACCCTCGCCAGGCCTTTGACATTCAGCGCTGGACCCACTGGCCCTGCGCGTTGCGGTACCATTGACCCGAGGAGATGCGGGGCAGAAGTTGGCTTTCGAACATCCGGGCGCCGGCCACGTCGGCGGTGGTCCCCGCGTCGGCCGCACTGCGGGCGTAGGCGGCGCGGCGGCCGGCGTTGGTCGCGTCCACGGCGGCGCGCAGGGCGGCGTCCGAGCTGCTGTTGCGGAAGCCCAGATAGCCGTCGGCCTGTTCGCCCACGGTCCCGGCGGCCTTGGCCTGGTCGATCAGGGTCTTCTGGGCGCTGGTCTGGGCCACGGCGGCGCCGGCGGCGCCCAGGGCGGCGATGGTTGCGCCGACGACGAAGAGTTTGCGGAAGGTCATGTCAGCCTGTCCTTTCAAAAGAAGCGAGGCGATCAGAAAAGGTTCGGGTTCTGCTGAAGCAGTTGCTGCAGCTCCTGATCCAGCTTGACGCGCACGTCGGCGTCCAATTTGGCGTAGATCTGGATCGGCGCAACCTCCAGCCGGATGGTGGGAGCGCAGGCGGCGACCGCCGCGACGGCGGCGCCCAGGCCGAGGCCGGCCAGCTGACGCTTGTTGATCATGGTTCAGGCTCCGGTTCGGCCAAGGTTGAGGGGTCTAATAGCACGGCCCGGCGTGAACGGCTCCTGAATGGCGCCGCTCATGGTTCGGTTTTCTCGCCTGTCGAAGAAGGGGGCGCCGCCTGCTGGCCCTGTCTGGCGCGATTGACCGCCATGATGTCCGAGATCAGCTGGTTGGCGTTCAGCGTGGTGTCCAGCGTCAGGTCGATCTGGGTGCCTGACGGCAGGGGCAGGGTGTGGTTCAGAAACTGGCGGCTGATCAGCTCGGCCAGGGTCAGACGCAGCTCCTGCCGCTGCGGCGGCGTGTGGCGGCCGCGAATATGGAACAGGACAGAAATCCGCCCGCCGTCCAGGCTGTTCACGTCGGCGCTGAGCTGATCGAACGACAGGTTCTCCATCGCCTGGAAGGCCAGGTCCTCGACCACGCCGGGCGGGGCCTCGGCCGCGCCGCCGCCGGCGTTCACGTCGGTCAGGACCTCGCGCTTGATCGACAGGCGGCCCGGTTGAACCGCCGCCAGACTGCCGGCCGTGATCTTCAGCCCCGTCTCTGGGTTCATGGTGAAGGGCAGGCGGCCCGACACCACGGCGTCCAGCAGCACCTTGTCGTCGAAGCCCATGTCCTTGACCAGATCGCCCAGCTGGACCCGGTCCAGCACGATCACGCCGCTGTAGGCCTGGGTCGCGTCCAGCGGCACCAGCAGGGGCTCGATCGAGATCACGCCGCCGCCCGCCGTCAGCTGGGCGCCGTTGACGCGGAAGCCGCCGGCCTCGATGCCGAAGGTCAGGTTCAGGGCCGTGGCCTTGGCGCCGACCTCCAGGCTGTCGACCGTCAGATGTTGGTTCGGCGCGGTGATCAGGGGTGTCAGGCTGGTCAGTTCGACATCGCCCTTCAGTCCCTTCACCGGCCCGGCGGGGCTGACGAAGTCCAGGCCGGGCACGGTCAGTCGGCCGCTGGATGTCGGCTCGGCGTCCTTGGTCCAGTCGAAGCGACCGCCGAAACGGACCGAGCCCGCGGCGGGCGATTTGACGAAGTCGTTGGCCAGGGGGCTCAGCATCCAGGGCTGCAGGCCGTGTTCGGCGAAGGTCACGCCCGGCACGTCGATTGCGACCCCGCCTGCGCCGGTGCGTCCATCATGGGTCAGGGTCATGCGTCCCAGGGCCGCGCCCGCCGCCGGTCCCGCGCCGCCCAGGTCGAAAGCGCCGCTCCAGACTTCGCGGGCCAGGGTCGCCTGGCCCTTGGCGGTCAGGGGTTCGAACCGTTTGGGCTCCAGGGCGTCGACGATGCGGGCGTCCGCCACCGTCGCCGTCAGGCCGACGCCCGCAGGCGCGCCGTCCACCGTCACCCGACCCTCGGCCTGGGCGAAGCGCACGCCCAGGAAGGGCGCCTGGGCCGACACGTCCCTGAAACCGCCCACGACCCGCCAGCCGCCATCCGTGGACAACAGCAGGGGCGCCGTTTCCGGACACAGCTTGCCGGCGACCTGGTGGATGTCGTTTTCGTCCAGCTCCAGCCGCTCGACCGTCAGGTCGGCGCAGTCCTGGGCCACATAGGTCAACCGCCCGTCGGTCAGGGCCAGGACCCCGCGCGTGCGGGCGTCGATGCCGCGCGCCAGGTCGAAATCGAGCCTGGCGCGGCCGTCCAGCCGGGCCTCGAACCCGCCGTCTGTCAGCCGCCATTCCGGCACGGCCACGTCCAGTTCCGGCAGGCCCTGACCGCGCGTGGCCGCCAGCTTCAGAGCGCCTCCGCCCAGGCGGCCGGGCTCGGCCTGATAGACGCCGTCGCCCGCCTGGGCCACGGTCAGCACGCCGCCGTTCGCAGGGCGCAGCACCACCGGCCGAGGCAGGCTGACGCGCGTGCCGCCTGTGCCCGTCATGAACCGGATCGACGGCGCCTGCAGGGCAAAGGCGCCCAGCGCCTGCTTCATGGCTTTCAGCTCCGCCGCCTCGTCCGCGCCGAGCGGGCCGAACAGGGGCCAGGCGCCGTCTTCGGCCGACAGCCCCGCTTCGACCGAAATACGGGTCGCCTGATCCTGCACCACGTCCAGGTCCAGCGTTCCGCCGCCGCGCTTCAGCGTCAGGTCGCCGAAGCCGAAACGGTCGAAAGCGACCGCCACCGGGCCGCTGGCCTCGAAGGCGGCGTCGCGCCCGCCCAGCGACAGGCCGTCCGACCGAAGAGACAGACCTGCCACCCGCGTCTCGCCCGCCCGGCCCGCGCTCGCCGTCAGGCGCATCGGCGTGTCCAGGCTCCAGCGCACGGCGTCGTCGCGCGCGGCGGTCAGGCGGCCGCCGTCGGCCGTCGCCGTCACGCCGGTCGCGTTCAGGCTCGGCCCTTCGATCCACGCGGCCTTCAGGGCCAGGCGGGTGACGCCGACGATGCGGAAGGTCTCGATCCAGCCCTGGGTGGTTCCGTCGAAGCGCGCGCTCAGGTCGGCGTTCTGGGCCTGGGTCGCTCCAAATCCAAGAGCCGCCCCGTTCAGACGAAGATCCAGCACCGCGTGGCCGTCCCCGCGCCGGGTCTTCAGGTCGGGATAGGGCAGGTCGCCGATCAGGGTCAGCCGCGTCTCGCGCCCGTTCAGGGTCGGAGTATCGAAACCTTGAGCCTGGGCCTGGATCGTGACCGCCGCTCGATCGCCCACCGTCTTCAGATCGATGGTCGCGCCCAGCCGCTGGGCCGCGATGTCGCCGCTCTTCAGGTCGGCGGAAGGCGCCCGCGCGGCCAACCGCATCAGCTTGCCGTCTTCCAGCCGGGCGTCGCCCAGCAACTGAACAGGCCCGTATTCAGTCTCCAGTCGCGCCCGGCCGCCCTCGACCAAGACCAGGGGCGCGCGGGAATCCGGCCGCGGGGGCTTGCCGGTGAACTCCTTCAGCAGCGGGTCCAGCGACCCCAGCGACAGCTTGCCGCCCTTCCAACTGGCGCGCACCACGGGCCGGACCAGGCGGATACGGCTGGGCGTGACCCCCAGGCCCGTCCGCGACCACGGCAGGCCGACAGTGTAATCGACCTCGACCCGCTCGACCGTCACATCGGGATTGCGCGGATCGCCGATGCGGATTCGGCCGACGAACCCGTCCAGTTCGATCCGTTCGACTTCGACATCGGCCGGCACGCCGCGCTCGTCCAGCCAGCCGACCAGCAGGCTGCGCGCCGCCGCCCGGCGGTTCAGATACAGCGCCGCGATCAGCAGCGCCGCGACCAGCGCGACGACCAGCAGAGCCACGCCCGCCGTCCGGGCGAAGCGGGCCGCGCGTGATCGGGCGGGGGCGGTTTTGGGAGCCGGGGTTTCGGTCAAGCGCAGAGGTCGCGTCGATTCGGAAAAGGTCGCCGGATCAGCATCGCACCCCCAGGCGTGAGCACAAGATTAAAGCGCGGTGATCGAAAAGACCGGCTGCGGCCCATGTTCCAGTGAAGCTGGGCGACATAAGGGCGAAGCGCGAGTCGCTCGCGGCAATCATTGTCGTCTTTACTTAAGACGGACACTCTCCCGCACCGTCAGGATTCACGCCCGTTAACCGTTTGTAACCGTCCATCTTCCCAAAATGGAGCAAGCGGTTTATAGCCCATGCCTTCGCGTCCTGCTCGCCGACGCGATCCATGGCTAAATATGCTCTGGCGCCCCGGGCGTCGCAGAACGATTGGGACCTATGGCTCAGTTCGATCCTCGCCGCCAACCGATGCGCCTGGCCCCTCACTGTCTGACGGCCGCAGCTGCGATCTCGGTGGCTTTGATCGCTGGCAGAGCCTATCAACCCGCTCAGGCCGAAGAAGTTCCGGCTCTGTCGTCCGACCAGATGGCGGCGATGGAGGCCAAGGCGTTTGCGGCGGCCAACGCGCCCGCCGGTCTGACGGCGCCCGAAGCCGTCCACGTCCAGATCCGTCCCGGCGAAACCTTCGAACAGGCTGTGATGCGCACCGGCGTGACCCGCGAAGAGGCCAGCGCCGTCGCCGCCACCGTCGCCAACGCCTTCGACCTCGCCGACCTGAGCGCCGGTCTGAAGTTCGAGACCGCCATCGCCAAACCGCGCGACGGCCGGGGCGACGCCCGCCTGATCGGCCTGACCATGCGCACCGGCCCGGCCTCGCAACTGACCGTGTCGCGCAGCTTCGACGGCGCCCTGCGCCTGCGGTCGCTGGAAGAGAAGGTGACGCACGAGACGGTGGTGCTGAAGGGCGACGTCGAGGGCTCCCTGTCGTCCAGCGCCCGTGAGATGGGGGCCACGGCCTCCATCGTCCGCGCCGCCAGCCGCCTGTTCGCCACCAAGTTCGACATGCAGCGCGACATCCGGGCCAGCGACGAATTCACCATGGTCTTCGACCGCGAGACCACCGAGGGCGGCCGCACCGTCAGCGTGGGCGACCTGATGTACGCCGAACTGCGCGGCGTGACCTTCTATCGCTTCAAACCGGCGGGCGCCAAGGAAGCCCAGTTTTTCGACGCCAACGGCAAGAACCTGCGCTCGGCCATGATGCGCACGCCGCTGCAGAACTTCCGCCGGGTGTCGTCCGGCTTCGGTTTCCGCACCCATCCGATCTCGGGCTATCGCAAGATGCACCAGGGCATCGACTTCGCCGCCACCACGGGCACGCCGGTCGTGGCGCCCGCCGATGGCGTGGTGGTCGAGGCCCGTCGCTGGGGCGGTTACGGCAACTGGCTGCGCATTCGCCACAACAACGGTCTGGAAAGCGGCTATGGCCACCTGTCGCGCTACGGCTCGGGCATCCGCGCCGGCCAGCGGGTCAGCCAGGGCCAGATCGTCGCCTATGTCGGTTCGACCGGCGCCTCCACCGGGCCGCACCTTCACTATGAAATCTGGCGCGGCGGCCAGCGGATCAACCCGGCCGGCGTCCGCACCCAGGAAGGCACCGAACTGGCCGGCGCCGATCTGGCCGCCTTCCGCGCCGAGAAGGCCCGCATCGACCGCATCATCGCTTCGGGCGGCCAGAAGCGCCCGGCCGTCCAGCAAGCCTCGGCCGACGGTCTGCGCCCCGCTCAGGGCTGACCGCCGTAAAGGATCGACCGCCCCGCCTCAGCCCACCAGGCGTGGCGGGGTTCGTCCTTCCGCCGGGCACGACAGGCCGTGGACCGTCACGTCCGCCTGCCCGAACTTCAGACCCAGAAGATCCAGGACCGGGGTGATCGCGCCGTCCAGCACCGGCCCCAGCGGCGTCAGAAGCTGACCCAGGGCGCGGGTGAGGCCGCCCAGGTTCAAACCCGCCGCCGTGACCTCCAGCCGTTGCAGCAGGCTGACCGCCAGGCCCGAAACGAAGTTGCGCGATGTCGCCGTGCGGGTTCGCTGCCCGGCGATGTCCGCCGCGTCGAAGGTCAGGGGCCGAAACCCTGTGTCTGCCGCTTCGATGTCGGCCCTGGCCGTGACGGCGCCAAGCCCCAGCACTGAAACCAGGGTCGCCGGGCGCGGCGACAGTGCGGTCTTGAAATCCCCCAGTCTTCGGATGTCGATCTCGCCGACGAAGGCGCGGGCCAGGCCGGGACGCACGCCGATCTCCACGGATCGGCCGGGGCGACAGCTCAGCCGCTGCAGCCGCGCCTCCGACCCGGCCAGTTCGATCAGGATCGGCAGATCGACCTGCGCCAGGCCCGACAGGGTCTGGGCCGTGCGTGCGCGCAGATAGAGCCGCGCCTGCGCCGTGCGGATGACCGGCTGGCCGTTCGCCGTGACCGTCAGCCAGGGTGAACGGTTCGGTCGCTCCCCGATCGCCAGGCTGGCGTTCAGGTCTGCAAGGCCGGCCGGCGCGTCCAGGTTCAGCGCGATCTGCCGCTCTCCCGCCGCCGTTTCCAACAGGGCCGTGACGAGGTCCAGGGCCGAGACCGTGGCGTCCAACCCCTCGCGCACCCCGTCCGGCGCCTGGGCGTCGACGCCGATCAGATCGCCCAGCCGCAGCGTCAGCCCCGTCGCCGCGCCCGTCAGCTTGCCCAGGGCCCCGCCATCGCGTCCGCCGGACAGGCGGTCCAGCACCTTCAGCGTCCGCCCGGCGTCCAGCCGCGTGTCCAGAAGGCGGTCGTAATCGCCTGCCTGAAGCGCCAGTTCGGCGGCCAAGGCGTCGGTGAAGCCCAGCAGATTGACGTCGAGATCGACCAGCCGCTGATAGTCCATCAGCTTCAGCGACACCTGACTGCCCGTAAGGCCGCTCAGCAACTGGTTGGCCAGGCCGCCGTCCAGGGCCGCCAGCCGCGAGCCCAGGCTGAACATCGCCTTGGGCGTCTCGGCCGCCGCCGCCGTGGCGCGGCGCGACACCAGCAGGCGCTCGCGTCCCAGCAACAGGCGGCTGAAGAACAGGGGGGCGGGGCTGGTCGCCTCGACCCGCACGGCGTTGGGCGTCGCGCCTCCGGCGACGAACCGCCGGTCGCGCTCCAGGGCCCGATCCGGCGTATAGACGCCCAGCGTCGTCGTCACCTCGGCCGGCGTTTCCGGGGCCATATTGGCCCGGACCGTTTCCAGCGCCCGCGCGTCGGCCTGGGCCAGATCGCGCGCCGCCGACAGGGCCGCCAGGTCCGTCGCCCCCTGAAGCTTGCGCGTGTGCAGCGTCAGGACGCCCAGGTCGATGGTCACGGCGGTCGCCACGCACAGCAGGGCGCTGGCCGCCGCCGCCGTGACCGCGACCGCCCCGCGCCGGTCGCCTCGCCAGGCGGCCATGTAAGCGACCAGCCGGGCCTTCGGGCCGCGCCGCATCAGTCGTCTCCCACGCGGATGACGGCCGAGCGTTCGATGACGGCGGGCGGGCGGGGGATCACCTCGCCCAGCAGCATCAGCGGGTGGCGGCTGGCGTCATAGATCACCACCAGCCGCAGCCTGCCTGCGTCCTCGACCACGCGGACACGGGTGTTGGCGGCGTCAAGCGGCAGGCCCTTAACGGCCTCGGCGACTTCGGCGCGGGCCAGACGCTCCCGCTCGACCGCGTCCAGTCCCCCGACCGCCGCCCGCGCCCCCTCGGACGCCAGGGACTGAACCGACTGGGCCATCAGGAACCAGCCGCCATAGACGACGATGCCGATCAGCAGCGCCACCAGAATGGGCCCCACCAGGGCGAACTCCACGGCCGCAGCGCCCTCGCGCGGGGGCGGAGAGGGTCGAACCTCGTGGCGCCGGGGGCGCGGCGAACGAGAGAAGGGGCGGCGCACCATGATGCAACCTCGCAAACTACTCGCCAAGGTTGTATATTTGCGGGGTTAAGAGTTCGTTGCCGTTGCAGGCTGCGCCGTCGCGGGCGGCGCCTAGACGCCGACGACCTTCAGTTTGGGGCGTTTGGTCTTGGCGGGACGGTCGGCCTTCTTGGCGGCCTTTTCGGCCTTCTTGATCTCTTTCTCGGCCAGTTTCAGCGCCTTCTTCTCGGCCTTGGCCTGGGCCTTGGCGGCGTCGGGCGCGGCGTCGGCGGCGGCGGCCAGCTCGGCCAACTGGGCCAGGAAGATCTCCCGCTGACCCTTGGGCAACAGGGCCAGGATACGCTTGTCGGCCGCCTCCACTCGGGGGCGGGCGGCTTCCAGCCGGGCGGCGCCCTCGGGTGACAGGCGCACGGCCTTGGCGCGAGCGTCCAGGGTCGAGCGTTCCCGCTCCAACAGCCCCTTGGCCGTCATGCGCGTGACCAGATCGGCGAGGGTCGAGCGGTCGATGCCGGTCATCCGCACCAGTTCGGTCTGGGTCAGGCCGGCCTTCAGCGAGGCGGCCTCCAGCACGGCGAACTGGCGTTGGGTCAGGCCGTCGGCGCCGCATTCCTCAGCGTAGATGTCCTGCGCCAGTTGAAGGGCGCGGTGCATCAGATGGCTGGGCGAAGCGCCCAAGGGGCCGACGCGCCGCGCCGTCTTGCCGGGCTTGGGCCCGCCTTTTCCGTCCGTCTTCACCATGAAGCGCCTCGCCTGAGTTTCGTCCGAAGGCGTACCATCGGCGCTTTAAGATTTGACGCGGAATGCATGTCCGTTCTGCGACACTTGCCCTGGAGACGACCCGATCAGAGGCCGGTGTCGGGCGAGACGGGCGCGGGGTCGTCGTCCTTGATCAGATGCTTCATGATGAAGAAGACCTGCCAGACGCCGAAGACGGCCGAGGCGATCCACAGGCCGCCGCGGAAGGCCACCCATGTGTCGTCCGACTGGGTGCGCCAGATCACTTCATTGACGATGCAGACGGCCGCGAAATAGAGGCCGTAGCGCAGGGTGAGACCGCGCCAGCCCGCGTCGGTGATGCGGAGCGCCTCGCCCAGCAGATATTTGAACGGATAGCGGCGCAGCGGCAGGGAGCCGAGCAGCACCACGGCCAGAAGGCCGTTCTGGATCGACAGCTTGATCTTCAGCAGGTCCGGGTCGTGGAACAGGATGGTCAGGACGCCGAAGATCAGGGCGAAGCCGCCGGTCAGCAGGGGCAGCGGCGCCAGCCGCCGTTCAACCCCATAGCCGACGATCAGCGCGATCAGGGACGCGCCGACCAGCACCCAGGTCGCCTGGACCAGGGCCTCCTGCCCGTCCAGGCCGCGCGCGAGGCGATTGACCCCATAGGCGGCCATGAAGGCCAGAAGGGCGCCGAAATCGACGGCCTGGCGAATGCCGGAGGCTTGGCGTGCGGGCGGTTGGGTCATGTCAGTCCTCCAGTCCCACCAGGGAGCGCGAGAAGGCGCGGGCGTCGAATGGTTGCAGGTCCTCCACCCCCTCGCCCACGCCGATCAGCATCAGGGGGGCGTCGGACGCCTGGGCCACGGGCACCAGCACGCCGCCGCGCGCCGTGCCGTCCAGCTTGGTCATCACCACGCCGGTGACGAAGGCGGTGCGGCCGAAGATCTGTTCCTGGGCCAGGGCGTTCCTGCCCACGGTGGCGTCCAGCACCAGCAGGGTGTCGTGCGGCGCCTCGGGGTCGACCTTCTTCAGCACCCGCACGATCTTGAGCAATTCGTCCATCAGGGCGGACTTGTTCTGCAACCGGCCGGCCGTGTCGATCAAAACGACGTCGAACCCTTCGGCCTTGGCCTTTTGATAGGCGTCGAAGGCCAGGCCGGCCGCGTCGGCGCCGTCGCGGCGGCTTTCGAAATGGGCGCCGGCGCGGTCGGCCCAGACCTTCAGCTGTTCGCGGGCGGCGGCGCGGAAGGTGTCGCCGGCGACGATCATCACCCTGGCGCCCTTGCCGGTCAGGTCGGCGGCGATCTTGCCCAGGGTCGTGGTCTTGCCCGAGCCGTTCACCCCGACGAACAGGACGACATAGGGTTTGGGGCCGTTCAGCGGATCGAAGGTCGCCTGGCGCGGCGACAGTTCGGCGGCGACGGCCTCGGCCAGGGCCTCCTTGACCTCGCGCTCGGGCGCGTCCTTGCCGAACTTCAGGCCGCGAAACCGCTCGACGATGCGGGCGGAGGCGGCCGGGCCGAGATCGCTTTCCAGCAGATGCTCCTCCAGCTGCTCCAGCGACGCCTCGGACAGGGGCTCCTTGACGAAGGTGGCGACGACCTGGTCGGTCATCTGCTTGGACGAGCGGGACAGCCCCTGCGACAGGCGCTGGAACCAGCCCTTTTTCGGCGTATCGGTCATGCAATGGCTTTAGCGGCGGCGAGGGCGGACGTCATCCGCATTCGCGTGGAGGCGGACCAGGGCGAACCGCCCCGGCCCGGCGAAGGGTTCCGGATCGGACTTGAAAAACGGAGTCCGAACAGTCCGATTAGTCCGATTAGTCCGATTTCGCGCCTTTCGTCGCCGCTGGTCCGTCGGGCGGGTCAGTCTAACCCAGGCGGAAGCGGCGCCGCATCGATTGCGGCTGTGGCGCATCAAGCGGTTGAAATTCTTGGGGCGTGGGAGGCGAATTTGGCGACGGGGCCGGGATGGGGCTGGTTGCGCCTGAGGGCGTGGAGTCCACGGTGTCCGCAGCCCGCCGAAAAGCCAACTTCGCCTTCCGACCCAAAGCGGACTTCTTCCGCTACCGCTTTGGGGCTGCTGAGTTAAACGCAGACAGGTGAGAGAATCCGAACGTCAATATCGCGGCTACAAAGCCAATGATGGGGCCGACGAACAGCGTAAGCACCATGACGCGAGTTCCACTCCACCGGTAGGCTCCGCCATGTGCCACGTCGAGCGAAGTGCTGAATGCAGCATTCACAGCCCAAAGTATCACCACAGAGCCGAAAGCGGCCAAGGCGGAGAGAAGCCGTCGGGATCGTCCAAACTGGGCGAAAATCAACACGCTGGCCGCGATCATCGCTATGGCAACGCCCAGTTCTGCGATGCTGCCCTGCACTTCTCCTAGCCGAAAGCCGGCGGTCGCCTCGATCACAACGGCCAACGCAAGGATCGCAACAGCCAAGGCAGTTACGTTAGTTCGAAGACCTCTGTGACCAGATGCGCTGTTCATATGGTCATTGTGCACTGCTGCTGCCGCTGAGCCAACGTCGCCTTCCCACCCCTTGCCGAACTTCGCCGCGTCCGCTTCCCGAACCATTCCCGCTCCACGCCATTCACCGCTATAGAAGGTCGACCGGCGCGCGCCGGGTGATGCGGACGATGCGATGACCGAGAGCCACCCCTTCTTCTCGCCCAAGACGCACGGCTTCGTGCGCGTGGCGACGGCCAGTCCGGTGGTGCATGTCGGCGATCCCAAGGCCAATGCGGCCGGGCATCTGGACCTGGTCCGCCAGGCCGGGGAGCAGGGCGTGGACCTGATGGTCTTTCCCGAGCTGTCGTTGTCGGCCTATGCGATCGACGACCTGCACATGCAGGCGGCCCTGCTGGACGAGGTGGAACGGCAGATCGCGGTTCTGGCTGGGGCGACCGAGGACTCGGGGCTGGTCGCCGTGATCGGGGCGCCGCTGAGGCAGGGGGACTCCCTGTTCAACTGCGCCGTGGTGCTGGGCGGGGGCCAGGTGCTGGGCGTGGTTCCCAAGACCTATCTGCCCAACTACCGGGAATATTACGAAAAACGCTGGTTCGCCCCGGCGCCGGCGCGGACCGAGGACGTGATCCGGCTGAACGGCGAGACGGTGGATTTCGCGCCCGGCCTGGTGTTCGAGGCGGTCAACCGGCCCGGCTTCGTCTTCGCGGCGGAGATCTGCGAGGACTATTGGGCGCCGCTGCCCCCCTCGACCCGCGCGGCCCTGGCAGGCGCGCGCATCCTGCTGAACCTGTCGGCGTCCAACATCGTCATCGGCAAGGCGGACGAGCGGGCGATGCTGAGCGCCAGCCAGTCAGCGCGCACCCTGTCGGCCTATGTCTTCGCCGCCTCGGGCTGGGGCGAGAGCACCACCGACCTCGCTTGGGACGGTCAGGCGACGATCCACGAACTGGGGTCCAAGCTGGCCGAGGGCGAGCGGTTCGCGACCGACAGCCATCTGACGATCGCTGACGTGGACGTGGACCGGATCGGGCTGGACCGCCTGCGGAACGGCACCTTCGCCGAATGCGCGAGAAACGAGGGCGAGGCGGCGACGGTCGTGCCCTTCATGGCGCGACAGGACCATGAGGCCAGCGAACTGATCCGACCGCTGGATCGGTTCCCCTTCGTGCCTGACGACGCCGGGCGGCTGGATCAGGACTGTTTCGAGGCGTTCAACATCCAGGTGCAGGGGCTGATGCGTCGGATGACGGCGACGGGGGCGAAGTCGTTGGTCATAGGGGTGTCGGGCGGGCTGGATTCGACCCAGGCCCTGCTGGTCGCGTGCCGCGCCTTCGACCGGCTGGGGCTGCCGCGCACCCATATCCTGGGCTTCACCATGCCGGGGTTTGCGACCTCGGAAGGGACGAAATCCAACGCCTGGGCCCTGATGACCGCGCTGGGCGTCACGGGCGCCGAGATCGACATTCGCCCCGCCGCCGAACAGATGTTCAGGGACATCGGCCACCCCTACGCCGACGGCCAGCCGGTCCACGACATCACCTTCGAGAACGTGCAGGCGGGCTTGCGGACCGACTATCTGTTCCGGCTGGCGAACCAGAACAAGGCGTTCGTCCTGGGGACCGGGGACCTGTCGGAACTGGCGCTGGGCTGGGCCACCTATGGCGTCGGCGACCATATGAGCCACTACAACGTCAACGGCGGGGTGGCGAAGACACTGATCCGCCACCTGATCCGCTGGGTGGCGGAGCGAGAACTGGTGGGGGGCGAGGCGACGCCGACGCTGCACGCCATTCTGGATACGGAGATTTCACCCGAATTGGTCCCGGCCAGGGACGGCGTGATCCAATCGACCGAGGGGACGGTCGGCCCCTATGCGTTGAACGACTTCTTCCTGTTCTACCTCAGCCGTTTCGGCCTGAAGCCGTCCAAGGTCGCCTTCCTGGCGCATCAAGCCTGGGGCGACGCGGGCGCGGGCGACTGGCCGGCGAACACGCCCGAAGGGGAGAAGGTCGACTACGACCTGGCGACCATCAAGGGCTGGTTGCGCAAGTTCCTGGTGCGCTTCTTCCAGACCGCCCAGTTCAAGCGGTCGGCCCTGCCGAACGGACCCAAGGTGGTGACGGGCGGGTCCCTGTCGCCGCGCGGCGACTGGCGCGCGCCTTCGGACGGCAATGCGCGGGTCTGGCTGGACGAGTTGGAAGAGAAGGTGCCGGATTAGTGTCTCTTCCCCGCTCGGCGGGGAGGAGGCGCGGCGCTTCTTCAGCGCCGTGACGGAGGGGTTTCGTACCCGTACCGCCGCTGTCGGCGGGGCTTCAAAAGCCCTCCACCGCTTTGCGGTCCTCCTCCCCATTGCATGGGGAGGAGGGGGAAGGTTAGAAGCTTGGCCATGACCGAAGACGTGACCAAAGATTCCAACGGCAACACCCTGGCCGACGGCGACAGCGTGACCCTGATCAAGGACCTTAAGGTCAAGGGATCGGGCGGAGTGACGCTGAAGCGCGGAACCCTGGTCAAGAACATCCGCCTGACCGGCGATCCCGACGAGATCGAGGCCAATGTCGAGAAGGTGCGCGGCCTGGTGCTGCGGACCGAGTTCGTCAAGAAAGCCTGATCGGGCTCCTGAATCAGGCTCTAACCGGCGGCGATCCGGCGCGCGGCCTCCAGGTCCGCCGGATTGTCGACCGAAATCGGCGCCGTGTCGATGGCGGCGGCCCAGATCTGCATCCCCATTTCCAGGGCGCGCAGCTGTTCCAGCTTTTCGCGGCGCTCCAGCGGCGATTGCGGCGCGGCGCAGAAGCGGTTCAGGGCGTCGCGGCGATAGCCGTAGACGCCGATGTGCCGCCAGATCGGCGCATCGCCATACAGGGTCGAGCGGGTGAAATAGAGGGCGCGACCCTGGCGCTCGGCCTCTCCCAGCGCAAGCACCGCCTTGACCACGTCGGGGTTGGTTCGGTCTGAGACGTCGGCCTCGGCCGCGACCAGGGTGGCGATGTCGCAGGCGGGTTCGCCGTGCAGGACGGCGGCGCAGGCCGTGGCCAGGCCCGGACTGGCGAAGGGCATGTCCCCCTGGACGTTGATGACGGCGTCGAAATCACCCTCCGGATCGATGGCGTCCACGGCGGCGCGGATGCGATCGGAGCCCGAGGGCAGGGCGGGATCAGTCAGGACGGCGCGGCCGCCGGCCGCCTCCACCGCCTCGACGATTTCAGGGTCGCCGGCCGCGACCACGACGGGCAGGCCCGACTGCTCGGCCTGGCGATAGGCGCGCACGATCATGGGCAGGCCGCCGATGTCGGCAAGGGGCTTGTTCGGCAGGCGGGTCGCCGCCATGCGAGCAGGTATCATTATCAAAGGATTCATCGACTTCCCTGACCTCCGGCGACGGTCCCTCGTGCGCGGGCGCGGTTGCGAAGGTCGCGCTACCGTGCCAGACACGCCGACGCAAGAGAATGTCCGGGGCGTGTTCACGCGGGGACCCGGCGCGGCACAGGGAGCAGACCAGGGGCATGAGCGGCGATCTGAAGTGGAACAAGATTTTCGGCGCGGGCCTGGGGACAGCGTTCGTCATCCTGGTGGTCCAGCAGGCGTCGGGCCTGATCTATCATTCCGAACCTCCGAAGAAGATGGGCTATTTCGTCGATGCGCCGGAAGAGGCGGCGGGCGGCGAGACGGCCGAGCTGCCGCCGGATTGGGGCACGGTGCTGCCGACGGCCGATCTGGCCGCGGGGGAAGCCGCCTTCGCGCGCTGCCAGGCCTGCCATGACGGTCATCAGGGCGGCGCCGACAAGATCGGACCGAACCTGTGGGGCGTGGTCGGCGGCCCGGTCGAGCACCGGCCCGGCTTCGCCTATTCGGACGCCATGACCAAGCACAAGGGCGAGGTTCCGACCTGGACCTATGACGCCCTGAACAGCTTCATCACCGCCCCGGCGAAATATGTTCCGGGAACCAAGATGTCGTTCGCCGGCATCCGCGACGCCCAGACGCGCATCAATCTGATCGCCTGGCTGCGGACCCAGGGCGCTTCCGGCTACGCCATCCCCGCGCCCGATCCCGCGCGTCAGCCGGGCGCGGCGCCCGCCGCCGGCGGGGAAGCGCCCGTCACCGAAGGCGCTGCGGCGACCGAAGCGACCGGCGCGGCGCCGGCCGCCGGGGGCGCCGCGGCCCCCGCCACGACCCAGGCGACGCCAGCCGCTCCGCCGGCCGCCACCAGCCCGGCGCCCGCGAACCACTGATCGCGGCGTCGAGGTCGAGACGATAAAAGGGCGGCCCCGACGGGCCGCCCTTCTTTGTTTTTCGCCGAATGGACGCCGGCTCAGACGATCTGCGCCGCCTCGTCGAACGACAGACGGGGCAAGCGGGGAAACAGGTTTTCGTCCGACCCATAGCCCAGGTTCAGGATGTAGTTCGGCTCGACATTGCTGTCGGGGAAGAACTCGGCCTTCACCCCCGCCGCGTCGAAGCCGGACATCGGCCCGACGTCCAGGCCCAGGGCGCGGGCGGCGATGGTCAGATAGCCGCCCTGAAGCGAGGCGTTGCGGAAGGCGGTTTCGCGGCGGAGGGCCTCGTCGGCGAACCAGGCCGCAGCGCCCGGCGTATGGGGGAACAGGGTCTTCAAATGGTCGTGGAAGTCCATGTCCTGCGCCAGGATCAGCGTCACCGGCGCCTGTCGCGTCTTGTCCCGATTGCCCGCGCTCATCAGCGGGAGCAGACGCGCCTTGGCTTCGGGCGAGGTGACGAAGACGAAACGGGCGGGCGTGCTGTTGACCGCCGTGGGGCCGAACCTGGTCAACTCGTAGAGCCGTCGCAGCAGCTCCGGGGCGACAGGACGGTCGGTCCAGGCGTTGCGCGTTCGCGCGTCGGTGAACAACTGCGACAGGGCGGCGTCCGACAGCGGGGCGTCGCGTCGAGTGGGGGCGCCATGGGCCATGGGCTGCCTTTCGGATTGGAATTGCAACGTGATCAGGTACTGATTAAAGCCTTGCGCGGCCGCCGCAAGGGCCAATGCGTCGCCTCGCCGTTTCCGATGCTGCTATCCGCGGCCGAACCCCCTGTCGCATCGGTCGTTATCGCCCTATCTAGGGGCCATGAAAGATCTGACCCAACTGATGCAGCAGGCCCAGGCGATGCAGCAGAAGCTGCAGGAGGCCCAGGCCCGGATGGCTGAAACCGTCGCCGAGGGCTCCTCGGGCGGCGGCTTGGTTTCCGTGTCCCTGAAGGGGCCTGGCGAGATCACGGCCATCCGGATCGACGACAGCCTGCTGAGGCCCGGCGAGGGCGAAATCCTGGCCGATCTGATCGTGGCCGCCCACGCCGACGCCAAGCGCAAGCTGGATGAACAGAACAACGCCCTGATGCGCGAAGCGGCCGGGCCGATGGCGGGAATGAACATTCCCGGAATGCCGAAACTGTTCTGATGGCCGCCTCCGCCGGGCCGGAGATCGAACGGCTGATCTCCCTGCTGGCCAAGTTGCCGGGGCTGGGGCCGCGCTCGGCCCGCCGGGCGGCCCTGGCCCTGCTGAAACGCCGCGAGCAGTTGCTGGTCCCCCTGGCGGCGTCCCTGGCCGAGACGGCCGAGAAGGTGGTGTCCTGCTCGGTCTGCGGCGCGCCGGACACGCGCGACCCCTGCGCCATCTGTTCGGACGGCGCGCGCGACAACGGCCTGATCTGCGTGGTGGAAGAGGCCGGGGCCCTGTGGGCCATGGAGCGGTCGGGCGCCTTTCGCGGCAAGTATCACGTTCTGGGCGGCCTGCTGTCGGCCCTGGACGGGGTGGGCCCCGAACATCTGCGGATCGCCGAACTGGTCGGACGGGTGAAGGGGGGCGGGGTGCGCGAGGTCGTCCTGGCCCTGCCGGCCACCGTCGACGGCCAGACCACAGCCCACTATGTCGCCGAGCGGATCGCCGGGCCGGAGGTTCAAGTCACCTCCCTGGCGCGCGGCGTGCCGGTGGGCGGCGAACTGGACTGGCTGGACGACGGCACCATCGTCCAGGCGCTGCGGGCGCGCCGCCCGGCGTGATCCGGTCTTAGTTCGACGGCGCCGTCGGTGCGTTGACGTTGGGGGCTTCGCCGGTGGGGGTAGGGACGGCGCGGCCCGTTTCGTCCGTCGGGGCGTCGGCGGCGGGCGGCGTCTGGCTTTCGCCCGCGAAAGTCTGGGTTTGGGCGGCGGCGGCTTCGGGGCCGGTTTCGGCGTTCTGCGACTGGAAGACCCCGTTGGTCAGAATCCACAGCCCCAGCAGCAGGACGGCCGCAGCCAGGGTCGATACGGCCAGGATCGCCAGGATGCGCGGGTTCTTGCGGCCGCTGCGCACCAGTTCGGGGTCCACCGGGCGACCGTCGTGCACCGCATCGGCGACCTTGTCGTGGCGGTGGGGTTGTTCCGGGGTCATGGCGTCGTCCTTCGTGCAATGGGCTGACAGGCCAACGTCATTCGAACGGCGACGTTCCTGATCCGACGCGCAGGCGGCGGGTCGGCTTCTCATCGCGGGCGACTCCCGCTAGGAACGGAGCATGAACATGATCGCGCCGCTTCTCGCCGTTCTCGCCCTGGCCCTGGGGGGCGGCTTCCTGTGGGCCTTCATGGGCTGGCAGCGGACGCGCGGCGAACTGGCGGCGGCCGAGGCGCGCCTCGACCTGGTGGAGGAAAGCCGCGCCACTCTGGGCGAACTGCTGCGCGCCCAGGCGGCCCAGTCGGCCCAGGTGGTGGCCGACCAGATGGTCAGCCGCGCAACCGAGACCTTCCGCGCCCAGGACCTGCTGGCGCGCGAGCGGATGGCCGCCCAGCTGAAGCCCGTCGCCGACACCTTGACCAGGTTCCAGGAGCATGTCGCGGCCCTGGAAAAGACGCGGGCCGAGGAGACGGGCGGCCTGCGCGAACAGCTGGCGGCCCTGATGGCGGCGTCTTCGGCCACGCGCGACGAGGCGCGCAAGCTGACCGAAGCCCTGCGCGGCAACACCGGCCGGCGCGGGCGCTGGGGCGAACAGACGTGCCGCAACGTGCTGGAGGCCGCCGGCATGGCCGGGCGGTTCGACTTCACCGAACAAACCTCCAGCGCCGACGACGAGGGGCGTCAGAACCGGCCCGACTTCATCGTCCGCCTGCCCGGCGGCGGCATGTTCGTGATCGACGCCAAGGTCCCGCTGGCCTTCGATGACGGGGAGGGCGACGAGGAGGCCCGCGCCCGGTCCGTGGGTCTGCGCACCGCCGCCAGCCTGAAGACCCATGTGCGTCAGCTGTCGTCCAAGGCCTATCAGGACCAGTTCAAGCCCAGCCCGGACTTCGTCGTCCTGTTCGTGCCCGGCGACGCCTTCCTGGTCACGGCTCTGGACCACGAGCCGGACCTGATGACCCAGGCCATGGCCTCGCGCGTCGTCATCGTCACGCCCTCGACCCTGTTCGCCCTGTGCAAGGCCGTGGCCTATGGCTGGCGGGCGGAAGAGCAGGCGGCCAATGCCGACAAGGTCGCCGCCCTGGGTCGCGAACTCTACAAGCGGCTGTCGGTCATGGGCGGGCATGCCTCGGCTGTCGGGCGGGCGCTGGATGCGGCCGTCGGCAAGTACAATCAGTTCGTCGGCTCGCTCGAGAGCCAGGTGATGGTGTCCGCCCGCCGGTTCGAGGACCTGCAGGTCGATCACGAGGGCAAGGCTTTGCCGGATCTGACGCCGGTTGAAACGGCGCCCCGGGCCATCGCCCGCCCCGAACTGATCGCCGCCGCCAAGGTCGAATAAAAAGTCTCGGTGTGGAAAGGGCGCTTGACAGCGCCCGAGCAGGAATGTCAATGTAACTTGTCAATAGGACAAGGGGTGTTGACTGATGCGCAAGTGGCGGCCGGTAATCAAGGCGACGGTGATCACGTTCTGCGGCGGCCTGCTGTTCGCCTTCCTCAGCGGCATCGCGGTCGGCTACGCCTCCAGTTCGCGATGGATCGCGCCCGAGATGGGCGAACTGATCGTGACCGCAGTCTTCGCCGCCGCCATCATGGCCGGCGCCCTGTGGATCGGTGCCGAATGGATGCGCGTGATCGACGAGGCCGCGCGTGAGGCGCACAAGGCGGCCTGGTACTGGGGCGGTACGGCGGGCATGTGCGTCAGCGGCGTCGGCCTGATCCTGTCCTCGGCCGGGCCGTGGCGCGACATCATCGCGCGTGAGATCGGCTCGGGCGGTGCGCCCATCGACTATCTGTCCGCCGGCGCCGCCTTGATGATCGCCCCCATGCTGATCGGCTACACCGTCGTCTGGGTGTGGTGGTGGCTGGCGCGGATGCGGGGCTGAACCATGAACAACCGCCTCAAGGTCCTGCGCGCCGAACGGGACTGGAGCCAGGCGCGGCTGGCCGAACAGCTCGGCGTGTCGCGCCAGACCGTCAACGCGCTGGAGACCGGCCGTTACGACCCCTCCCTGCCGCTGGCCTTCAAGATCGCCCGCGTCTTCGGCCAGCCCATCGAATCCATCTTCTCCGAATAGTCCGGCGCGCCGCGCTGATCGCCGCTTCCCGTTCAAACAAGGACCCCGACATGACCTTCGTTCGCCTGCTCAAGACCTCGGCCTTCACCGTCGCTCAGGGCGCCGCCGGCGTCGTCGGCGGTCTGGCCCTGTTCGTCGCCGTCGCCGGCGCGCCCGTGGACGCCCTGGCGCAGGCCCAGCCGGCCGCGCCCGTCGCCGCCCCCGCCATCGAGGGCCAGGGTCCGGCCCTGTGGGTGGTCAAGGATGCGGATTCGACCCTGTATCTGTTCGGCTCGGTCCATGTGCTGCGCCCGACGACCGGGTGGGAAAGCCCGCGCGTCAAGGCCGCGTTCGACAGCGCCTCGGAGATCTGGTTCGAGATCAGCAACCCCGACGACCAGGCCGCCATCATGCCGCTGATCCAGCAGCACGGCCTGTCGCCCGAGACGCCCCTGTCCAGCCGCCTGACGCCGGAAGAAAACGCCGAACTGGACGCGGCTGCCCAGGCCATGGGCGCCTCCGCCGCCCAGCTTCAGCCGATGCGGCCCTGGCTGGCCGCGCTCAGCCTGTCTGTCGCGCCTCTGGTCAAGGCCGGCTACGATCCCAAGTCCGGCGTCGAACTGGTCCTGAAGGCGCGGGCCGAGACGGCCGGCAAGCCGATCCACGGTTTCGAGACCCTCGATAAGCAGATCGGCATTCTGGCCGACCTGCCCGACGACGTGCAACTGTCCTTCCTGCGCGAGACGCTGAAGGATTACGAGAACGCCGCGACCAAGCTGGACGAGATGGTCTCTGCCTGGGCCAAGGGCGATGTGGCCGCCATCGACCGGGTCATGGTCGAGGATATGAAAGACGCCGCGCCCGCCCTGTACAAGGCGCTGCTGGTGGATCGGAACACCGACTGGGCGAACCAGATTCAGACCCTGCTTCAAGGCTCGGGCACGGTCTTCATCGCCGTTGGGGCCGGACATCTGGCGGGCGACGACAGCGTCCAGGCCCAGTTGAAGGCGCGCGGCGTGGACGTCGAAGCGGTTCAATAAGGCGCATCGCGCTTGAGCCGGCGCCGAGGCCCGGCTAAGGGTTCGGGCGAGGGCCGTCTCCACGCCGCCCCCGACCGACCCGATGCGGGCATGATGTAGTGGTAGCCTGGCAGCTTCCCAAGCTGCTCGTGCGGGTTCGATTCCCGCTGCCCGCTCCAGTCGGTCGCCTTGTTCCGCAGATCGCCCATTATGGGTGGATTGTGTCTCCAGACGATCCTTGATAGGCTGGGGCGTGGTAAATTCTTTCGCCTCGCTTCTGGCCTGTTCGCTCTGCGCCCTTTCGTGCGCGGGTCTGCGACTTATCGGCTGCCGCCGGGACTGACGGCTGCCCGGCGGCGGAACACGCTGTCGTAACCCCCTTTGAAGATCGCAAGACGTTCAGGAGACGCACGGTGCTGCGCGACCCCTCCATCAAATATCGCCCCTTTCCGATCGTGGACCTGCCGGACCGTCAGTGGCCGAGCCGGACCATCGACAGGGCGCCGCGCTGGCTGTCGACCGACATGCGCGACGGCAACCAGGCCCTGATCGACCCGATGAACGCCGAGAAGAAGCAGCGCTTCTTCGACCTTCTGGTGAAGATCGGCCTGAAGGAGATCGAGATCGGCTTCCCCTCGGCCGGGGCGACCGAGTTCGACTTCATCAGCGGCCTGGTCCGCTCGGGCGCCGTGCCGGACGATGTGACGGTGCAGGTGCTGACCCAGGCGCGGGCCGACCTGATCGCCCGCTCGTTCGAGAGCCTGGAGGGCGCGCGGACCGCCGTGGTCCATATGTACAACGCCGTGTCGCCGGCCTGGCGCCAGATCGTCTTCGGCATGGACCGCCCGCAGGTGAAGGCCATCGCGGTCGAGGGCATGAGCCGGATGCGCGAGCAGGCGGAACGCCGCCCCGACACCGCCTGGCGCTTCGAATACAGTCCCGAAACCTTCTCCACCGCCGAGCTGGATTTCAGCCTGGAGGTCTGCGAGGCGGTGATGGACGTGATCGAGCCGACGCCGGACAAGCCGCTGATCATCAACCTGCCGGCCACGGTCGAGGCGGCGACGCCGAACGTCTATGCCGACCAGGTGGAATGGTTCTGCCGCCACATCTCACGCCGCGACCGCGTCATCGTCTCGGTCCATCCGCATAATGACCGGGGCACGGGCGTTGCGGCGGCGGAACTGTCGGTCATGGCCGGCGCCGACCGGGTCGAGGGCTGCCTGTTCGGCAATGGCGAACGCACCGGCAACGTCGATCTGGTGACGCTGGCGCTGAATCTCTACACCCAGGGCGTCGATCCGGGGCTGGACTTCTCGGACATGGACGGGGTGATCCAGACGGTGGAGCATTGCAACGCCCTGCCGGTCCACCCGCGTCATCCCTATGCCGGGGAACTGGTCTTCACCGCCTTTTCCGGCAGCCACCAGGACGCGATCAAGAAGGGCTTCGCCGCCCAGGCCCAGCGCAACGACCAGATCTGGAACGTGCCCTATCTGCCTATCGACCCGGCCGACCTGGGCCGGTCCTACGAGGCGGTGATCCGCGTCAACTCCCAGTCGGGCAAGGGCGGATTCGCCTGGGTGCTGGAGCAGGACAAGGGGCTGAAACTGCCCAAGCGGATGCAGGCCGATTTCAGCCGCCACGTCCAGGCCTATGCCGACGCGGCCGGGCGCGAACTGACGGCCGAGGACATCTGGACCGTGTTCGACGGCGTCTATGCGCCGGGCGGGGACAACGGGCCCTTCGCCCTGATCGACTATGAGGAAGGGCGTTCGGCGCCGGGGCGCGAGCGGCGATTCAGCGGGCGCATCCGCCTGAACGGCCAGGAGCGGCGCATCACGGGGCGGGGCAACGGCTTCCTGTCCAGCGCCCTGGACGCCCTGCGCGAGGATTGCGGGCTGGATCTGGACATCGCCGACTATCACGAACACGCCATCGGCCATGGCGGCGCGGCCCAGGCGGCGGCCTATGTCGAATGCCGGACGCCGGACGGCGCCACGGTGTTCGGCGTGGCCATCGACCCGGATGTGGCGACCGCCTCGCTGAAGGCCCTTTTGGGCGCCGCCAACCGGGCGGGCGGGGTGGCCGTTCAGGCGGCGGAAAAGACCCTGACGACGGCCGGTTAGGGCGTCAGGGGCGACTCCAGGGCCTCGGCTTCGGCCTGGCGGGCGTAGCGCTGGGCGATGATCGTGCAGGCGAATAGCTGGATCTGGTGGAATAGCATGACCGGCAGGACGATCAGCGGCACGGCGTGCCCGGCGAACAGGATGCCGGCCATCGGGATGCCGGTGGCCATGCTCTTCTTCGAACCGCAGAACAGGATGACGATCCGGTCCGCCTGATCGAAGCGCAGGACCCGGCCCGCCGCCAGGGTCAGGGTCAGCACGACCGCCAGCAGGGCGATGTTCAGGCCGATCACCTTGGCCAGATCCAGCGGCGCGACCTGGGACCAGACGCCGGCGACGACCCCCTCGCTGAAGGCGGCGTAGACGATCAGCAGGATGGAGCCGCGGTCCACCAGGCCGGTCAGTTTGGCGTGACGGCCCAGCCCGTCCTTCAGCAGGGGTCGACACAGTTGGCCCACGGCGAAGGGGGCCAGGATCTGCAGAGCGATGTCGAAAATGGACTGCAGATGGATGCCGCCATTTGCGCCGCCGATCAGCAGGGCGACCAGAAGCGGGGTGACGATGACGCCCAGCAGGTTCGACAGGCTGGCGCTGGTCAAGGCGCCGGCGACATTGCCGCGCGCGATGGATGTGAAGGCGATGGACGACTGCACCGTGGACGGCAGCAGGCACAGATACAGCATCCCCGTCAGCAGATCGGGCTGCAGTGATCCCCGCATCAGAAAGACCAGCCCCAGCCCCAGCAGGGGAAACAGCAGGAAGGTCGACAGGAAGACCGTGCCCTGAAGCCGCCAGTGCAGCAGGCCCGCGCCGATGGCGGCCGGCGACATCCGCGCCCCGTACAGGAAGAAAAGCAGGGCGATGGCCGCCTTGACCACCCAGTCCAGAACCTCGGCCGCCTGTCCCCTGGCGGGAAGCAGGGCCGCCAGGACGACCATGCCGATCAGGGCCAGCAGATAGCGGTCGATCGGCAGGCGGGACAGGAAGCGGGGCATGGAACGGCTCGGTCGGCGTCGGGACCGCTCCTGATAGGCCCCTAGGCCCCCCTGTTGAACCCCTTGCTGAATCCCTGTGTGAACGCCCGCGTCAAGCCCCCGCGCGGTTCTTGACCAGATCGTCCACCACCGACGGATCGGCCAGGGTCGATGTGTCGCCCAGCGAGGCGATCTCGTTCTCGGCGATCTTGCGCAGGATGCGACGCATGATCTTGCCCGACCGGGTCTTGGGCAGGCCCGGCGCCCATTGAATCACGTCGGGCGCGGCGATGGGGCCGATTTCCTGGCGGACATGGGCGACCAGGGCCTTGCGCAGATCCTCGGTCGGTTCGACCCCCTTGTTCAGGGTGACATAGGCGTAGATGCCCTGGCCCTTGATGTCGTGGGGAAAGCCGACCACGGCCGCCTCGGCCACGTCGTCGTGCAGAACGAGGGCGCTTTCGATCTCGGCGGTGCCCATGCGGTGGCCCGAGACGTTGATGACGTCGTCCACCCGGCCGGTGATCCAGTAATAGCCGTCCTCGTCCCGGCGGCAGCCGTCGCCGGTGAAATACCGGCCCGGATAGGTCGAGAAATAGGTGTCGAAGAAGCGCTGGTCGTCGCCATAGACGGTCCGCATCTGGCCGGGCCAGCTGTCGGTGATGCACAGATTGCCGGACACGGCGCCGGTCAGTTCCCGGCCCTCGGCGTCCACGATCTGAAGCTCGACGCCGGGCAGGGGCAGGGTGGCCGATCCGGGCTTCAGGTCGGTGGCCCCGGGCAGGGGGGTGATCAGATGGCCGCCCGTCTCGGTCTGCCACCAGGTGTCCACGATCGGGCAGCGTCCGTCGCCGACTACGTCGTGATACCAGCGCCACGCCTCGGGGTTGATCGGCTCGCCCACCGTGCCCAGCAGGCGAAGGGAGGCGCGCGAGGCGGCCTTCACCGGCGCATCGCCCTCGCGCATCAGGGCGCGCAGGGCCGTGGGGGCGGTATAGAAGATTTCGACCTTGTGCTTGTCCACCACCTGCCAGAACCGGCCGGCGTCGGGATAGTTGGGCACGCCCTCGAACATCAGGGTCGTCGCCGCGTTCGCCAGCGGCCCATAGACCAGGTAGGAGTGGCCCGTGACCCAGCCCACGTCGGCGGTGCACCAGAAGACCTCGCCGGGGCGATAGTCGAAGACGATCTCGTGCGTCCAGGCGGCCCAGAACAGGTATCCGCCGGTGGTGTGCAGCACCCCCTTGGGCTTTCCGGTCGAGCCGGAGGTGTAGAGGATGAACAGCGGGTCCTCGGCGTTCATCGGCTCGGGCGGGCAGTCGGCGTCGACCTTGGCGGCCTCCAGGCCGTAGTCGAAGTCGCGCCCCTCGGTCATAGGCACGTCGCGGCCGGTGCGGCGCACGACCAGGACCGTATCGACCTTCACCTTCTTCAGCGCCTCGTCGACATTGGCCTTCAAAGGCACATGCTTGCCGCCGCGCAGGCCCTCGTCGGCGGTGATGACCAGGTTGGAGCCGCAGTCCTCGATCCGGCCGCACAGGCTGTCGGGCGAAAAGCCGCCGAAGACAACCGAATGGACGGCCCCGATCCGGGCGCAGGCCAGCATGGCGTAGGCGGCCTCGGGGATCATCGGCAGATACAGGGTGATCCGGTCGCCCTTTTTGGCTCCGTGCGCCTTCAGCACATTGGCCATGCGGCACACCTCGGCGTGCAGTTCGCCATAGGTGATGCGGCGGCTGTCGGCGGGATCGTCGCCTTCCCAGATGATCGCCGTTTCGTCCTTGCGGTCCGGCAGGTGACGGTCGATGCAGTTGGCGGCGACGTTCAGCACCCCGTCCTCGAACCAGCGAATGCGGAAATCCGCCTTCCTGAAGGAGACGTCCTTGATCTTGGTCGGGGGGGTGATCCAGTCCAGACGCTCGGCCTGCGCGGCCCAGAAGGCGTCGGGGGTTTCGCGGGCGGCGACCCGCGCGGCCTCATAGGCTTGGCAGTCCATGTGCGCCCGGGCGGCGAGATCGGCCGGAACGGGATAGAGTTCGGGTTCGGACACGCGAGGGGTCTCCTGCATCGCGGCTTTGCGACGCCGGGATCAAGGCAGCAAGACGCTGTCAGATCAAGCGGTTCCGACGCCGAAACCTGTCCGGCGGTCAGGCGGAGATCACGCGGCGGCCAGACGGTCCAGCAGGACGGGCACGGTGCGCCACAACAGGATCAGGTCGTCGCGGAACGACCAGCCGGCGGCGTAGGCGGCGTCGGCCTGGACCCGGCGGGCCATGCAGCCGAGCTGCTGAATCTCGCCGTGCAGGCCCGAGGCCTGGGCCAGGCCCGTCAAGCCCGGCAGGACGGCGAAGCGCGCGCCGTAGTCGGGCAGGAGGGCGCCATAGTGTCGATCGTGCGCCACGGCGTGAGGGCGCGGCCCGACCAGGGACATCTCGCCCTTCAGCACATTGATCAACTGGGGCAGTTCATCCAGGCTGGAGGCTCGCAGAAAGGCGCCCACGCGGGTGACGCGCGGGTCGCGGCGAAAGCAGTGGCGGATGGCGTCGCCGTCCTCCGTCACCGTCATGGTGCGGAACTTCAGGATGAGGAAGACGCGGCCGTCCTTGCCCGTGCGGCGCTGGCGGAAAAGGATCGGGCCGGGCGTTTCCAGGAGGATCGCCAGGGCGATCAGGATCAGGGCCGGCCAGAGGGCCAGAAGCACCAGGCCCGCGACCGCAAGGTCCAGCGCGCGCTTGCACAGGAGGGAGGCGGCGCCGCGTCGATAGCGGGGCGTCCACCGTCGGGCGCCGGGCGCGGAGGGAGCCCCGACCGGACCCAAGATCGGCCCCGAGACCAGCCCTGAGGTTGGGGATGCGACGGGCGCGCCGACAGGCGCAGCCGGGTTGGAAAGGCCGACGGCGGCCAGGCTGTCAAACATTCTTACCTCGACCCCGACTTTGGGGAGAGGGTTAATGAAAGGTTAACGTCCGCGCCGCAAGGAAAAACGCCAGGCAGGGGAAAAGGCCGATGGGCGCAGGGACCTAGCCGTCGATGGAGACGACAGGTTGCAGGGTCGGCGCGTCCGCGCGACCGCCCCGCCGTTTCAACCAGGCGCGGATGCGGGTCTGAAGCGGATTGTCGACGGCGAAGTGGAAGACGAAGGCGAAGGCGACCGCCGCCATGACGCCCAGGCCCCACAGGCCCCACTGAACGGTCGTGGGCAGGGCCAGTCTTGCGACGACGACGTTGATCACGCCGAACCAGGCGATGCGCACCACCTCATTGGTGATGAACATGGAGAAGGAGACCATGGCCGCCGTCTCGACCAGTTTGGAGGGGCGTTTCACGGGCACGGCGCCGGCGGCCAGGATGATCACCGAGATCAGCGCCAGGGCGGCCAGCGCGTGTTTGTCGTGCAGTTCCAGGGCGAAGAAGCCGGCGGCGGCCAGCGCCCCCGCCCAGCCGGCCAGGCGCGGCGCAATCCAGACCTTCTGGGCGAACCAGGCCAGGCACATCCCCAGGAAGAACAGGGGCAGGGCGCGAATGAAGCCATAGCCCATCGGCATCTGATAGACGGGATAGTCCAGAAGGCTCCAGCATAGCTGATTGGCCACGAGATACACCCCGACGCCCGTGACCAGGGCCGCCCACGGCCCCAGCCGCATCAGGCCGCGGATGATCCAGGGAAAGCACAGATAGCAGCCGATCAGGGCCGAGATGGACCAGGTGGGGGCGTTCCAGCCCAGGCCGCCGTAAACGCCGTAAGACTGGACCAGCAGCAACTGGGCCGGCAACTGGTCCCAGCGGAACCATTCGGGATTGCGCGGGGCGAAGCCGACCGCCGTTCCGATCGCCACCAAGGCGACCAGCGACAGGCCCATGATCAGATGGGCGGGCGTGACGCGCAGGAACCGCTTCAGAAAGAAGTCGGTCGGCGACATCCGGCCCTTGTCCAGCGCCGCCCCATAGACCCGCATCAGCACATAGCCGCTGTCGATCAGGAAGAAATTGGTCAGTAGAAAGCCGCCGCGCTCGAAGATCGGATTGATCAGATGCGCCAGCGGCTCGGGCCCGGCCGCCTGGAAGTGATGCAGGATGATCAGGAAGGCCACGATGAAACGCAGCGCGTCCAGCCAGCCGCCGCGCGCGATGCGGACTGTCTCATTCCGGGTCGAAATCAGGGTCCAGGGCATGAGAACGCCTCCTTGCACCCTTGGCCCGCAAGAGACGGGCCGTCGATTGTCAGCCCCGGACCAGGCGCAAGAATTCCTCGCGCGTGCGGGGGTCGTCGCGCACCACGCCGATCAGGTGGCTGGTCGACAGGCTGGCGCCGGGCGCATTGACGCCGCGCAGGGTCATGCAGCTGTGTTCGGCCTCGATGACCACGCCGACGCCGTGCGGGCGCAGGACGGTCTGGATCGCCTCGGCGATCTCGGAGGTCATCTTTTCCTGAATCTGCAGGCGCCGCGCGAAACCGCGCACCACGCGCGCAAGCTTGGAAATGCCCACGACCCGGTCGGTCGGCAGATAGGCGACGTGCGCCTTACCCACCACGGGCAGCATATGGTGTTCGCAGAAGCTGACGAAGCGGATGTCCTTCAGCACCACCAGCTGGTCGTAGCCGCCGGTCTCCTCGAAGGTCTTCTCCAGATAGGACAGGGGATCGACCTCATAGCCCTGGAACAGTTCCCGATAGCTCTTGGCCACCCGCGACGGGGTTTCCAGCAGGCCCTCCCGGTCGGGATTGTCGCCGGCCCATTCGATCAGGGTGCGGACGGCGGCTTCGGCGTCGGCCTGGGTGACTTTGGAGGCGCGGGTATCGGTCATGGCGGGCTTCATAGCGGGGCGGTCGATGGAATGGGAGAGGGACAGGCGCCTGTTTACGTCCCCGGCGACCGATCAGACCGCAAAGGGCGCAGGG
The DNA here is from genome assembly GCF_030818545.1 of Brevundimonas sp. SORGH_AS_0993. Taxonomy (NCBI): domain Bacteria; kingdom Pseudomonadati; phylum Pseudomonadota; class Alphaproteobacteria; order Caulobacterales; family Caulobacteraceae; genus Brevundimonas; species Brevundimonas sp. SORGH_AS_0993. Next base: position 2,384,507 of record NZ_JAUTAH010000001.1, read on the forward strand.
TTAGCAGCCTGTTAACCATGGCCCCGGCATTTTCTGCCCGGTGTTTTTGGGGAGCGTGGGCCGATGAACGGCGCGGAAGTTCTGGATGTCGGGCGCGACGCCATCTGGCTGACGATCCAGCTGTGCCTGCCGGTCCTGATCGTGGGCCTGGTGGTCGGCGTGGTGATCGGCCTGTTCCAGGCCCTGACGCAGATTCAGGAGCAGACCCTGATCTATGCGCCCAAGATCATCGCCATCTTCATCAGCCTGATCGTCTTCCTGCCGTTGATGGGGGCGCTGCTGGGCGGCTTCATGCGTCAGATCGCGGCCCGTATCGCGGGGATGTAGTGGAGGCTTACGCCACCGCCGATCAGGTCTGGGCCGGCGGGCTGATCTTCGCCCGGATCGGGACGATCCTGATGCTGATCCCCGGCATCGGCGAAGCCTATGTGCCGCCGCGCGTGCGGCTGTCGCTGGCGCTGCTGATCACCCTGGCGCTGTGGCCCGTTGTGCGGACCGCCCTGCCGCCCCTGCCCGACAGCCTGGGCGTCATGGTCGGCTGGATCATCCGCGAGGCGGTGGTCGGGCTGATGATCGGCCTCTTGCTGCGGATGTTCATGATGGCCCTGATCACGGCGGGCGAGATCATTTCGCTGCAGACCACGCTCAGCTTCGCGCAGACCGCCAATCCGATGCAGGCCCAGCCGGGCACGACCATCGCCGCCTTCCTGACCCTGTTGGGCGTGACCCTGCTGTTCGCCACCAACACCCATCATCTGTTCATCGGCGGGCTGGTCGGCTCCTACCAGCTGATCGCTCCGGCCAAGCCGCTGATGATGGCGGATTTCACAGACATGGCGGTGCGGACCCTGGGTCAGAGCTTCCTTCTGGGGGTGCAGTTGTCGGCGCCGGTCCTGGTCTTCGCCCTGGTGTTCAATGTCGCCTCGGGCCTGGTGGCGCGGGTCATGCCGTCGTTCCAGGTCTATTTCGCCGCTGCGCCCCTGAGCGTCATCCTGGGGCTGTCGATCTTCGCCCTGAGCCTGGGCGCGCTGGGGACGGTTTTCATCGACCGCTACCGCCGTCTGGCCGAATATTTCGTCCTGGGCGGTTCGGGGGGAGGCGTCGGTGGCTGAAGGCGCCGATCCCGAGTCGAAGACAGAGGCCGCAACCCCTCGAAAACTCGAGGAGGCGCGCAAGAAGGGCGATGTCGCCAAGTCGGCGGATGTCGCCCAGGTCCTGTCGTTGGCCGGGGCCGCGGCGGTCATACTGATGGGGGGCGGCTGGTTCGCCTCGTCCATCGCCGAACGGATGCTGCCCTTCATCGCCGAGCCGCATCAGATGCTGGGGGTGCTGAACTCGGGCGCGGGCAATCAGATCATGATGCGGGCGGTCTGGGCCGTGGCGCCCTTCCTGGGGGCGGTCATGCTGGCCACCATCCTGGGCGGGGCCGGGGGCAACCTGGCCCAGTCGGGTCTGATCTTCACCGCCGACAAGCTGAAGCCCAAATGGTCGTCGGTCAGTCCTCTGCAGGGCTTCAAGCGCATCTTCGGTCCCGACGGCCTGGTGCAGTTCCTGAAGACGTTCCTCAAGCTGATCGCCGTCTGCGTGGTCTGCTGGATGGTGCTGAAACCCCATGCGCGCGAGTTCGAGAACCTGGCCGCCGTCAGCCCGATGGCCATCCTGCCCCTGGCGCGGGACATGTCGATCTCTTTGTTCGTGGCGGCGATCATCCTGCTGGGCGCGACGGCGGGGGCGGACTACCTGTGGCAGAAGCTGCGCTTCGCCAAACGGATGCGGATGACCAAGGAAGAGCTGAAGGAGGACTTCAAACAGTCCGAGGGCGATCCGCACGTCAAGGCCAAGCTGAAGCAGATCCGCATGCAGCGCAGCCGCCAGCGGATGATGGCCAATGTGCCCAAGGCCACGGTCATCGTGACCAACCCGACCCACTATTCGGTGGCCCTGCGCTACGAGCCGGACCAGGGCGACGGGGCGCCGGTCTGCGTGGCCAAGGGGGTGGACGCCCTGGCCCTGCGCATCCGGGAGGTGGCGACCCAGCACGGCGTGCCCATCGTCGAGAACGTGCCCCTGGCCCGCGCCCTCTATGCGACGGTGGAGGTGGACGAGATCATTCCGCGCGAACATTTCGACGCCGCCGCCAAGATCATCGGCTTCGTTTTCCAGTCCCGGCGTCGCCGGTAAGGCCCGGTCAGGATTTGAGCGTATGATCAGCCCACTGATTCGCGAGGCCGCATGACGTCCACCCGACGCCCTTCGTTCGATCTGTCGTCGGCCCTGATGGCGTTCGGCGTGGCGGCCGTGGTCGCGGCCCTGGCCTATCCGGCCTTTCGCGCCAATCCGACCTCGGCGCCGGGGATGGTGCTGATCCTGACCGTGGCCCTGATCGCCCTGATCGGTCTGTTCGGCTTTCGAAACGCGGGCCGCGCGGGGCCGTCCACCGACGCCGCCATCGACCTGCTGGACGCCATGGCCGAGCCGGCGGCCCTGGTGTGGGATTCGGGCCAGGTCCTGGCCTTCAACGCCGCCTGGGCCGAAGCGAACGGCGCGACCGTGGCCCTGCCGCGCGGCAAGTCGGCCCAGGCCCTCTACATGGCCTTCGCCCAGGCGCGACAGGGCCACCCCGGCCACGCCATCGTCCAGATCGGATCGCGCGAGGTCGAGGTGGTGATCGGCCGCGCTGGCGAGGGGCGGTTCCTGATGCGCGCCGCGCCAGAGGCGGTGCTGCCCCTGCCGGTCGTCGCGATCCAGACGGTGGCGGCCTCCACCGGAGAGGCGCGCGCCATGGCCGCCGGCGCGCCCTTCGGTTCGGCCGTGATCGCCGGCGACGACCTGTTCGCCGGCCGGGCGGAAGAGGCCAATCCGGCCCTGGCCGTCCTGACCGGACCGGCGGCGGCGCGCGACGCGGCCTTCGGCCATCTGTTCGATCCGGCGGGCGTGGCCGAGGCGCGGACCAAGCTGGCGGCGGGCTCTTCCGGGCCGATCGAACTGGTGGCGCGGGCCTTTCCCGACAAGGTGCTGCATCTCTATGTGGCGGCCGAGGGCGACAACCGCCGCATCTGGCTGTTCGACGTCTCGTCCCAGAAGTCGATGGAGCTGCAGCTTTCCCAGGCCCAGAAGATGCAGGCGGTGGGCCAGCTGGCCGGGGGCGTGGCGCACGACTTCAACAATCTGCTGACGGCGATCCAGCTTCAGCTGTCGGGCCTTCTGGAACGCCACCCGGTCGGCGACCCGTCCTACGAGGGGTTGAACGAAATCCGCCAGACGGCGATCCGGGCGGCGGACCTGGTGCGCAAGCTGCTGGCCTTCTCGCGCAAGTCGACCGTGCGGCGCGAGCGGCTGGACCTGGGCGAATTGGTGGGCGAGTTCGCCATCCTGCTGCGCCGCCTGCTGCGCGAGGACGTGCGGCTGGAGACCGACTACGGCCGCGACCTGCCGGTGGTCCTGGCCGACAAGTCTCAGCTGGAGACGGCGGTGATGAATCTGGCCGTCAACGCCCGCGACGCCATGCGCGGCGTGGTCGAACCCGGCGCCGGGGTCGTGACCATCACCACTCGCCGTCTGACCGCCGAGGAGGCGCGGGGCCTGGGCTGGGTCGACGCCTCCACCGACGAGGTCGCCCTGATCGAGGTGTCGGACACCGGCCCCGGCGTGCCGTCCGAACTGCTGGACAAGATTTTCGAGCCCTTCTTTACGACCAAGGCGGTGAACGAGGGGACGGGCATGGGCCTGGCCACCGTCTATGGCATCGCCCAGCAGGCGGGCGGCCATGTGTCGGTCAGCAATATCGACGGAGCCGGCGCGGCCTTCCGCCTCTTCCTGCCGGCGGCGGGCGAGGCGGAACTGGCCGAGGTCCAGCCGGTCGAGGTCAAGGCCAAGGCGCCGCGCGACCTGTCCGGCGCCGGCCGCATCCTGTTCGTCGAGGACGAGGACGCCGTGCGCGGCATCGCCGCCCGCCTGCTGCGCCAGCGCGGCTACGAGGTGATCGAGGCCGCCGACGGAGAGGAGGCGCTGCTTCTGGCCGAGGAGCACGCGGGCCAGATCGACATGCTGATCTCCGACGTCATCATGCCGGGGCTGGACGGGCCGTCGCTGCTGAAGAAGGCCCGGCCCTATCTGGGCGACGCCCCGGTGATGTTCATCTCGGGCTATGCCGAAAGCGACTTCTCGGACCTGTTGCAGGACGAGACGGGCGTGTCCTTCCTGCCCAAGCCGCTGGACATCAAGACCCTGGCGGAACGGGTGAAGCAGGAGCTGCACGCGGCGTGATCACGCCGCCCCGCGCCCGTCAGGCGGCCCGGCGCAGGCTGGCGGGCGTCTTCACATAGAGACCCTGGCGGCCGCTGACGGCGCGGAAGGCGACGGTGTCGTTCTCCAGCCGTTCGTCCGCGCCCAGGAACAGGCAGCCGTCGTCGACCAGACGCCGCTCCAGTCCGTCCAGCACGCGCGCGCGGCGCGACGGTTCCATGTCGCTCAGGACGTTGCGGCAGAAGATGACGTCGAACCGGGCGTCGTCCGCCGGCTCGTCCAGCAGATTGGCGCGGCCGAACCGTACCGCGTCAGCCAGTTCCGCCTTGACGATCCACTGGTCCTCCATCGGCTCGAACCAGCGCAACATGGTCCGCGCCTTCAGTCCGCGCTGAATCTCGAAGCCGGTATAGAGGCCCGAGCGCGCCTTTTCGATGGCGCGCTGGGACAGGTCGGTGGCGACAAGATGAAGCTGGGTGCGCGTCTCCAGGCCGCACATGGCGATGGACCAGGCCTCCTGGCCGGTGGAGCAGCCCGCCGACCAGACCCGCACGATCCCGTCGGGCCGCACGCGACCGAGGGCCGGCAGCAACTCGTTCTCGAAGACGTCGAAGGGCGCGCGGTCGCGTCGGAACCAGGTTTCGGCGTTCAGCAGGGCCTCGATCACCGCCCAGCCCAGAGACGCCACCGGATTGGCCCACAGACCGGCCAGCAGGGCCTCGACATTGGCGTAGCCTTCGCGGCGCGCGATCGGGCCCAGCCGATGCTCGGCCAGGTGAATCCGGTCCCGCTTCAGCCGATAGCCGGCGCGAGTGGACATCAGAACCTGCAGCTTGTCGAAGTCTTCCGGCGTCATGCGGCGATCGCTCCGACCTCCACCAGCTTGGACTGCAGGATTTCCCCGTCGAAGGGCTTCATCACATAGTCGTCGGCGCCGGCGGCCAGGGCTTCGGCGATCCGGTCGGGCCGCGTTTCGATGGTGCAGAACAAGACCTTGGGCCGCTGGCCGTCGGGCAGGGCGCGCAGACGCCGCAGAAAGCTGAGGCCGTCCATCACCGGCATGTTCCAGTCGATCAGAAGCACGTCGGGCATGACGCCCGTGCAGTAGGACAGAGCCTCGGCGCCGTCGGCCGCCTCGTCGACCTCATAGCCCAGGCCCTCGACGATGCGACGCGCCACCTTGCGGATGATCCGGCTGTCGTCGACGATCAGGCAGGTTCTGAAATCCAACTTCGGCTCCCTGTCGGCAAGGCCGTTCTTCGCCGGCGCAGGCTCTTTTACTATCCCAGACCCCAGTTAACGAGTCGTTGGGAAACGAGGTCAGGCGGGCAGGGCCGCCGTCAGGACAATCCGGCCCTCCTCGACCGACAGGTCCAGCGTTCCGCCGGCCTGGGTCGCCGTCAGCCACAGCCAGTAGGGCTGGATCCACTGGCCCGCCAGGCCGTCGGTCAGGCGCTCGCCCTTCAGCCCGACGACGGCTTCCGGCTTCAGCCGGGCGCGGGCGCCGTCGGCGACGCCGTCCAGCACCAGACAGTTTTGCTCGATGCGCGCCTGAATCACGGCGTTTCCGCCCATCGGCAGGGCGCCGACCGTCAGATAGGCCAGGTTCACCAGGGCGCGGGCCTGGGGCTTGGAGAACTCCTGCTCACGGATGCGCCAGTCCAGCGTGGCCCGCCCCCCCGCGGTCATGCCCACGACCAGATCCTGAAGCTCGCGCGCGGTGAAGCGTTCGCTGGTGGTCGCCGCGCCGAAGGCGACGCGGGGCGAAATGCACCAGGGCGACCATCTTCCGAGCGCTCTGCTCGATCAGGGCCAGGGCGTCGTCGCGCATGTCCTGGGCCGAAGGGTCCTTCATCAGATCCAGCCCCGAGACGATGGCGCCCGAGGGGCTGATGAAATCGTGGCACAGCTTGCCGGCGATGAAGGCGGCCAGTTCCGCGCCCTCAACCGGCAGATCGGCGACGGGCGGATCGGCGGCCAGAAGATCGTCGGTCGGCAGGTCGAGCGGGGCGGCAGGGGCGGCGTCGGTCGAGATCATGGTAGCTGGCGCGCTGGGGTCACAGTTCGTGTCTCAGGCGAACCTGACGTGATTTGCCGGTTCATGGAACCGCCGCGATGGTCTATCGAGCGGCCGATGAAGACCCCTGACACCGACCGTCTGGCCCAGGAGCTGAAGTCCGGCGCCCTGACCCTGGCCATCGCAGACATCGCCGAAGAGGCCGCGCGCTTGATCCTGCCCTACTGGCGGGTCGATACGGCGGTGGAGACCAAGTCCGACGACAGCCCCGTGACCCAGGCCGACCGCGCCGCGGAGGCCCTGATCCTGAAGCGGCTGGAGGCCCTGTATCCCGGCGTTCAGACGGTGGCGGAAGAGGCGGTCGCCGCCGACGGCGTCCCAGGCGCGGTCCAGGACTGGTTCTGGCTGATCGATCCGCTGGACGGCACGCGCGGCTTCGTGCGCGGAGGCGAGGCTTTCACCGTCAACATCGCCCTGATCCACGCCGGTTATCCGGTGGCGGGCGTGGTCACGGCGCCGGCCACGGCGACGACCTGGCGCAGCGACCGTCCCGACGGCGGCGCCTTCCGACGACAGTTCGGCGCCCTGCAGGCCGGAGAGGCCCATGCGGGCGAAGAGTGGCGGCCGATCCGCGTGCGCGACCGGCCGGCCGAGGGGATGGCCCTGTTGAGCCACAGCATCAGCGACGAGGAGGCGGCGCGCCTGGCCGCCCGCCACGGCTGCGCCCACTGGCAGGGCACGGATTCCCTCTCTGAAATTCTGCCTGATCGCCGAGGGGCGGTTCGACGCCTATCCCCGCACCGGCCCGACCTCGGAATGGGACACCGCCGCCGGCCAGGCGGTTCTGGAGGCGGCCGGAGGGCGGATGCTGGCCGAGGACGGCCAGCGCATGGCCTATGGCAAGCCTGGCCTCCGCAACGGCGCCTTCGTCGCCATGGGCGGCTGAGGCGGCGACAGGGTCGAGCTTCACGCGCGCCGCGTCTTCGCCAGAACGGCCTCCAATTCGCTGAGCGTGAACGGGGTGCAGTAGGCGGGCGTCCCGCGTTCGAAGCGCCAACCCTCGTTCAGGGCGCCTGCGTCCAGAGCGTCGAAGCCGAACTGATCGTAGAGGCCCGCGACGACGGCCTTGGCCGGGGCATCGTCGCCCGACAGGGGCAGGGCGCGGCGACCGTCCGAGCCGGTCGGACGCCCATCCCGTTCAAGATCATGCATGGTGACGGCGTTGAACGCCTTGACGATCCTCGACACGGGCAGGTGGTCCGCCAACAGGCCGCTGGTCGTGGCTTCGCCGCTGTCCAACGCCGAGATCCGTCCGTCGCGCTCCGGGTAGTAGTTGTTGGCGTCGATCACGATCTTGCCGGCCAGCGGCGCGACAGGAACGCTTCGGTAGGCCGATAAGGGAACGGCGATCAGGACGACCTCTCCGAAAGCGGCCGCCTCCTCTGCGGTTCCCACCTGACAGCCCAGGCCGTAACGAAGGCTGAACAAGGTCTCGGGGCCCCGCGAGTTGCTCAGCATGACCTCGTGACCCGCTCGAACAGCCAGGCCGCCCACAGCGCGACCCACCACGCCCGCTCCAATGACACCTAGTTTCATCTCGATCTCCGTTGTGACCAGAGACGGTGTAATTCCCAATCAATGTGCGATAAATCGCCATGATTGGAATAGTCTCCCCACTATAACGAGGCAATTGTGGACCGACTGACGAGCATGGGCGTCTTTGTGAGGGCGGCCGAACTCGGCTCTTTCGCCGCCGTGTCAGAAGCCTTGGGCATGTCGCCGCAGATGGTGGCGAAACATGTGGTCTTTCTGGAGGATCGATTGGGCTCGGCCCTGATCCACCGCACCACGCGCCGTCAAAGCCTGACCGATGTGGGAAGGGCCTTCTACGATCGTTGCAAACTGATCCTGGCCGACGCCGAAGCCGCAGAGACACTGGCGCAGGAGATGCAGTCCCAGCCGCGGGGATGCTTGAAGGTGAACGCCCCGATGACCTTCGGCGCGTTCCGCCTTGCGCCCTTCATCACCCGGTATCTGGCTCGGCATCCAGAGGTGCAGATCGATTTGACCCTGAACGACCGTTTCGTCGATCCGCTGGAAGACGGTTTCGATCTGCTGATCCGGATCGGAGCGGTGAGCGAGGCCGGCCTCGTGGCGCATCCGCTGGCGCCCTATCGCCTAATCGCCTGCGCCTCGCCCGACTATCTGGCGCGGCGGGGAACGCCGCAAACGCCTAAGGATCTGGAGCGGCACGACTGTCTGGCCTACGCCTACTGGTCGCCTTCCATACCCTGCCAGTGGACGTTCTCGCGGGCTGAACGCACGGAGACCGTCAAGGCCGCGGGGCGCATTCGCAGCAACGACTGGAAGGCGCTGCTGCATGCCGCCCTCGAGGGGTATGGCGTGACGCTAGGTCCCGAAAGCGTGATGACGGCGGAGATCGCCGCAGGACGCCTCGTTCATGTCCTTCCCGACTACGAGGGGCCGGTGCGGCCGATGCATGTCCTGTATCCCGCCACACGGCGCCCGACCGCCAAGGTGCGGAGTTTCGTGGAGGCCCTGAGGGCCGAGTTTCCGGCGGTTTAGGCCGTCCGTCAGACTGCCTTCAGCAGCATCCGGCCCGCCCGCTCGGCCAGGGCGGGCACGCCCAGTTCGCGGGCGGTCAGGGCGGCCTCGGTCAGGATCAGGTTCAGACGGCGGGGTTCGGGGCCTCCCAGGCGCCGCCGCGCCAGGGCGACGCCCGCCAGGCCGATCTGATCGGCGGCCCAGTCCAGCGGGCCGGCGGTCGGCAGGCGGCGGTGAATCCGGTCTTCCAGCACATCCAGACCGGCGAGATCGCCAAGGGCTTCGGCCAGGTCGATCTCTCGCGCCAGACGGCGTTCGCGCGCCAGGGCGCCCAGGATCGACCCCTGGCCCTGGGTCAGCATCTCCGCCTGGTTCAGCACCATCAACGGCAGGGCGTCGCTTCCGGATCGCAGCACCTGGATAGCGACCCAGTCCAGCGGACTATGATCGGGGCTGAACTGGTCGGCTGCGGCGTCGAACATGGCGCGGCCCTGGTCCTGGGCCTCGGCGTGGTCGGCCAGGGCCGCCAGGGCGGACAGGCCGGCGCCGCACAGGGCCAGCGCGCGCGCGCGGGTCAGGGGGCGATGATCGGGCGAGGTCCCCTCGACCAGAACGCCCAGATCGCGCCCGGCGTGGTCCAGCAAGCGGCTGTCCCGTTGGATCACCCCGGCCTCCAGCGCGAAGGCGGCGCGCTCCAGCCGCAGGTCCACATCCTCTGGCCCCAGCCCGTGCTGGGCCGCGTCCATCAGGGCGGCGGCGTCCATCATCGCCCTGGGATCGTCGGCCAGACGGGCCTGGCGCGCCGTCAGTCGGGCGTGGGTCGCCGCCAGCTCGGCGACGGTTCTGGACCGCCGTGGACGACCGGCCGTCGCCACGACCGCCAGGGCGCGGTCCAGATGAGCCGGGTCGCCGCACAGGTCGAACCGCAGCATCAGGGCCAGGGCGCCGGCGCCGGCGGCGCGGGCCGCCTGGTCGTCGCCCTGGGCGTTGCGGATCAGGCTGTGGGCGCAGCGATCCGCGCGGTCCAGACTGTCGACCGCGCCGCTGCGTCGGGCGTGTTCGCGCCACAGGGCGGCGGCGCGCACTTCGGTGTCGAAGGGACGGGCGCAGGAGACGCGGCCGGCGTCCGTGGCCTCGCGCCGGGCCTCGGCGGCCAGAAGATCGACGCCGATCAGTTCGAGCCAGCCCAGGTCCTCGCTCTCCCGCGCCTGGGCGAAGAGTTTGCGAAGATCACGGCCGAATTCGAACATGCCCTGAACCTTTTCATCCCGCTTCGGGACGGCCGGCGTCCCCTCGCATTCGCCTTGCAAACGCAGCGCCGCTGCGTCGGTTCGACTTGGCCTTATCGACAGATTCGTCAGGTCGGGGCGGTCATCCCAGATTGGGCGTCCGGCGCCGACAGGCCTGAAGCGCGGCGCGCGCGGCGCGGGCGTCGGCGCTGAACTGGCGGACGGCGGCGATGCGGGCGCGGGTCTGATCGGCCTCTGCGGCCTGGGACGAACGGCCCGAGGCGCTCCCGGCCTGCATCGCCGCCAGCGACCAGTACAGGGCCGCGTCATAGAGGGCGCGCCCCTGACGGCTCTCGCCGCCCTCCAACTCGGACGCCGCCTGGGTCAGGCCCGCGCAACGCACCGCCTCCTCATAGGAGGTCAGGCCGACGCTGGGCGCGGCCTGCAGCGCCAAAGCCAGGCTGGACAGGGTGAACAGTGCGATCATCGTCTCTCTGGCGCCTCTGCGCCCGACCTTCGCCAACCATGGCGCCGTCGCGCGGCCAAGGGAAGGCGGCACGGCGACGTCAGCCGCGCTCCTTGGTCTTGGTGAAGGCGATCCTGGGGAAACGTTCGCCGACATAGCCGGTCTCCCAGCTCGACTTGGCCAGGAAGACGGGGGCCTGGTCGATGTCGCGGGCCATCTGGGGGCGGTATTTTCCCATGAAGTCCTCCAGATCGGCGGCCTCTCCCCCGATCCAGCGGGCCTCGGCGTAGGGGCTGGGTTCGAACACGACGTCCAGCCCGTATTCCTCGCCCAGGCGGTCGGCCATGACCTCGAACTGCAACTGGCCCACCGCGCCGACGATGAAGTCCGCCCCGATCTCGGGCCGGAACAACTGGGTCACGCCCTCCTCGGCCAGACCTTCCAGCGCCTTCTTCAGGTGCTTGGCCTTCAGCGGATCCTTGACCCGCACCCGTTGCAGGATTTCCGGCGCGAAGTTCGGCAGGCCGGCGAACCGCACCACGCCGCTCTCCGACAGACTGTCGCCGACGCGCAGCACTCCGTGGTTCGGAATGCCGATCACGTCGCCGGCGAAGGCGTCGTCGGCCAGTTCCCGGTCCGAGGCGAAGAACATGATAGGGGCGTTCACCGACAGGGACTTGCCCGTGTTCTGCACCTTCAGCTTCATGCCGCGCTTGAAGGCGCCGCTTGCCATGCGGAACATGGCGATCCGGTCGCGGTGGTTGGGGTCCATATTGGCCTGGACCTTGAAGACGAAGCCGGTGACTTCGTCGGCACCCGGCTCGACCACGGTCTCGACGGGCGCGGGGGCGTTGCGGGTCTCGGGCGGTGATTCCTTCCTGGCCTTCATGACCTTAGGCGCAGGGGCCCAGTCGCCGATGGCCTTCAGCAGTTCGTCGATGCCGAAGTGGCGCAGGGCCGAGCCCCACAGCACGGGCGTCAGATGCCCCTCCAGAAAGGCCTGACGGTCGAAGGCCGGATAGCCGCCCTCGACCAGTTCGACAGACTCGGCCAGGGCGTCCTGCTCGCCCGCCTCGAAATACTGCGCCGCCTGATCCAGCGGCAGGGCGGCCGGGTGATCCGGGTCCTCATCCGATCCGGCGACCTTGCGCGCGTAGGGCTGGAACCGGCCGGTCCCGACCTCGACCATGCCGCGCAGACGACTGCCGCTCTCGGCCGGCCACCAGATCGGCGCCGGGTCCAGCTGCAGGCGCGAGGCGATGTCGTCCAGGAGGGCCATCGGGTCCTGGGCCTCGCGGTCAAGCTTGTTGATGAAGGTGATGATCGGAATGTCGCGCAGGCGGCACACCTCGAACAGCTTCAGTGTCTGGGGCTCGATCCCCTTGGCGGCGTCCAGCACCATGATGGCGCAGTCGGCGGCGGTCAGGGTGCGATAGGTGTCTTCGGAGAAATCCTCGTGCCCCGGCGTATCGAGCAGGTTGAACATCTTGCCGTCGTGTTCGAACGTCATGACCGAGGCGCTGACCGAGATGCCGCGCTCCTTCTCGATCTTCATCCAGTCCGAGCGCGTGCGTCGGTTTTCGCCCCGCGCCCGCACGGCCCCGGCCGCGCGAATGGCGCCGCCCGCCAGCAGGATATGCTCGGTCAGGGTCGTCTTGCCCGCATCCGGGTGGGCGATGATGGCGAAGGTGCGGCGGCGCGCCGCCTCTTCGGGCAGGGTCAGGCTGGACATGTTTTCGATCCTCGGGCCGCGCGACTACCCCGGACCGCCGCCAAAGTCACGATTTTGCGCGGATCAAATAACCCCTCGCCATGAGGGGCTATTGGAGTCATGCTGCCGTCGTCGAGACGATCGGGCCGTCAGAGCCCGACGCCGGCCCCGGCGACCTGGATCCTCAGGGCGACCGGGAGACCACAGGGAAAGGAAACGAACGATGGCTGTGATCCATCCTCAGGACCGTGTCGCCCACACGCGCCGCGACGGGCGGCCGTTGCATCCGGCGTTGGGCCTCGTGATCGGTTTCGGCTTCATCATCGCCGTGGCGACGCTGGTGCACGTCGTCTTCAACGGGGTGATGTAAAGCAGGACCGGCGGCCGCCTGTCAGGCGGCCAGGCGGTTCCAGACGGCGCGGTCGGCGGCGACGGCGTTGAGGCGACGGCCCTTGGCCTGAAGCTGGTGAATGACCGCGGCGGGCAGGGCGCAGAAACGCGGCTCGACCAGGTCGGGATCGCAGGCGGCGGCGGGGGCGGCGAACAGGGCCGCGTTCACTTCCGGGCTGCGGTCAGCGATCAGCCACGCCAGGCGGCGCGCCCGCTCGGGATCGTTGCGGTGCATCAACGGGTCTTCGGCGAACAGTTCGCAGCCCAGCTCCAGCACATAGTCGAAGTCCAGCTTTTCGAACCGGCGCGCATCGGCGGGCGTGACCGGGCAGGCCTCGTCCAGGTCGAACACGACGTCGTTCAGGAGAAACAGCATGGGCGAGGAACTCAACGGTGGACGCGATGTCGTCCTTGAGCCCACATTAGGCGCCGGCGCTTGCAGTCCCGTTCACGGACGCGGTTAAGCAATCCTCACTGGCCGGCCGGTTCGTTCATCCCTTGCCCAGCAGTCCGACCATCAGATTGACCGTCAGGGCCAGGATCACCGTATTGAAGGTGAAGGCCGTCAGGCTGTGGATGCTGGACAGGCGGCGCATCCGGCGGTCGGCGATCTGCACGTCGGCGGTCTGGGACGCCACGCCGATGATCAGCGAAAAATGCAGGAAGTCCCAGTAGTCGGGCTGGCTCTCGCCCGGAAAGATCAGGCCGCCGTGGTCCTTTCTCCCGTCGCCGGGACGATAGAAGTCGTGGGCGTAGTGGACCGCAAACAGCAGGTGAACGAAGGTCCAGGACAAGCCGACCGTCAGCAGGGACAGCAGACCCTCGACGACCGGCGCGCCCTGGCCGCGCACCGCCTCGCCGATCACCACCACGATGCTGGCGACGGCCGCCATCAGGCTGAGGGGCAGGATCAGGCGACCTGCCTGGTCCAGGGCGGCGGCGCGACGGCGGATGGCGTTCACATCCTGGGCGCGGGCCATGCGCCACAGCGTCGCCAGGATGAAGGTCGCGGCCCCCACGTCCCAGCCGATGGCGATCCGGTTCAGCCAGTCGCCCGAGAGAGGGGCGAACAGGACGGTGATCAGCGTCAGCAGGACGGCCGCCACGATCGGACCATGCAGCATCAGGGATCGGGCCACGGATCGCGTGAGGAGGCGGCGGTGCGTCATGGCGCGATCATGACGCCGGATCGCGCCGCCGCAAGCCGCCCCCTGCGCCGGTTTGCGAAAAGAGGGGTAGATGACGCAACGTGACCCTTGCGAACGGACGCGGCCTTGGCTTAGCTGATCACGCATTGTTACAGGGACCCGGCTTCGGGTCCGGAAAGGCCGCCATGACGACCCATCAAGATCGCGCCGGGCTGAAGGTCGCGGGCGAACTGATCGCCCTGATCGAAGGGGAGGTGCTTCCGGGGCTGCGGCTGGCGGCGCCGGCCTTCTGGTCCGGGACGGCGGCCCTGTTCGAACGGTTCGCGCCCGAGAACCGCGCCCTTCTGGCTACGCGCGACCGGATGCAGGCCCGGATCGACGACTGGCATCGCGCCCGCAGGGGCCAGCCCTATGACACGGCCGCCTCGACCGCCTTCCTGCGCGAGATCGGCTATCTGGTCGAGGAACCGGCGCCGTTCACGGTCGGCACGACCGGAGTGGACGAGGAGATCGCCCAAATGGCCGGGCCGCAACTGGTCGTGCCCGTGCTGAACGCCCGCTTTCTGCTGAATGCCGCCAATGCGCGCTGGGGCAGTCTGTATGACGCCCTCTACGGCACCGACGCCCTGGGCGATCCGCCGAAGGGCGGCGGCTATGATCCCGCGCGCGGCGCGCGCGTCGTGGCCCGGGCCAAGGCCTTTCTGGATCAGGCCGCGCCCCTGGCGGAAGGATCCCATGCGGATGTGGCCGGCTGGTCGGTGATCGACGGCGCCCTCTCGCCGGCCCTGAAGGATCCGGCCCAGTTCGTCGGTTTCGCGGGCGAGGCGGCGGCGCCCACGTCCATTCTTCTGAAGAACAACGGCCTTCATATAGAACTGGTGATCGACCGGACCCATCCGGTCGGGCGCGAGGACTTGTCTGGCCAGGCGGACGTGGTTCTGGAATCGGCCTTGTCCACCATCGTCGATCTGGAGGATTCGGTCGCGGCCGTGGACGCCGCCGACAAGGTCGCCGCCTATCGCAACTGGTTGGGCCTGATGAAGGGCGACCTGTCGGCAAGCTTCCAGAAGGGCGGCAAGACCCTGACACGCGCGCTTGAGCCGGATCGGACCTGGACCGGGGCGAACGGGTCGCCGGTGACGCTGAAGGGGCGGTCTCTGCTGTTCGTGCGCAACGTCGGCCATCTGATGACCACGCCGGCCATCCGCCTGGCGGACGGATCGCAGGCGCCCGAGGGTATCCTGGACGCCGTCGTGACCAGCCTGATCGCCCTTTACGACCTCAAGGGTCTGAAAAGCCGGGAGGGGGGCGGATTCGGCAACAGCGCGACGGGTTCCGTCTATATCGTCAAACCCAAGATGCACGGCCCGCAAGAGGCCGCCTTCACCGACCGGCTGTTCGATGCGGTGGAGGACCTGCTGGGCCTGGCGCGCCACACGATCAAGGTCGGGGTGATGGACGAGGAACGGCGCACCTCGGCCAATCTGGCGGCCTGTATTCACGCGGTGAAGGACCGGATCGTCTTCATCAACACCGGATTCCTGGATCGGACCGGCGACGAGATCCACACCGCCATGCAGGCCGGGCCGGTGGTCAGAAAAGCCGACATCAAGTCCACCGCCTGGATCGCCGCCTATGAGGCCAGGAACGTCGCCATCGGTCTGAAATGCGGCCTGTCCGGCCGGGCTCAGATCGGAAAGGGGATGTGGGCCGCACCCGACCGGATGGCCGACATGCTGGAGCAGAAGATCGGCCATCCGAAGACCGGCGCCAACACCGCCTGGACGCCCTCGCCGACGGCGGCGACCCTGCACGCCCTGCACTATCACGCCGTGGACGTATTTGCGGTTCAGGCCGAGGTGGCGGCGCGGCCGACGCCGGGGCTGGACGATCTGCTGACCCCGCCCTTGGCGAACCGCGTCAACTGGTCCGAGGCCGAGGTGGCGGCCGAACTGGACAACAACGCCCAGGGCTTGTTGGGCTACGTTGTGCGCTGGATCGACCAGGGAGTCGGCTGTTCCAAGGTGCCCGACATCCACGACATCGGGCTCATGGAGGATCGGGCGACGCTGAGGATCAGTTCGCAGCACATGGCCAACTGGCTTCTGCACGGCGTCTGCACCGCCGATCAGGTCGAGGCGGCCCTGCTGCGGATGGCGGCCAAGGTGGACGCCCAGAACGCGGGCGATCCCCTGTATCAACCCATGGCGCCCGACCCCGACGCCGGCCCCGACACGGGCCCCGACGCCAACCTGGCCTTCCAGGCCGCCCGCGCCCTGGTGTTCGACGGGGTCGTCCAGCCGAACGGCTATACCGAGCCCCTGCTGCACGCCTGGCGGCAAAAGGCCAAGGCGGCCTATCCGGCCTGACGACCCGAGGCGACCCGAACACAGACCCCGCCCGCCACGCTTTTGTCGGCTCGGCAAAAAGAATCCGCGAAGGATGTGAGGAGGTCACGCCCGACGGCGTCATTCAAGCGCATGCCTGTTTTCGGACCGAAGGCCGTGGCCCAGCCGGCTGACATCGACGATCTGGCCCGTCGGCTCGGCGGCCCGCTCGCGCGCTATTTCGGCGCCCGGGTGCGCCGTGGCGCGGATGTGGAGGACCTGGTTCAGGAGGTCTTTCTTCGCCTTACGCGCCGCACCGAGGCGGAGGCGGTGGGCAATTGGGAAGGCTATGTGTTCGCCATCGCCAACAGTGTGCTGGCCGACACCTTTCGCCGCGAAGGGCGACGCATACCGCAACTGGGGGCGGTCGAGCCATGGACGGCGACCCTGGACGATCGGTCGCCTGAACGCATCTATCTGGCGCGAGAAGAGATCGACACAGTCGTTCGCGGGCTGCTGGAACTGCCCGAGAAAACCCGTTTCGTCTTCGTGCTCAATCGGTACGAGGATCTCACCTACAGGGAGATCGCGGGGCGGCTCGGTCTGTCGGTCAGCGCCGTCGAGAAGCACATGATGCGGGCGCTGGCTCATCTGACCCGTCTGAGAGATGAGCGATGAAATCCATCGAACCTAGCGCAGACGCCCTTGATCAGGCCGCCGTCTGGCATCTCAAGAGAGTCGCAGGGCCTTTGTCGCGTCTTGAGGCGCAGCGTCTGGAGACATGGCTGGCGGCGGATCCGGCGCGCCGGGCGGCGCTGGATGAAGTGGCCCGGACCTGGGACGCCGCCGACGCCGTGGCGGCGGACAGCGCCATATGCGAGATGCGCCAGGCCGCGCTGCAGGCGCATGGCGCTCCAGGGCGACGCCTGTGGGGGGCGCCCGCCCGGTGGGCCGTCGCCGCCGCCTTGCTGCTGACCCTGAGCGGGATCGTTATGTTCGGCGCCTCGCGGCTGGTCCCGCCGCCCCCGGAAGTGCAGGTCTATCGGACCGGGGTGGGCGAACGGGCGGTCGTCACCCTGGCCGACGGGTCCCAGGCGACGCTGAACACCGCGACCGTGCTGGCGGTGGACTATCGCCCCCGGCGTCGCGGCCTGCGCCTGATCGCGGGCGAAGCCTGGTTCGATGTCGCCCGAAACCCGGATCGGCCCTTCGTCGTCACGGCGGCCGACCACCAGGTCACGGCCGTGGGCACCTCGTTCAACGTCCGTCTGGATCCTGGACGGCTCCGCGTGGCCGTGTCGGAAGGGCGGATCAAACTGTCCGACGCCCAATCCACGGCTCTGGCGGCCGTGACGGCGGGGCAGAGCGCCGACTTGAAGGCCAGCGGTCTCGTCCTCCAGCGCGGCGGCCCGGTTGCGGGCGACTGGCGCGAAGGGCGTCTGACCTTCGACGGCGTCACGCTGGGGGAGGCGGTGGCCGAGATCAACCGCTATCGCAAGACGCCCATTCTGGTGGCCGAGCCGAACCTTGAACGCCTGCGGATCAGCGGAGTGTTCGATGTCGGAGAGAGTTCCGACTTTCTGCGGGCCCTGCCCTTGAGCCAACCCGTCCGCGTGGTGCGGGCCGAGGGATCGGTCCGTATCGAGCGCAAAAAACACGAAAATAATTCACGGTCGGGATGAGGAGCATCCAGCGAACGGCGTCTTTCTTTCGCTTGTCATTGTTTTCGGGGGATCGACAGATGACGTTCGACGCACGCGCCTTTGCGCTCGCTGGCCTGGCCAGCACTCTTATCGTCACGCCTGCCGTCGCCGAGCGCGCCCAGGCGGCGTTCGACATTCCGGCCCAACCGCTCGCCGGCGCCTTGACCCAGTTCGCCCGGCAAGCGGGCCGGGAAGTTCTCTTCGATCCCGCCCTGGTGGCGGACAAGCGCGCCGGAAGTCTCAAGGGACGATACGAGATCGAACGCGCCCTGACCCAGCTTCTCGGCGGGTCCGGCCTCAAGGCGCAGGTCGCCGGGCGGGCCCTGGTTATCACGCCTGCCGTCGCGCCGACGTCCGCATCGGCGGAGACGGCGGCGGCTTCCGAAGCCTTGGCGCCCGTGCAAGAGGCCGCGACCGTGGATGAAGTGGTCGTAGTGGGCAGCAAGATCGTCGGCGCTGATCCCGTCGGCGCCTCGCCGGTGACGGTGCTGGGTCAGGAGCAGCTCGAAGCCCAGGGCGTGGCCAGCGCCGGCGAATTGGTCGGCCGGCTGGCTCAGAGCGGCGCACAGGCGTTCAACAGCGGCGTGCAGGGGCCCAACAACGCGCGCGGGGACGTGGCGTCCGCCAATCTGCGCGGCCTGGGCAGCGGCAACACGCTCGTCCTGCTCGATGGGCGCCGTATGGTCATGCATCCGACCAGCCAGCAGGAAAACGGCGCCATTCCGGTTCAGATCGTCAATCTGAACGCCATTCCGACCTCCGCCCTGCGCCGTGTCGAGGTTCTGCGCGACGGGGCGAGCGCGCTTTATGGATCGGACGCCACGGCGGGCGTGATCAACTTCGTCATCGATCGTCACTATGAGGGCGCCCAGGTCACGGGGCGGTACGGGTTTTCGGAGGGGACGAATTTCGCCGAGGACAGCGTGACCTTCAAGGTCGGAACCCGTCTCAACGGCGACCGCACCCATGTGGCCGTCTTCGGCGAGGTCTTCCACAACACGGACATGCCCGCAACGGACCGATCCTATGCCGCGACGGACGACTTGAGCGACCGCGTCGACAGCGCCTACGCCGGCTATTTCAATCGCACACAGAGTCAATCGCCCTGGGCGACCGGGCGGGTCTCGACGCCGATCACGGGTCTGGGGGCGGTGTTCACGACCTTCTTCGTCCAACCCTGCGCGCTGAGCGGGTCGCGCGCCAACCTGTCCCCGGCCGGTGTCTGTCTGAACGGCGGCAGCGCCACGCTGCCCTCCGCGCTCAGGACGGATGAAGGTCGGGCGCGGACGATGATTCCGCGCACCTCGCGCGGCAGCGTTATGGCCACGCTGGCCCACGACCTGACGTCCGACGTGTCTCTGTTCGGGGATCTGCTCTACTATCAGGCCAGCGCCTGGGCCGGGCGGGGCGGCAGCACGCTGCTCAACGACGCCACCCTGGTGGTGTCGCGCGACAACCCCTTCAATCCCTTCGGTTCCGGGCCCGGACGCCTGGCGGGCTATACCGGACCCGCCCAGGATGTGACGCTCGTGGGCTACAATATTCTGGATGTCGGCGACCGCAACTTCGACGTCGACAATCAGCAGTACCGAGGCGTGCTGGGCCTCAAGGGGCGCGTGGGCGATTGGCGCTGGGAAACCAGCGGCGTCTGGAGCCGCGCGCGCACGACCGACACCGAACACAACCGCGTCAGCAACACCGCCCTTCAGGCCGCTCTGTCGAGCAGCAATCCCAATACCGCCTATAATCCCTTTAACGGCGGCGATCTGGGCGCGCCGCGCGTGGGCGACAGCAGTTGGAATCCGGCTTCGGTCACGGACCCCCTGCGGATCGACGTGACGCGGCGCAGTGTCACAAAGCTCGGGCTGCTGACTGCGGAACTGTCCAATCCCACGGCCTTCGCCCTGTTCGGCCGCGACATCGGCGTGGCGGCAGGCGCCGAGTGGCGGTACGAAAGCTACGACGACTATCGGGATCCTCGGGTGAACGGCTCCGTCGCCTATGTCACGCCGTCGGGCGGGCGGACCAGCGACGTGGTGGGAACCAGCCAGACCCTCGACACGCACGGCGACCGCAACGTCGTCTCGGCCTATGCGGAGCTTCGCGCCGGGATCGTGCGTCCCGAAGACGGTGTGCCCTTGGTGAAAAGCTTCGAACTGCAAGGCGCCGCGCGGCTTGAACGCTATTCCGACACGGGAGACGCCGTCCTCAAGCCCAAGATCGCCGTCAACTGGGCCGTGACGGACGCCCTGAAGTTGAGGGCCGCCTATTCCGAAGCCTTCCGGGCGCCCAATCTGGAACAGATCAATGCCGCGCCCGCGACCCGGGTGCAGCAGAATCAGACCGACCTCTATCGCTGCGCCCTGGCCCAGGGGGCGACCACGATCGCAGCCATCAATCGGTCGGCCTGCGCCGGCTTCCGGGCCGACGTCAGCGAGGTGCGCTCCGGCAACGACCAGCTGAAGGCGGAAGACAGCAAGACCCTGACGGCCGGCGTTGTCCTGACTCCGCTCAAGAACCTGACCGTGACGGTCGACCGGTGGCGGATCGAACAGACGGGGTTGGTCGGAATCCTGAGCACCCAGGATCAGATCAATCTGGACGCGATCCAGCGTCTGGAGCGGGGGGCGTCCAATCCCCTGGTCACGCGAAACGCCGCCAATCAGGTGACGTCCGTTCAGGCGATCTTCCAGAACCTCAATACCCGCACGGTCGAGGCGACCGACATCGCCGTCACCTATCTCTGGCCAACCGAGCGGTGGGGGGACTTCCGCCTGAACGCGGACCTGTCCGTCTTCGACAAATTCTACCAGGCGCCCTCTCCGGAGGCGGCGGCCCTGGTCGCGGCCGGGCTGTCGACGGCGTCTGGCGGTTCGCAAATCCGGCTCAACGGCAACCCGCGCACGCGCGCGTCCGCCACGGCGCTCTGGACCTCCGGGCCTTGGCTGGCCTCGCTAAGCACAGTGAGCCTGTCCGGGCTTTATGACACCTCGGCCCTCAACTATCCGGTTGGGTCCTGGACGACGGTCAACACGGCTGTCCGCTATGCGGTCGAGGCCGGGCCGTTGTCGGGAACGTCCTTCCGTGTCGGTGTCAACAATCTGGAGGACAAGGCGCCGCCGCTGGCCAACCAACTGTTCGGTTTCTACTCCAGCCTGCACAATCCGCGTGGCCGATTCTGGTTCGTAGAGATCAGCAAGGCGTTCTGAACTCGGCGCGCGTCAGGGGCGAGCAGACGACCGAAGGTCGGCGTGGCTTCTTCACGCACGAAGCCCTAGCTGGTGGTCAATACCGCCATCGACGGCCAGACGCCGTACCAACAGGCGCGCCGCCCACGGCACGGTTCGCGCCCTCCTTGCCGAATGAATCGCTTGGCGGATACCATGCGATGGTCTTGCTTTGAGACGTCTGCTGAATCTCGTCGTCGCGCCTGGTGTCGAGTCTTGATTTTGTTAAGGAGGCTATCGATGAAAGCCGGTCTTGTTTTGATCGCGGTCGGTTGCGCGGCGTTAAGCACCCATGCGCTGGGCCAGGACAGAGTTCAACAACAGCAACAACAACAGTTTCAGGCTGAACAAAATAGACTGGGATACCAGCAACAGCAATCTCAACCACAGAACTCGGCTCAAGGACCTTTTCGCTTTAGCCCGTACATTCCTTATATGCACTCAGCCTTTGCCGCGACGGATTCCGGAAAGGAGTGGGGCGTAGGATTCTCCGAGCATACGGACATCGATGCGCAAGAAGATGCACTGCGCGAGTGCGAAAAGGTCGCAAAAGACAAGAAGTGCCTCATTAGACTGACTGGCGGGCAAAGGCCCACTGCCATAGTGGTTGAATATCTGGTTGATGACGACACGGACGAGGTCCACAACTGGTTTTTCAAGTCCTCTGATGCAGGCGTGGAGGATGCGCTTCGTTTGGCTATGAGCGATTGCTTGAGTGATCGCTATACGGGAAGCCCGCATCGCTGTGTCGAGGTCGTGACGTGGAACGCTCCGCCATTGTCGAGGTCACGCTGACAAGGCGACCGCCTTAGGCTCAGCCCCCAGAGCTGAAAGGGGACGGATGCGGTCAGGGCCGGTCGATCGACAGGCAATGCCGATGGGCGTCCAGAGCCATGACGATATCCGCTCTCTGCGGCATTTCCGCCAATATGTGACGTGTCACGCGCTCGTAATGGCTGATGAACCGGCCGACTTCGGCTGCGGTCATGATCGCGTCGCCGGGCGCGCCGCTGTGGCGCAACGCCTCTTCCTGTTCGAGCCGCCAGTCGTACACGACGTTCCAGCCGGGTGCGGCGAGGAGGACGAGGAGGTCGATCCGCTCGAACAGGGCGCGGTAAGGCCCGGCCAGCATGGCGTTTACATACCGTCGCCATACCCCGTCGCGGTCCTCTTGCCGCTCCAGCGTATTGACCGGCTGGACCAGGGCCTCGTCGTCCTGCGGCCGCGCGCCGACGCACCATCCCTCGAACAGCAAGACGCCGGCGTTCGCCGGCGCCGTCGGCCATGACGATTCCGGCCGCCGGTCGTCGGTCGCCTTGTCGAAGCGGGGCAGATGAACCGTGGCGCCGCGATCCAGCGCGGCCATCACGGACAGGCCCAGGTCGATGTCGTGGGTGCCCGGCGCCCCGCGTGTGCGCAGCAGCGGATGGACATCCCGGGCCAGTCGCTCGCGTTCCGCCCGGGTGAGGTAGAGATCGTCGAGCGAGAGCGTGGCGGCCCGGTCCAGACGCTGGGCGAGGCGGGCCGCCAGCGTCGATTTTCCGCTGCCCTGCGCGCCGCAAATTCCCACCACCAGCGGACGGTCGGGGCGCTGCTGCGCCGCCGCCTGGATCGCGGCGATCAAACGGTCGTCAGGCGACATGGTTGGGCAGCGCCTTGCCGGACAGGAAGGCGTCGATATTGGCGATGGCCTGCATTCCCATCGCAACCCGCGCCTCGATCGTGGCGCTGCCCAGATGCGGCAGCAGGACCGAGCGCGGATGGGCAAGCAATCCGGGATGCACCGCCGGCTCTTCCGCATAGACATCCAGGGCGGCAGCCCCGATCCACCCGGCGTCGAGCGCTTCCACGAGTGCGGCCTCGTCGATCACCGACCCGCGCGCCGTGTTGACCAGCACCGCGTGGGGCTGCATCGCCCGCAGCAGGTTTCGGTCGATCATGTGGCGCGTCGCCGCGCCGCCGGGCGTATGCAGCGACACCACGTCGGCGTCGCGGACCAGATCGACGAGCGTGTCGGCCGGTTCCGCGGCCAGCCGCGCCCGCACCGCCGGATCGACCGGCGAGCGACTGACATAGCGGATCGTCATGCCCAGCCCCCGCGCCTTCGCGGCCGTGGCTTGCGCGATGCGGCCGAAGCCGACCAGCGCGAGGACGCGGCCGTGCAGTCCGTTTCCGATCAGGTGGGTGGGACGCCAGCCTGTCCAGGCTCCGGCGCGCACCTCGCGTTCGCCCTCGCCCGCGCGGCGCGCCGCCATCAGCATCAAGAGGATGGCCAGTTCCGCCGTCGCCTCGGTCAGGGCGTCGGGCGTGTTGGTGACGGCGATCCCGGCGGCGCGCGCCGCGACCAGGTCGATGTGGTCGACGCCGGCGCCGTAGTTGGCGATCAGCCGCACCCGATTGCCGGGCGCCTTCAGCAGCTCCGCGTCGATCCGGTCGGTGATCGTCGGCACCAGGATATCGGCGTTTCGCATGGCGTCGGCCAGTTCGTAGCGATCAAGCGGCGCATCGTCCGGGTTCAGCCGTGCGCCCAGCCGCTCGGCCAGCACGCCTTCGACCTTCGCCGGCAGCCGGCGCGTCACGCGGATGGAGGGATGCGCGGCGGTCATGCCCGAACCGCCTCGTCGCGCGTCGTCGGCACGGGGGCGTCGCTTCGCAGCAGGCCCTCCGCCACCAGCGCCTGCCAGAAGCCCTCGGGTATCGGGTGACGGTACAGGTCCAGCGTCTGGGCCAGCCTTCGCGGATCACCGATGCCGGGCAGGACGCTGGCGACGCAGGGATGAGCGAGCGGGAATTGCAGCGCGGCGGCCGCCAGCGGTACTTGCCAGTCGTCGGCAACGGCTTCGATCCGCCGCACCCGCGCGACGACCGCGTCGGGCGCGGGGCCGTAATCGTAAAAGGGCGCGCCGCCCCCGCGCGTCCCGGTCGCCAGGATGCCGCTGTTATAGGGCGCGCCGGCGACGACCGAGACCTGACGCTGCGCGCACAGCGGAAACAGTTCGTCGAGCGGCGTCTGTTCGAGCAGCGTGTATCGATTGGCGAGCAGCAGCACGTCGACCGGCGCGACGCGGATCGCGTCGAGGCAGACCTCGACTTCGTTCACGCCCAGTCCGAAGGCGGCTATCGCTCCCTGGTCGCGCAACGACTCCAGCGCGGCGAACCCGCCGCCCGTCGTCAGTTCGGCCCAGTGGCGATCGTGCGCGTCGCCCAGCACCTTCCGGCCGATGTCGTGGACGAACACCATGTCGATCCGGTCCAGCCCGAGGCGGTGCAGGCTCGCTTCGAAGGCGCGCAGGATGCCGTCGCGGCTATAGTCGTACTCGACCCGGAACGGCATCGGCGAGAGAAAGCCGTCGCGCGCCTCCTGCGCTGTCGCCGAGGCATCGGGCGTCAGCAGGCGTCCGACCTTGGTGGACAGGACGACCCCACGATCCGCTTCCCGCAGCGCATCGCCGACGCGCCGTTCGCTCAGCCCCCGTCCGTAGAAGGGGGCGGTGTCGACGAAGCGAATTCCTGCCGCGATCGCATCGTCGATCGCGGCCCGTCCGGTGGCATCGTCGATGCGCCGGTTGAGGTTGCCAAGCGACGCCGCGCCGAAGCCCAGTTCGGTCAGCCGCAACTCTGTCTGCCCCAGCGGGCGGGTGGGAAGGGTCATCGCGTCGGTCCCGTTCAGCCGTTCGCCGCCGCGACGAAGTCCTGGCGCTGCTCGCCCAGGCCGTCGATCCCCAGCGTAACCACATCGCCCGGCTTGAGATACCAGGGCTCCGGCTTCTGTCCCAGGCCGACGCCCGGCGGCGTGCCCGTCGTGATGATGTCGCCGGGCTCCAGCGCCATGAACTGCGAACAATAGGCGACGATCTCGGCGACCGGGAAGATCATGGTCGCGGTGCTGCCGGTCTGCATCCGCTGGCCGTTGACGTCGAGCCACATCGACAGCGCCTGCGGATCCCCGACCTCGTCGGCCGTGACCAGCCACGGGCCGATGGGCCCAAAGGTCGGGAAGCCCTTGCCCTTGTCCCAGGTCGGTCCGCGTTCGGCCTGCCATTCGCGTTCCGACACGTCGTTGACGACCAGATAGCCGGCGACGTGATCCAGCGCCCTGTCCACCGCGACGTCGTGCGCCGCCGCGCCGATGACGATGCCCAGTTCGACCTCCCAGTCGGTCTTCTTCGATCCGCGCGGAATGACGACCGGGTCGTTCGGACCCTGGATGCAATTCACCCATTTGTTGAACACGACCGGCTCCTCTGGGATCGGCAGGTTAGATTCGGCGGCGTGGTCGGCATAGTTCAGGCCGATCGCGATGAATTTGCGCGTGCCGGCGATTGGCGGGCCGTAGCGGACCCCCGCCTCGACCAGCGGCAGGTCGTCGGGGGAAAGCGCGGCCAGGCGACGCAGCCCTTGGGCCGAGATTGCGGCGGGGTCGATGTCGGCGACATGGCCGGACAGGTCGCGGATGCGGCCGGCGGCGTCGATCAGGCCAGGCTTCTCATGACCGGGCGCGCCGAAGCGGCAGAGTTTCATGGTTGTTCCTTTGTCGGAAAAGGGTTGGAAACCTCGGCGAGGAGGCGGTGATCTATGGCGGAGACGGCGTTGACGCCGGTCAGCGTCATGACGACTTCCATTTCGCGCGCGAGAATGGAGAGCATGCGCGCCACCCCGTCTTCGCCTTCGGCGGCGAGCGCCCACAGCCACGCCCGGCCGAGCAGTACGCCCTTGGCTCCCAGCGCCAGAAGGCGGACGACGTCGAGGCCGGATCGGACGCCGGAATCGGCCAGCACAGTCAGCCGATCGCCGACCGCCGCGGCGATGCGGGGCAGGGCGGCGGCGGTCGACATCGCGCCGTCGAGCTGTCGCCCGCCATGGTTCGACACGACGATCCCGTCCGCCCCGTAATCGGCGGCGGCGCGGGCGTCTTCGGGGTCGAGGACGCCCTTGATGACAAGCGGCCCGTCCCATTCGGCGCGCAGCCAGTCGAGGTCCTTCCAGCGAATGCCGGGATCGAAATTCGCTCCCAACCAGCCCATGTAGTCGTTCAATCCGCTGGCGGCGCCCAATACAGGCTCCAGATTGCCGAGCCGGTGCGGACGCCCGTGCACGCCGACGTCCCAGGCCCAGCCGGGCTTGCCCATCGCCTGCATGAGGCGCTTTACCCCGGCCCCCGGCCCCGACATGCCGGAATGGGCGTCGCGGTAGCGGATGCCGGGCGTCGGCATGTCGACCGTGAAGACCAGCGCCTGCGCGCCCGCCTCTTTCGCCCGTGCGAGCAGGTCCCGCATGAAGCCGCGGTCACGGATGACATAGAGCTGGAACCACAACGGCCCGTCCGACGCCGCCGCGCGCAATTCCGTCATTCCGCAGATGCCGACGGTCGACAGCGTGAAGGGCACGCCGTGCCTATGCGCGCCCCGCGCCGCCTGGGTTTCGCCGCGCCGACGGAACATGCCGGCGATGCCGACCGGCCCCAGGGCCACCGGCAGCGGCTGTTCGTGGCCGAACAGCGTCGTGCGGAGGTCGATGGACGCCACGTCCTGCAACACGCGCTGACGCAGCACCGTCGCGTGCAGGTCGTCGACGTTGCGGCGGCAGGTGATCTCCGAAAAGGCGCCGCCGTCGGCATAGTCGAACAGGAAACGCGGCAGCCGTCGGCGCGCGGCGATGCGGAAATCGTCCAGGGATGCGATGATCGTCATCGGGCGGCTCAGGCCATGGTCCAGCCGCCGTCGATCGCCATCAGGCTACCGGTGACATAGCCGCTTTCGTCGGATGCGAGATACAGGGCCAGGGCGGCGATCTCCTCGGCGGAGCCGATCCGGCCCATCGGCTGACGCGAGATGAAGGCGGCGCGGGCGGCCTCGGCGTCGCCGGTCGCGGCGAGCCGCTGGTCCAGCGACGGCGACTGCACGGTGCCGGGGCAGATCGCGTTGCAGCGGATGCCCTGTCCCACATAGTCCACCGCGACCGATCGCGTCAGGCCGCCCAGCGCGCCCTTGGAAACGCAATAGGCGAAGCGGTTGGGAACGCCGATCATCGTCCCCGCGACCGACGCGACATTGACGATCGATCCGCCGCCCGCGGCGATCATGCCGGGCAGGAAGGTGCGGATCATCCGCATGGCGGCGTCGACGTTCAGGTCGAACGACAGGCGATAGCCCCGCTCTCCGGTCGAGAGCAGGTCGCCGGCGTCGACATAGCCGGCGCAATTGACCAGCACGTCGATCGTCCCGATCTCCGCACCCAATGCGTCGACCGCCGCCGCGTCGAGCAGGTCGACGACCTTCGTTCGGCATCCCGCCAGCGTCGCCAGCGCCTCCGCCTGCACGTCCAGCGCGATCACCTCCGCGCCTTCGCGCAGGAACATATCCGCCGTCGCGCGGCCGATTCCCTGCGCCGCCCCGGTTACGAGGGCGCGCTTGCCCGCCAGTCTGTTCATATCCTGTCCTTGTTCGATAGATGATCGCTCTGCCGGAAGACGCGATGCGCCACCGGCCAGGGTTCGCCATCGGCGAATGGGGCCCGTTGAAGCTCGGCCATGCGGGCCTGCCATGCGATGAGTTCGGGATGCTCGCGCTCGATCCGCTGCAGGCCCTCCGCATCGAAATCCTCGGCCAGCGTCAGGATCATGACCAAGCGGTGGCCGGCCCGGAATATCTCCATCTCGACGATCCCGTGACGATGCTGCGCCTCCACGACCGCGACCGGCGTGCGGCCCGCGCGGTGCGCCTCGTCATAGGCCGCGATCGCCGCGGCGTCGGTGGCGAGGTCCATGATGCGGACCACCCGTTGCGTTCGCATCGCTCAGTCCTTCATGCCGTAGAATGCGGCCGCCGCGCCGCGAAAGAGGCGATCCCGAGCGGCGCCGTGCAGGCCGGCAAGCCGGTCTGCGTCCGCCATCCATTGCGTGAAATCGTCCCCCGACAGACGCAGCACCGGCCAGTCGCTGCCCCACATCAACCGATCGCCGAAGCAGGCGAGCAGATGGTCGACATAAGGGCGCAACGGGTCCGCCGGAGCGCCGGCCGGCTGTTCGGTGCGCAGCCCCGACAGCTTGCACCATGCGCCGCGATCCGCGAGGGCGGCGATCTGCGCCCGCCACGGATCGACCAGGCCCTGGGCGATGAAGGGTTTCGCCGCATGGTCGATCACGACCGGAAGATCCGGCCAGCGATCCATGAATCTGGCCAGCATCGGCAGATGCCGGGGCTGCGCGAGCGCATCGAAGCGCAGGCCATGTCGCCGCATCGCCTCGATCGCAGGCACCAGCGCCGGGTCGAGCAGCCAGTCGGTGTCGGCGATGGACTGCAGCATCGGTCGCAACCCGCGCAGTTTGGGCGCGGCCGCGAGCGTGGCGATCCTGTCCGGCGCCTGCGGCGACGCGAGATCGACCCATCCGACGACGGCGCCGACGACAGGGCTCGTCTCCGCCACGGCCAGCATCCAGTCGGTGTCGGCGTCGGTCGGCTGCGACTGGACCAGAACGCCGGCGGCCAGCCGGACGTCGCCAGCGGCGGCGATCAGGTCGTCCATGGCGAAATCACGGTGGATCGACGGTTCCGCAACGGTCGGCCACTGGTGCCCAGGCGTATCGAGCGCCCATAGGTGATGGTGCGCGTCGATCACCTGCATGGCGTCACGCCATGCCGAGAATCCGTTGCAGGGCCTGCTGGAAATGGACGGCGAGCGCCGCTTCCGCCGCGTCCGCATCGCGGTTCGCGCACGCTTCCAGAATGTCGAGATGCTCGCGGAGCGTCCGCAGCGCCAAGGGTCGCGTCACCAGCCGATCGAGCCGCACGAGCGTCACATAGTTCTTCAGCCGCCGCGCGGTCATTTCGATCAGCGGGTTGCGCAAGGACGAGATCAGCGCGCCATGCAACTGCTCCTCCAGCAATCCCAGCCGATCCTCCTCGGCCGGCCCCAGGTCGTGACGTTCCAGATCGGCGATCAGGCTGCGATGGGCCGCGATCATTTCCGCGATCTCCGCCGCATCGCCCCGCTCGGCGAAGGTCCGCGCGCCCGCCCGTTCGATCAGCGAGCGAAACTGGTAGGTCGACCGCGACAGTTCCAGATCCGCCTTGACGAACTGGATGCAGGATCGGGCATGGATCATGACCAGCCCTTCCGTCTCCAGCGTTCGCAACGCATCGCGCAACGGCTGGATGGTGAGGCCGAGCAATCGCATCAGCTCGTTCTGCGACAATTCGGCGCCGACCGGGATGGTCCTGTCGAACAGCCCTTGAAGGATCGCACGATAGGCCTTTTCGGCCAGCAGCGGCCCCGCGCCCCGCTCGCCGGCGGATTTCTCGCCGCCAGGGGGATCGCTCGCCGACGCTGTGCTGATTTTCGAACGGGGCATAGTCAACCGAAATGGCCTTATCACCAGGATGGTTCAACCGCAAAACCTCATCAGAGAAGGCTGAACCGATGCTCATCGCACCGACCGGATCGGCAGCACGAGACACGCGCCGGCCAGCACGAACGCCCCCGCGATGACGAACAGCAGCGGATAATCGTTGCCGGTCGCGCCCAACAGCGTCGCGGCGAGCACCGGGCTGATGATCTGCGGAACATTGACCGCAGTAGTCAGGATGCCGAGATCCTTGCCGGTGTCGTCGTCGCCTTCGCTGGCCGGCAGCACCTGCGTCATCAAGGCCAGATCGACCGACATGAAGGCGCCGTAACCCAGTCCGATCAGCACGGCATAGGCGAACATGCCGTGGATGTTGGGCTGCACCAACGGGGCGAGAACCGCCAGCCCCATGATGATCCCGGCGACGAAGACCAGCGGCTTGCGGCGCTGCCAGCGATCCGACAGCCATCCGGAGGCGACGCCCGAGATGACCAGCGCCACGAACGTCACCGACGACAAGCGCGCGATGGTGGCGTTCGCGTCGCTCTGGCTGAACCCGATGTGGTCCTGAAGGATGTAGAGCAGATAGGTGACGATCGCCTGATAGCCCATGTAGATCGTGAACCGGCCAAGGAAGGCCCAGGCGAAATCGGGATGCTTGCGCGGGTCGATCCAGAAGGAGCGCAGGAAGGCGCCGAGGTGGAACGACGAGGCCGGCGGCAGCGCCTTGCGCGGTTCCGGGTTCAGCGCCACGAAGAACAGGCAGGCGAGGATGATCGCGCCGCCCAAAAGACCGTAGGCGAGCCGCAGATCATGGGCGAGCAGCCCGCCGTAGATGGCGCCGGCGGAAATCCCGGCCGTCATCGCCGCGCCGACCACGCCCGACACGAAGCCGCGCTCCTCCGCCACAAACCGGTCGGCGATGATGGTGGTGATCGCCGGCTGCATGGAATTGAGGCTGATCGTCGCCACGACCCACAGGGCCGTCACCGCGACGATGCCCGATCCGTAAGGAACCAGGATGATGGCGCAGCCGCCGATCACGGCGCCGATGACGATCCACGGCGTGCGCCGACCGAACCGACTCCGCGTCCGGTCCGAGAAGGCGCCGGCCAAGGGTGTCGCCAGCGTGCTGAAGACGGAGGTGATGGCGAACACCACGCCGAGCGTCTTGGCCTTGGTGTCGGGCGAGATATCCTGGATCTGGTTAGGCAGAAGCACGCCCAGAACGGCGGCGTAGAGGGTCAGCAGAACGAAGAAGACGACGCCCAACGACACGATCAGCCGCCAGTCGCGCCGGCCGGCCGCTGTCTTTTGCGGCGCGAGTGATTTGAGCCCGCTCATGCCGCCACCGCCTCGGACAGGCGGCGGCAGTCCTCCTGCGCCGTCCGGCTCAACCGCAGTCCGTGTCCCGGCGCGTCGCTGCCGAAGATCATGCCGTCGCGGATCGGGAACGTCTCCTCCACCAGATGGTCGAAGTTCTGGAAACTGTATTCCAGCCATCGCACGCCCGGCAGCGCCAGCGCCATGTTGACGCCGATCTCCAGGAAGCTGTTGCCCAAAGTCACCTCGATATTGTGCTCGCTGGCGAGCCAGCCCGCGCGCATGACGTCGCCGATCTGCGCGTGGACGTTCAGCATGTCGCATGCCTGCTGTTCGAGCAGTCGCCGCTTGCCCGACAGGTCGAGATATTCGCCGGCGTTGACCCGGGTGATGCCCGTCTGCCGGATCAGCTTCAGCCCGGCGACATCGTCGCGGGTGACGGGATCCTCGACCCAGTAGATGCGGTGCCCCGCGCGCTCGAATGTCTGCAGCGCGTCGATCGCCTGTCCGACGGTCCACGCCTCGTTGGGATCGACCATCACCGGGCGATCCTGGCCCACCGCCTTGCGCAACAGGTTCAATCGGTGAACGTCGCGATCGAGGTCGGGATGGCCGACCTTGATCTTGAAGCCGCGATAGCCGGCTTCCGCAGCGTTGCCGAACAGTTCGACAAAGGCGTGATCCGACAGGTGGAAGTCCAGCCCGCTCGCATAGACGGGGACGCTGGAGCGTTCGGCGCCCAGCATCCGCCACAGCGGCAGGCCCTGCTGCTGGGCGAACAGATCCCAGACCGCCTGCTGGATGGCCTCCTCGAACGGCAGCGACATGCGGCGCACATTGCCGCCGCGCGATCTCCGCACCGCGAGCGCGAGCGCCGCCGGCTCCTGACCGTCGAGGGCGGGCCATGCCTGTTCGAGGAAGATCCGCTCGATCTCCCGCTCGTCGGGAAGCACGTTGAACAAGGACTGCGCGAAGCCGAGGCCGACATGTCCCGCCGAGTCGATCAGCTCGATCGCGGCCACATGGATTTCGGTCGTATGCACCTGCGAGTCGCCGACCGGCCGATCGCGAGGATAATGAAAACGGGCGATCCGATATGCCGTTATCCTCATTATAATCCATCCCACTTGTTATCTGATATTTCAGATTTGTATTTCAGAGAACTGTTCCGGCTGCAAGTCGATAAATTGGCATTGAATTCGCCCATTTCGCCTATTTTCAAGGCGTCGCCCGGGGCCGGAACGGGCCGCCCTTGGTTTGATAATGATTTGATTAGGCGGAATTGTCTTTAGAATTCAAAGAGACAAGAGCGTTGATATATCAAAAGAGGCAAAGTCACGACTTTTTTGCTTGCATGAAATATCGCGTGGCGGCATCACCGCAGCCAGCGGCGGCGAGAAGACCGATCGCAAAAACAGCGGAGGGAATGAATGAAGACCACCAGGATCATGTGCCTGTGCACCGTGGGTGCGATATCTCTCATGCAGGCGTCGATGGCCTGCGCGCAGGCTGACGCCGCGACGACTACGCCGCCGCCCGCCTCGCCGAGCACCGATGCCACACAGGCCGTCAATGTCGGGGATATCGTCGTCACCGGCTACCGCGCCTCTGCGGCGCGCGCGGTGTCGGTCAAGCGCGAGGCCGCGTCCGTCGTCGAGGCCGTCACCAGCCAGGATCTGGGCCGCTTCAGCGACGTCAACATCGCCGATGTCTTGCAGCGCGTGCCGGGCGTTCAAATTGAACGCAACGACAGCGGCACCGCGGGCGATCGCGCATCCATTCGCGGCCTCGGCCCGGGCTACACGCAAGTCACGATCAACGGCCGCGTTCCGCTGACCGGCGGCAACGAGGGCATCAACTCCCTGCGCCAGGTCAATCTCGACGTGCTGCCGACCGAGGTCATCTCGGGCATGCTGGTGTACAAGACGCCGACCGCCGACCTGGTCGAAAGCGGCATCGCCGGCGAGATCGACGTCCAGACGCTGAAGCCGCTCGACTATCGCGCTCCCGGCGGCGGCGCGTCGTTCGGCAGCCTGACCGTCCGCGCCGACTATGACGACCAGACGGAGAACTTCATCCCGCGGATCAGCGGCGTCATTGGCGCCAAGTTGCTGGACGAAACGCTGGGCGTCTATCTCGCCGGCCTATGGTCTCGCGGCGACACCTCCAGTTCGGAACTGTTCTCGCGCTTCGCCACGCGCGACCTGTCGTTCGACGACAACGCCGACGGCCGCGTCGACCGCGTGGAGCGCGGCGTGCTGGTGCCGTCGCGCATTACGGCCTCGAAAAACGACGGCGAGATCAACCGTCTGGCGTTCAGCAGCGGCCTTCAGTTCAAGCCGAACGACCGGTGGGAAATCAACGTCGAGGGCACCTATTCCAAGTATCTGAACCAGCAGTATCGCCCCACCAACGATCTCCAGTTCAACAGCGCCAACAGCGTCTATGACGGCGTTGCCCTCCCCGGCGGCTACACGGTCCGCGACGGGCGGCTTCTTGCGCTGGATACGTCGAAGCTGGTGTACGCCGGCGGCGTCGGTCCGGGCGTCACGCTGGATCCGCAGCCGCTGAAGCTGTTCAACGACCAGTATGCGACCATCCTCGGCGGCAACGTCAAATATACCGGCGACCGCATCCGTGCGAGCGTCGACTATGGCTACTCCGAAGGCCGCTACGACCAGGATCTGCGGCTGTTCTTCGGCGGCACCAGCGCGCCGAACCGCAACGTCCAGTATGACGGTGTTCCGATGGTGCCGACGATCACGGGCCTGACCAATGTCGTCACCCCTCCGGGCGGCGTCTTCAACGGTTTCTTCGGACGTAAATACTTCAACCGTTCGCATGCCCATGCGCTTCGCGGCGACGTCGCCTACGATCTGACGCCGGATGTCGTGCTGAAGGGCGGCGTGCGATACCAGGACACGACCATCCGGTTGCGCAGCACCTCGCTGTTCGTGCCGGCTCCGGATGCGTCCACCGGCTTCACCACCGCCATTTCGCAGCAGATGCCCAGTGTCGTCTTCAACGGCCAGGGCGCCGATTTCCTGTCGCGCTTCAACTTCGGAGTTCCGATCCCGTTCCTCGATTATCAGGCGGCGGCCAATCTGGTGCCTGCGCTGCGTGATGCGGCGATCGACAAGGAAGACGCATCCTTCGCCGTCACCGCGCATGAAAAGACGACCGCATTGTATGTGCAGGCCGACGGAAACGGCGCGTGGGGCAGCATGCCGGTCAAGGGCAACGTGGGTGTCCGGGCGGTTTACACCGATCTGACCTCGCAGTCGGCGCAGAGCACGACGGTCCTCAACGGACTGAACGCGACGCTTAGCCAGACGCTGACGCCGACCAGCGACACGAATCGCTACTGGGAATTCCTTCCTTCCGCCAACCTCGACCTCAATCCCAGAGAACCGCTGCATGTCCGCCTGGGCGTGTCTCGCGTCATGTCGCGTCCGGAATACGAGGACACGGCGCCGCGCAACGCAGTCAGCTATTACGATCCCAACGATCCGCGCGTCGATCCCAGCCAGCGCGGCTCCGCGACGCTCGGCAATACGAAGCTGAAGCCGCTGACGGCGTGGCAGTTCGATCTGACGCTGGAGTATTACACCAGCGGCGGCGGTGCGCTGTACCTCGGGGGCTTCCACAAGAAGGTCGACGACTTCATCCTGCGCACGGTGACGCTCAACACCACCATTCCGGCTCAGGGTGCGACCCGTCTGGACGTGACCCAGCCGGTCAACGCATCGGATGGCCGGGTCTATGGCGCCGAAGTGGGGTTGAACCAGCCGTTCAGCTTCCTGCCGGCGCCTTGGGACGGGTTCGGCATGGAGGCGAACTACACCTTTATCGACTCGAAGATCACCGTCGACAACGCAGCCTCGACCACCTCCTACGGCTTCCCGGGGGCGTCGAAGCACAACGCCAATGCGGTCGCCTATTACGAGAAGGGACCGTTCGCGGCCCGCGTCGCCTACGCCTATCGGTCGAGCTACTTCCAGGCGCTCGGCGGGGGCAACGATCGCGCCGCGCAGCCGACCTTCACCAAGGGATATGGCCAGCTCAACGCCAGCCTCTCCTATCGTCCGGTCGAAAATCTGGAGCTCAGCATCACGGGCACCAATCTCACCCGTGCGGATCGTCGCGATTACATCGTCGATCCGGACATGTTCCGCTCGTTCATCCAGCGTAGCCGGACGATCGCTTTCGCCGTCCGCGGCTTCTTCTGATCGATCTGATCCTGGCATGTTCCTCGGCATCGATATCGGGACGTCTGGCGTCAAGGCCATCGTCATGGATCCATCCGGGACTGTGCTGGGGGAGGGCGTGGGGGCGCTGACGGTTCAGCGCCCCCGGGCGTTCTGGTCCGAACAGGACCCGGACGCCTGGTGGCGCGCCACCCATGAGGCGGTGCTGGCGATCGACCCGGCGCTGCGGCGGGGTGTCCGCGGCATCGGCCTCGCCGGGCAGATGCACGGCGCCACCCTGCTGGGGGCGGACGACCGTCCGCTGCGTCCGGCCATCCTGTGGAACGACGGGCGCAGCGGGCCGCAATGCGCGGCGCTGGAAGCCCTGGCGCCGGATCTTGCGACGATCACCGGCAACCGGGCGATGCCGGGTTTCACCGCGCCGAAGCTGCTGTGGGTTCGTGACCATGAACCCGACATCTTCTCCGCCGTGCGGACCGTGCTGCTGCCGAAAGACTATGTCCGGCTGAGAATGACCGGCGAAAAGGCGTCCGATCTTTCCGACAGCGCGGGGACGTTGTGGCTGGACGTCGCCCGCCGGCGCTGGAGCGAGACGATCCTCGACGCCTGCGGATTGAACGAAGGCCACATGCCGCGTCTGTTCGAGGGAACGGGCGCGTCCGGGCGTCTGCGGGCCGAGGTCGCGAGCGCCTGGGGTCTGGAGTCCGTCGTGGTCGCGGCGGGGGGCGGCGACAACGCCGCCGGCGCGGTAGGCGTCGGTGTCGTGGGCGACGGCGATGCGTTGCTGTCGCTCGGCACCTCGGGCGTCATCTTCGTCGCCACCGATACGCTACGCGCCAATCCCTCGCGCGGCGTTCACGCCTTCTGTCACGCCTTGCCCGATCTGTGGCACCAGATGTCGGTCCACTTGTCCGCGGCGTCCTGCATCGATTGGGTCGCACGCATCACCGGCGCGAGCGACGCGGCCGAGTTGTTCGCGCGCGCGGAAGCGGCCGGGCCGTGTTGCGGTCCGGAAATCTTTCTTCCCTATCTGTCCGGCGAGCGCACGCCGCACAACGATCCTTCGGTGCGCGGCGCGTTTCTCGGGCTCGATCACGACACGGACGCCGGACGGTTGGCGCAGGCGGTGCTGGAAGGCGTCGCCTTCGCCCTGGCCGACGGACTGAAGGCCCTGACCGAGACGGGGACCCGGATCGAAGCGTTGCGGGTGATCGGCGGCGGCGCGCGATCTCTTTATTGGGGGCGGATCATCGCCGCCACGCTGGAGACGCCGCTCACCTATCTGCACGGCGGGGAGGTCGGTCCGGCCCTGGGCGCCGCGCGATTGGCGCAACTCGCCGTCGACGGGGGGGATCCGGCCGCGATCTGCACGGCGCCCCCTGTGCGTCACGTCATTGAACCGGACGCCGCACTGGTCCGCCGGTTGTCCGACAAGAAGCAGCAGTTCCAAAGCGCCTACGCGCCCGTTTCACAGTATTAGAAAGGCCTCTGACCGTCATGACCACGACCTACTTCGGTGACGTTTCCCCCATCGTGTACAAGGGGCCGGAGAGCGACGACGACCTGGCCTATCGCTGGTACGACAAGGATCGCGTCGTCCTTGGCAAGACCATGGCCGAACATCTGCGTTTCGCGGTCTGCATGTGGCACAACTTCTGCTGGACGGGCAGCGACGTGTTCGGCGCGGGAACCTTCCGTCGCCCCTGGGCGGCGAGCGGCGACGCCGTCGAGGCGGCCGCGGCGAAGCGGCAGGCGGCCTTCGACTTCGTCCGCAAGCTCGACGTTCCCTATTACTGCTTTCACGACGTCGATGTTTCCGCGCCATTCGGGACGGTGGCCGAACACGCCCGCCATTTCGGCGAGGCGGTCGACCATCTGGAAGCGTTGCAGGCCGAGAGCGGCGTCAAGCTGCTTTGGGGCACGGCCAACCTCTTCTCCGACCCGCGATACGCCGCCGGGGCGGCGACCAATCCCGATCCGGAAGTCTTCGCCTGGGGGGCGATGCAGGTCCGCGCCGCGCTGGAGGCGACCCACCGGCTGGGCGGCGCGAACTATGTGCTGTGGGGCGGTCGCGAGGGCTATGAGACCCTGACCAACACCGACATGAAGCGCGAACTGGACAATCTCGGGCGCTTCCTGAGCCTGGTCGTCGACCACAAGCACCGGATCGGCTTCTCCGGCACGATCCTGATCGAGCCGAAGCCGTTCGAGCCGACGAAGCACCAATATGACTTCGACACCGCGACGGTGTACGGCTTCCTCAAGCGCTACGGCCTGGAAAACGAGGTTCGCGTCAACATCGAGGCGAACCACGCGACCCTGGCCAGCCACAGCTTCGAACACGAGATCGCCACCGCCGGGGCGCTGGGCGTCTTCGGCTCGATCGACGCCAACCGCGGCGATTATCAGAACGGCTGGGACACCGACCAATTCCCCAATTCGGTCGAGGAGATGACCCGCGCGATGCTCGAAATCCTCCGCGCGGGCGGCTTCTCCACCGGCGGGTTCAACTTCGACGCCAAGGTGCGCCGTCAGTCGGTCGATGCGGTCGACATGTTCCACGGCCACATCGGCGGGATCGACACCGTCGCCAGGGCGCTGCTGAACGCCGCCGCGATCATCGAGGACGGCCGCATCGATGCGTTCAAACGCGAACGCTACGCCGACTGGGACGGCGAACTCGGCCGCGCGATCCACAGCGACGCGGCCAGCCTGGCCACGATCGCCGACCTGGCGATCGCCCGCGACCTGTCTCCGCAGCCGCGCTCCGGGCGGCAGGAATGGCTGGAGAACCTTCTGAACAGGGTGTGAGATCGACAGGCGCGGGGGAGGCGTCAAACCCGCTCAATAACGACGTTCCGAAAACGACCCGGCGAATGATCGCGCGCCGGACGCGCCCCTTTGGAAGACGGAAGCCGACTATGCGGCCTGGGCAGACCTGCGAGGCTTGGGCTTGAGGACCGTCCAGGCCAGAAGGGCCGCTATGGCGATAAAGGCGCCGTTCATGGCCCAGGCGGCAGGGTCTGCATAGCGGCGCCATAGCGGACGAGATGCGTCAACACGACCAGGCCCAGGGCGCCTGCGGACGCTAGACGCAGGCCCCGCGACAGCCGCGCCGGCTGGACTCAGACGGAAAGGCCCAGGGTCGCGCCCGTGACCAGTCCCCACACAAGCAGAGGTGAGGCCGGAAGAAGCGCTGTGGCGGGCGCGGAGGTCAAGGCCAGGACGACCAGGGCCGAGGCGGCCAAGGCCACCGGCAGGGCCACGCCGGTCAGGCCCCCGACGAAGCCGCCCCAGGCCCGGCGCAGCAGCCGCGCCCCGCCGGATCCCCCCGGCGATGAGGGGGACGGACGCCGTGATCGCCTCGGGGCTCACCAGCGCGCCTGAAGCATCAGCCCCACGATCCTCGGGTCGCCCAGGACGGCCTGGTTTGTCTGGGTGCGGTCGTCGCTCAGATAATGCGCGTCGAAGAGGTTCTTGCCGTAGATGCAAGCGCCCCAAGGGCCGGTCTCGTAGCCGATCTTTCCATTGACCCGTGCGGGCCGGAGGCGCGATTTGGTCGCTCCGACCCGCCCGCTGGGCCTTCAGGGGCGTCGCCTCATTCCAGCGCTTTCATGACCACTGCGGTGTCGGTGTACTGGACAAACCGAACCAGCTTGCCGTCGAGCAGGGTCCACACATGTGCAAACGGTGCGCGAAACGCCTTGCCGGTCTTGAGGTAGCGGCCGCTGTAATGGCCGAGAGCGACGACCCTGTCGCCTTGCGCGACATAGGCGTCGGGTTCCGCCCGATAGCCCTCCCACTCGGTGGCGAGCCGGGCGAACACCCCTTGCACGATTGCGTCGGGGCCTGAGTAGAGGCCGGCGTAGGGATAGCCTTCCGCCTCCGTCCATTGGATGTCCGGGGCCATGTCGGCGAGAACCGCTTCGAGATCCCCCGTGGCGAAGCCGGCGTACAGACGTTGCACGACCGCGGTGTTTCTCTGTGTGTCTGGCATGGGAGTGTCCTTGTGTTGGTCCGCGCGCCGTTGATCGGGGCGACGGAGGTGGTGGATCGGAATCTTCGAAGTTTCAGTCTGGTCGAAGGCGGCGGTGTGGAACGGGGCGGGGTTGTTCGGGCGGGACAGGCGGCGACCCCTCAGAGGGCGGATGCGGTGCGAAGCGGATTTCGAACCGGGCTCCCGATAGGGGAGCGGGCGCATAGCGGACCTCGGCGCCTATACGCTCACAGAGGGTGCGGACGATGAACAGGCCCAGCCCCGCCCCCCCCGGATTTCGCTCGCTTGCGGATGGGGCGCGCCAGAATTTGCGGAAGATGTGGGGGCGGTCCTGCTCACGCACCCCCGGCCCCTGATCCTCGACCGCGAGGACGGTGCGGCCGTGCTCGTCCTGGCAGGACACGACGATCCTGTCGCCGGGGGATGACGCCTGAATCGCGTTGGTCAGCAGATTGTCGAGGATCTGGGCCAGAGCGCCCGGCTCACCCAACGCCAGGATGGGGGAAGCGTCCGCCCGCAAGGACAGCTCGACCTCGGCGCCCTTCGCCAGAGGACCGACCCGCGCCAAGGCTTCGCAGGCCTGTTCGTGCAGATCGATCACCGCCAGGGATCTGGCGCCTCGGTCCGCCTGATGATCGTCCAGAAGACGGCCGATCAAGCTCAGCATGGCCTCCACGCTACGGCGGGATTCCGTCATCACCTGCAGGAGGAGCGCCGCGTCGTCCGGCGACCGGTCGGTCGCCAGCGTCATAAGGTTGCGCAGCCCAAGCAAGGGGCTGCGCAGATCATGAGCGGTGATGGCCATCAGGTCGTCCAGTTCCCGGTCGCGCGCTATCAGACGCTGGTTCTGTCGCCAGATCACAGCCCTCTGGTCGTGGTCCCGGCGGCGCGCACTGTAGATCAGCAGGCCCGAAGCGGTCGCCACGGCGGTGCAGATCAGCGCCGTCAGCACCGCCACCGCCTTCTCCCAGGGGACAACCGGCATTCGCAGCACGACGAAGACGTAACCGACCAGGCCGACGCCCAGGATCGTCATCAGGGTTCTGGGGGGGAAGACGAAGACGAGGGCGACAGCCAGCACGATCAAAGGATAGCCGTTGGTGAGCCGGCCATCGTGGGCGATCACCGACACCGCCGCCTGCGCCAGACCCAGGCTGAAGATCGCAAGCAGAACCGGAAGCGCGCGCCGCAGCCTGGCCCCACGGCCGTGGCGAACCTGTGCGGCCGCCAAGCCGAAGCCCAGAAGGACGGGAAGGGAACCGACCGCCAGCCAGCTGTCGACGGTCATCACGCTGGTCAGGCCCAGATAGATCTGGATGCCGCTGTTCGCGAGGCTGACGATGACGGCGAGGTCGATCCGGCGGAGGTTGATCTGGACCGCCGCGCTTTCGAAGGGTTCGGACGCCTCCGGGTCGGCCTCGAAGTCCCAGCGATGACGCAGCCGTGACGCCAACCCCTGATCGGTCTCAGCCATCCGTGTTCTCCGGAAGGCGGGCCGCGGCGAGGCGCTCCAGCGACCGCACGCTGTCGAGACCGAGCTTGATCTTGAGCCGCTCGCGATAAGTGCCGATGGTCTTGACGCTGAGGGAGAGTTCGCGCGCCAGCGACTGGAGGTCGAGGCCCCGCCCCATCAGGGTCAGGACCTGTTGTTCCCGGGGCGACAGATCGTCGATCGCCGGCCTTGTCGCCGCCTCGTCGGAGACACGCCAGGGAGCCGGCACGCCTGGACGCAGATAGACGAGGCCGGCCAGGACGGCGACGATGGCGCGCTCGACGGTCTCCAGCCCCTCTGTTTTCGACACATAGGCGCGGGCGCCGGACCGCAGGGCCTCACGCGCATGCACCGTCTCCTCCTGGCTGGAGTACACCACGATCCGCGTTCCCGGCGAGGCGGCGACGACGTCCTCGATCAGGTGATGGCCGTCCCGACCGCCCATCAC
Organism: Brevundimonas sp. SORGH_AS_0993; assembly: GCF_030818545.1. NCBI lineage: Bacteria > Pseudomonadati > Pseudomonadota > Alphaproteobacteria > Caulobacterales > Caulobacteraceae > Brevundimonas > Brevundimonas sp. SORGH_AS_0993. Next base: position 2,425,347 of record NZ_JAUTAH010000001.1, read on the forward strand.
CAGATCCGTGACCATGACGTGCGGCCGCAACTCTTCCGCCAGACGCCGGGCGTCGTCCGCGTTCGAGGCTTCGCCGCAGACGCAGTAGCGCGGATGATCCCTCAGCAATAGCTGGAGGCCGAACAGCACGACGGGGTGGTCGTCCACGATCAAGACGCGGGCCGGCTTGTGCATCGGTTCTCCCCGACTTCGGAGACATGCTCTTAGCGCGTCGCACGCGGCCGCTGTAGGTCAATGACCTACAACAGCAGGAGACGACCGATGTACTTGCCTGCCGGATCGGGGGGAGCGGATCGGGGGCAGTCGGATGTCGAACAGGTTGAACCGCGCCTCCGAGGCGGCGCCGAGACGCAATGCGCGCCCACCCCGGACGGCCATAGGGACGCTGTCCTCAGCGCTCGGGCGGGCGCTGGCGAGGACCGCCGCTCCGTCAGCGCGTGCGCTGTCGTGCGTCATCCTCGCTCTCGCGGCGGTCGCTGTTCCATCCGGGGTTCTAGCGCAGTCGGGTGCGTGCCAGGCGGTTTCCGGATTCTCGGGACCCTTCGTCGTCGACGCGGCAGGCAATGAAACGACCAAGGTCAAATACCCTACGGACCAGCGGTTCGCCCAGGGAGAGACCATTACCTATGCCTGGTCCGGAAACACCCGGGGCGCCTATGTCTCCGTTAAGTACTCCCAGACCAATTCAAGTTCTGAGCAAGGCGTCACGGACTCGACGGCGGAAAGGGGCAGTGGATCGATCACGGTCGACTGGACACGGAACTCTCCTCCCTCGACTGACACCTTCATCGCCAGCCTGGCAAGCGGGCCCGGTCGCACGAAGGGACCTTCGTCGTCCTGGAACAGCCATGTCGAGTTTACGCTGAGCTGTTCGCCGCCGCCGGTCACGATTTCCATCAACGACTTCGCTCAATCGGAAGGCAATAGCGGCACGACTGCCTTCTTCCCCACCGTGTCCCTGTCCCGAGCGAGCGACACCCCGATCTCGGTCGATTTCACCACGGCGGACGGGACCGCGACCGTCGCCGACGGCGATTATGCAGCGACGAGCGGCACCCTGACTTTTTTGCCCGGAGACAGGTTCAAGCAAATCGCTGTGTTCATCAACGGCGACCTTCGGGCGGAGGCCGATGAGACCTTTTTCGTCAATCTGAGCGGCGCGACCAACGCCACGATCGCCAGGGGGCAAGGAACCCTGACGATCCGGAACGACGACATCGCGCCGACTGTTACGCAGATCACACCCCCCCAGGGGCCCACCGCAGGGGGGACCAGCATCGCGATCCGGGGGATGGGTTTTTCCAATGTTTCGGGCCCGTCGGGAGTAAGGTTCGGTTCGGCGCAGGCCACGGGATACGTGGTGAACAGCAACACAGAAATCGTGGCGGTGGCGCCCGCACTGCCGGCGGGCGTGGTCGATGTGACCGTGACGAACGCCGCCGGCGTCAGCGCGACGTCAGCCGCGAGCACATATACCTACGTCGCTGCGCCAACCGTGACCGCGATCTCACCGACAGCAGGGCCGCGTAACGGCGGAACGATCGTGACGCTCGCGGGGACCGGCTTCGCGTCCGCCGCAGGGACGGGGACCGTAAGGTTTGGAACGGCCGTCGCAGCCTATACCGTGGACAGCGATACCCAGATCACGGCGACGGCTCCGTCCGGTACGGGCGTTGTGGATGTCACTGTTACGACTCCTGGCGGGACCAGCGCGACCTCGTCGGCGGATCGGTTCACCTATGTCGCGCGCCCGACCGTCACGTCGGTCTCGCCAGCTCAGGGAACGACCGCCGGCGGTCAATCGATTACGATCGGCGGCTGGGGACTCACAGGCGCGACTGTCGTCGGCATAGGCGCCGGAGCCGCCACGGGCGTCACCATCGTCAACGACACCCAGATCACAGCGACGACGCCGGCGGGCGCAGCGGGTTCCGGCGATGTCCGGGTCACGACGCCAGGGGGCATGGCCACACTTAGCCGGGGCTACACCTACATCACGCCGCCCACGGCCACTGGCCAGACCGTGACGACGGCCTATCAGACGGCGCGGACCATCACGCTCCAGGGAACGGACGCCGCCAGCTACGCCTATACGCAGCCGACAGGCGGTGCGGGCAGCGTCTCGGGGACCGGGCCCAACGTCACCTTCACACCGGCGTCCGGTTACAGCGGCACGACCAGCTTCACCTTCACCACGACAAACGGAACCGGGCCCGGCGCGCTGCAATCGGCGCCGGCGACCGTCACCGTCACCGTCACCCCGGCCGCGCCGACTGTGCTGGCCCAGCCCTCAAGCCAGTTGGTGACGGCGGGCGCGAAGGCGACCTTCGCCGCTCAAGCATCGGGGGCGTCGACCGTTCAATGGCAGGAATCGTTCGATGGCGGCGCCAGCTGGGCCGACATCGCCGGCGCGACCTCGACTGTCTATACGTCGCCTGCGACGACGATGGGTGACGACGGCAAGCGGTTCCGCGCCGTGTTCAGCAATGCAGGCGGGACCACAGCCAGCAACGTGGCGACGCTGACCGTCGCCGCGCCGACCATCACCATCACCATCGCCCCGACCACCTTGTCGAGCGCCAAGGTCGGCGTCTCCTACAGCCAGACGATCATCGCCAGCGGCGGCACGGCTGACTACCGCTTCGCTTTGACGGACGGCGCCTTGCCGGCTGGTCTGAACTTGTCTTCCACAGGCGTACTCAGCGGCACGCCGACGTCCGGCGGAAACTTCACCTTCACCGTGAAAGCGACCGATGGTTCGTCGGCGGCTGGCGGTCCCTTTTCCGGCAGCCGCGCCTATTCGCTGACGGTCGTCGACGCGACGATCGCAGTTGGGCCGGCATCCTTGCCTACGGGCGACGTGGGCGCGGCCTACAGTCAGACCTTGACGGCCAGCGGCGGCACGACGCCTTACCGTTACACCGTGACCGGCGCCTTGCCACCCGGCATCACGCTGGCGTCCAACGGCGTGCTGTCGGGGACGCCCACGGCGCGCGGCAGTTTCAACTTCACGATCACCGCAACGGACAGTTCGACGGGAGCGGGTCCCTACAACGGCTCGCAGGCCTATTCCCTCAAGGTCAATGCGCCTCCGCTGACGCTATCTCCCCTCAGTCTGCCCGACGGACAGGCCGGGGCCGCTTACGGACAGACATTGAATTCCACGGGCGGCGTGACCCCGTACCTCTATACGATCTCGGAGGGCGCGCTTCCCGCCGGCCTGACCCTCAATGCTACGACCGGCGCGATCAGCGGAACGCCGACGGCCCAGGGCGCCTTCCACTTCGCCGCGAAGGTGACGGACAACGCTGCTGTCTCGATCAGTCGGGCCTATTCGATCGTCATCGCGGCGCCGACGATCGTCATTACGCCGACCACCCTGCCGGCCGGCGCGCCTGGCGTCGCCTACAGCCAGACCTTCAGCGCGACCGGCGGAACATCGCCCTATGCCTATGCGGTCAGCGCGGGCGCCCTGCCGGCGGGCCTGTCCCTGTCGTCCGCCGGCGCGCTTTCCGGCACGCCCACGGCATCGGGGGCTTTCAACTTTACCGTAACTGCGACGGATGCGACGACCGGGGCTTTGGCCCCTTATGCCGGCGCTCGGGCCTATACGCTCTTCATCAGCGCCCCGACCGTCACGATCAGCACCGCCGTCCTTCCCGCAGCGAAGGTTTCCGTCGCCTATGGTCAGACCCTGACGGCCAGCGGCGGCGTGGGGCCCTATAGGTTCGGCGTAACGGCGGGGACGTTGCCGGCCGGCGTCAGCCTGTCTTCGGCTGGAATGCTTAGCGGTTCGCCGACGCAAGGCGGCAATTTCGATTTCACCGTCACGGCGATGGATTCGTCGGGAGGGACTGGGCCGTTCAGCGCCAGTCGGGCCCTGACCCTGACGGTCGATGCCCCCACCATCGCCCTGACGCCCAACGGCTTGCCGAACGCCAGCGTGGGAGCCGCCTATAGCCAAAGCGTCACCGCCACAGGCGGCGTCGCGCCCTACAGCTATGCCGTTACGGCGGGCGCCCTGCCGGCCGGCGTGACCTTGGCGACGAACGGCGTGCTCTCCGGGACCCCGACGGCGGGAGGAAGTTTCAGCGTCACAATCACCGCGACCGACAACTCGACCGGAAGCGGCGCGCCGTTCAGCGCCAGTCGCGCCTATGCGCTGATGGTCGGGGCGGCGAAGATCACGGTCATGCCGACCACATTGGCGGGCGGTCAGGTGGGAACACCCTTCAGTCAGCAGCTTTCGGCGTCCGGCGGGACAGGTCCCTACGCCTTCGTGATCTCGGCAGGCGTTCTGCCGGCCGGTATCAGCCTGTCGTCCGCCGGCGTGATCAGCGGCACGCCGGGGCAGGGCGGTCTCTTCAACTTCAGCATCACGGCGACCGATTCATCGGGTGGCTCGGGTCCGTTTTCAGCGATCCAGGCCTATGCCTGGAGCATCGCCGCGCCGAACCCGCCGGTCGTGGGCGATGTCTCGGCGTCGGTCGGCTACGGCTCGACCAACAACCCGATCATGGCCAATCTCTCAGGCGGAACGGTCGACAGCGTCGCCGTGGCCGCCGGTCCGGCCCATGGCGTCGTGTCGGTCAGCGGGAAGGGCTTTCTCTACACGCCCGCCGCGGGCTACTTCGGCGCCGACAGCTTCACCTATACGGCGAGCAACGGCGACGGCGCCTCGGCGCCAGCCACGGCCAACATAGCGGTGGGCGCTCCGCCGGCGCCGGTCACGGCTGATCGGTCGGGCGTGACCGTGCCTTTCGCGAGTTCCGGCGTCGCGATCGATCTGTCTGGATCGATAAGCGGGGTCTACGATCAGGTCGAAGTGGCGGCCGCGCCCGCCCATGGCACGGTCAACTTCGCCGCCGCTGTGGCGACCTACCGACCGGCTGCGGACTATTTCGGCCCCGACAGCTTCAGCTTCACGGCCACCGGCCCCGGAGGAACCTCCTCGACCTCCACCGTTTCGCTGACGGTCGCCACGCCGCCTGCGCCCGCCATCACGCCTGCGCCTGCCGTCGTCGTTCCGTCTGCCAGCGGCGGGGGATCCGCCACGATTTCAGTCGATCTGAGCGCATGGACCCAGGGCGTGATCGATGGCTATCGCATCACGGCGAACGCTCGCTTCGGCTCCTCCGCGATCACCGCGTCCGTCGCTACGACCACGTCCCAATCGGTTGGGGCGCAGGCGGCCGGACCTCAGACTGCGTCGACCTTCCAACTGGCTTACACGCCCGACGCCAACTTCATCGGGACCGAAACGGTGACGGTCGTGGCCTTCGGTCCCGGCGGGGACTCCGCGCCGGCGACCTTCACCTTCCTGGTGGCGGGCAAGGCGCCGGACCTTTCGGGCAGCATCGCTTCCAGCGGAACCCTGACCGTGTCGCCCACCGCGACCCTGATCGGCGGTCCGTTCCAGGCGTTGCAGATCACCCGCCAGCCGGCTTTCGGCACGGCGACGGTCCAGGGGTTGAACATCGTGTTCACGCCGGGTGTCGCCAACGGCGGAACAACCTCGCTGGACTATGTCATCGACCTGCCGTTCGGGTCTTCGGCGGCGGGTCGGCTCGACCTGACGGTCGGTCAGATTCCCGCGTCCCAGGCGCTGGTCGCCGATACCATCCAAGGCCGTCCGGTCACGGTCCGCATCAGCAATGCGGCCGGCGACCCCTTCACTGGCGCGGCGGCGGTTTCGATCTCACCGACCGCAGCCGGTTCGGCGGCGATCGTCGGAACGGGGGGAACCTACGATCTGACGTTCACGCCGCAAGGGACGTTCTCGGGGCAGGCGGTCGTCGGCTTCACCCTGACCAACGTCAACGGAACCTCGATGGGAACCCTGACGGTGACGGTCGCTGCACGCCCGGACCCTTCGTTGGATCCGGACGTCCGAGGCATGGCGGCGGGCCAGATCACCGCTGCGCGCCGGTTCTCCAGCGCCCAGGTCGATAATTTTCGGCGCCGTCTGGAAAGCCTGCGGGACGGCTCGAACGATTCGCGCAACGGTCTGAGCCTGAACGTCGGCGGTCTCGGCGGACGGGAAGACCGCGATCCCCGCGTCGCTCTGCGGCGCCAGCTGGGTCAGGATCGACGGCTGGATCCCGGGGGCCTGGGCGATGATCGCGACCGCGACATGCTGGGATTGGATTTCGGGTCCAACCGCGCCCGGCCCGCCGAGCAGACGCTGAACCAGGCCGGCCAGCCGAACGCGCCCCCGACCGGGCAGCGGGCGACCGAAGACAGTCGATCGGTAGGGGTCTGGACCTCGGGTTCGGTCGATTGGGGCCGTCAGGATGCTCAGGGTCTGCGCGACAGCCGGTTCGCCACGCAGGGGGTGACGGCAGGCGTCGACTTTCGCCTGGATGATCATCTGATCGTGGGCGGCGGTCTGGGTTACGGCGAGGACAAGACGCGGATCGGCGACAACGGCTCGACCTCCAATGGCAAGGCCGTGACCGGCGCCCTCTACGCCAGTTGGCGACCTGCCGACGGCTGGTTCGTCGATGGCGTGATGGGTATGTCCAGCCTCGACATCGACAGCCGCCGCTGGGTCGTGGGCCTGCTGGGCCAGGCGAATGGCTATGCCGACGGTGAACGCTCGGGCGTGGTGCGCTTCGCCTCGGCTTCCATCGGGCGGACCGTGCGCCGTCAGGGTCTTTCAGCCGACCTCTATGTCCGCATGGAAGGCCGCGACATCGCGCTGGACGGCTTCACAGAAACCAGCGGCGGCCTGTCGGCCCTGACCTGGGATGCGCTGGATCAGAGCGGCTTGTCGGTCAATCTGGGCGCGTCATGGCGGTGGACCCTCGAAAGCCGCCGGTTCGGCGTCCTGCGACCCACCGCGCGTATGGAGTGGTCGCACGAACTGGAGGACGTCGAGACCCAGGGCGTCCGCTATGCCGACTGGGCGGCCAGCCCGGTTTATCTTGTCCCGATGGACGGCTGGTCGCGGAACGCTCTGAACCTTGACCTCGGCGCGGAATGGTCGCTGACCGACCGGCTGATGCTGAACCTGGGCTATCGCGGCATGCTGGGCGACGCCAGCTCCAGCCATGGCGGCTTGATCGGGCTCAAATATGGGTGGTGACGGTCTTCTGAGCCGCCGCCATGCGGCGGCCACAAGCCTGGTTGTCAGCGTAAATGCGAGTAATTTACCTTCCCTCGGCGTTGGCCCGATAGAGGTGAGATCTGGGGCCGGGTCCTGTCTCGGCTGACCGAGCGGTTCCGGGGGGATCGCTTTCGACTGCCGGGTTCGGTCAGGCTGATCGGCCTGTCGCAGCCTATGATTCAGCGTTCTTTGTCGAACAGTTGAAGGCGGAGTGACGACTGGGACGGACGGACGATGTGCGGAAGGTGGCCGTCCCTCCAGGCGTCCTGCGACGCCTGGAGGTGACGATGGTGGAGCTCGTCAGGTGCGACGCGTTTCAGCGAAGCGTCCCGTCGGTGGTGAACGTCCCCGATCAAGGTCCATGCACCGACCCCGAGGGTGGTCGGTGGGCGCGGCCCCTAGGGTCCGGACTCATTTGGTCCATAGGGTGATGGCGGCGACGAGGCAGAGCCCGGCGAGATAGTTTCTGGCGGTCTTGTCGTATCGGGTGGCGACGGCGCGGAAGTCCTTGAGGCGGCAGAAGGCGCGTTCGACGTCGTTGCGGAGCTTGTAGGCGGCGGGGTCGAAGGGGTGTCGGTTCACGCGGTTGATCGTGTTGGGGATCACCGGGGTCGTGCCGCGTTCGCTGAGCAGGCGGCGCAGGGCGTCGCGGTCTAGGCGCGGTCGGCCAACAGGCTCTGGCTGGGTCGGGCGGCGAGGATCAGGTCGGGGGCCGCGACGATGTCGGACGCCTGGCCGGGCGAGAGCTGGAGCACACGGGGCCGCCCGGCCTCATCCACCAGCAGATGGACCTTGGTGGTGCGGCCGCCGCGCGAACGGCCTATGGCCTGGAACGCGCCCCCCCTTTTGCGCCCGCCGCCGAGCGGTGCGCCTTGACCGAGGTCGAGTCGATCATCGCCACGACCGGCGGATCGGCCTCTGCGTTCAGCGCCGTCAGGATCCGCTGCCACAGGCCCCGCTTGCTCCAGCGGTTATAGCGATTGAACACCGTTGTGTACGGCCCATAGACATCCGGAAGCGCCCGCCAGGGACAGCCCTCGCGCAGCCGATGCACGATCCCCGAGATCACCCGACGATCATCCACCCGGCGCTTGCCCGTGTAGACCTTGGGCATGTGCGGCTCGATCACCGCCCACTGGGCGTCCGAGAGCCAAAAGTGATCCGCCATGTCAAAGCCTCCTCAGAAGCTTGAATCACAGCAGATCAATCAACTCAATTGGGTACGGACCCTAGTTCACGACCCCAAAAAGGAACTGTGGCGGGTCACAGGGGGATGGCGGGGCCGGTTTTCCCATGCCCTGTATTTCGATCCCCGGGACCCGGCCTCGGCGTGCTGGAATCCCCTGGCGGAAATCCGGCCGGGACCGGGGGAGCTGGCTCAGTTCCAGAGACTGGTGGCGATCCTCTCCGATCCCGGTGGCGCACGCGACGATGAGGCGATCTGGGACAAGGCGGCGTCCGAGATCCTAGAAGCCGCCATCCTGCATGTCCTCTACACAGCCGAAGACGCCGACAAGACCCTGGTGACGGTGCGCGAGCTGTTGGCTGATCTGAACGATGCGGCCGAGGTCATGAGCCGCACCCTGCATCGTCCGGGACCGGACGGTGAGCCCGAGCCCCATCCGTTCATCCTCACCGCCGTGAAAGGCTATGCGGCGATGCATGACCGGTTCCGGACCTCGGTCCAGGGCACCGCGCGCTCCTATCTCAAATGGCTTGCGGGCGACGATGTCGAGCGGGCGCTATCGGTGTCGGACTTCAGCCTTGGCGATCTGATATGTGCGAAGTCGCCGATGTCGCTCTACGTCCAGGTCGCGCCGGCGGACGCCGCCGCACTGCGGCCTCTGGTGCGCCTGTTCTTCTATGCCGCCGCCCAGGCGCTCACGGTTCACGAAAGCGAGGATGCCGCCGGCCGCTCCAAACAGCATCGATTGCTGATGCTGATGGACGAGTTTCCTCTGCTCGGGCGGGTCAGCTTCTTCGAGAAATCGCTGCGGCTCCTGAGTGGCTATGGGGTCAAGGTGATGTTCGTGGCCCAGTCATTGAACGACATCGTGGAGACCTACGGGGTCAACAACACCATCCTCGACAACTGCGCCGTCTTCACCTCTTTTTCGGCGCTCGATCCCCTGACCCAGGACAAGGTCTCCAAACTCACGGGGACGGTGGCGGAAGCGCGCAGGAGCCGAGTTCTCCGGCCGGTCTGGCCGGTGGGGCGCAGCACGGTGTCGCGCTCCGAGATCGAACGGCCTCTGATGGAGCCGGGTGAGATCCGCGCCCTCCCGGATGACCAGCAACTGGTCTTCGACGGGCCGGCGGCCCCTGAAGACCGCCAAGCTTCTCTACGACAAGGTTCGGCCGTTTCGTGATCGCGCCGATGAGGCTCCGCACGATCAGGCGTCGGGTGTCGATGCGCCAGGGCGGTCCCCGCATCCCTGGGCGGGCCGCCGCAGCCTGGGTGAGGATGCACAGGCCGGCCTTCCTCTCTTCAAGGAGGTGGCTGCCGCCATGGACGACAAGAAGACGGTGGCCCGCGTCGCTGAGGCCTACAGCCGCGTGGCCGAGGCGATGGCGGCCGAGAAGGCGGCCCTGGATCACCTGCAAGGACTCCCCCATGACTAGACGCGCCGCTCCGACCTGCCGGGTTCAGGTCTATCTCAACGATCCGAAGGTGGTGACCGGTCTGAACCGGGAGGCCCGGGCCGGACGGATGCCGCTGAGCCAGGCGGCCGGACGCGCCATCGCGCGCGGTCTGCAGAAGAGCTCTCATGCCGACCCGGACGATCGGCTTCTTTTGCTGGAGCAGTCCCTGAAGGGGCATATGCGGTCCTCGGCGAGAGACCTGCAGATCGTTCAGGAACTCCTCATCGAAGTCGCGCGCGCCTTCTTCCTGCGCCTTCCCGACGCCATCGTGGATCAGGATCCGACCGTCCAGGCGGCTGTCGATCGCCGGATCGAGACCCTCCTGGATGCGACGGCGGCGCGTATCGTTGCGGGACGAGGCCACAGGGATCCGGAAGAGACGGTCGCGGAGGAGCCCCGGTCCTTTGGCGCGGCGGTCTGAGATGAGCGCCCATCCCATCGTCGCGGAGCGGAAACTTCAGGCGCTGCGCCATGCGCTCGGCGACACCATTCTGTCGGCGCTCGTGGCGACCGATGTCGTTGAGATCTTGGCCAATCCGGATGGCCGTATCATCCTGGACCGGATTGGATCCGGGCGAGAGGACACCGGCGAGGTGCTCGCGAGCGATGCGCGTGAACGGGTCATACGTCTTGTCGCGGACTACGTCGGAGAACCCGTGGTCCGCGAAGACCCACGCCTCGCAGGCGTTCTTCCCGGTAGCGGCGAGCGGTTTCAGGGCCTCGTGCCGCCCGTCGCTCTCGCGCCGGCCTTTTCCATCCGCAAACGTCCCGCCTCTGTCTGGAGACTGGAAGACTATGTGCGCGACGGCGTGATGACCGAGGACCAGGCCTCCGGCCTGAAGGCCGCCGTGGTCGCGCGACGCAATATCCTGATCTCGGGCGGTACGGGGTCCGGCAAGACGACGCTCGCCAATGCCCTGTTGGCCGAACCCGCCTTTGCAGGGGATCGGGTGTTCATGATCGAGGACACGCCGGAGCTACAGTGTTCCGCCTGGGATACGGTGTCGGTGCTGACGCGGCGTTCGCCCCGACCGATCGGCGTGGCGGATCTGGTCCGGGACGCCCTGCGGATGCGGCCCGACCGGATCGTCGTCGGCGAAATGCGCGACGGCGCCGCGGCGCTGGAAACCCTCAAGAGCTGGAATACCGGTCATCCCGGCGGGCTGTCGACGATCCATGCGAACTCGGCCGGGGACGCTCTGCGGCGGATCGAGGATCTGGTTTCGGAGGTCGCCGCCGTCGTCCCGACGCGGGCCATCGGACAGGCCGTGGACGTCATCGTCCAGATCCGTAGAACTTCTAGCGGCCGAGAGGTCGAGGCCATCCTCGCCGTGGAGGGATTTGAAGACGGCGACTATAAGGTGTCGGCCATCGGGCGCGGCGATTAGCCGATCTAATCGCCGCAGAACATGCGGTGATCAGGCCCGCATATAGTCTTGTCGGCTAGAGTGATGACGGGAAGGCCTCGCCCCGGTTGGCGGGACCCTCATCCTCTTCGGCGTCGTCGTCTCGCCGGGCATTGCGGCCGACGAGCGCCGCCCTTGCGAGGATGTCTTGCGCCAGCCCTTCCAGATGCGCGCCCGGACCGGCGGGCATGGCGCGGACCGCTTCGACAGCCCCTTCAAGTTCGCGCTGGATCCGGTCGGTCAGGGCGACCACCCTGCGCACTGTCGCCGCAGGCGCCAGTGCGCAGGCTTCAGCCATCCGCCGCCAGTGCCGCGCCTGGATGTGGCGGCCCCGGACCTGGCCGCCCACGGCCTGGGCGTGGTTTTGCGTAATGCCGTCCCAGGACAGGCCTGACATCAGATCATAGAGGGGCGCCAGTCGCGGCGCGTCCGACGACAGAAGGATCGAATAGTTCTTGGCGTGGGAATCGACGTTGCCGACGGCGATGTTGAAGATCACGGCGTCCAGAAGCCGGGTGATGTCCACCGCAGTCATATGGTCTCTGACCAGGGTGAACATGGCAGCGAGCGACACGCCCGGAACACCGACCTGGCTGCGTTCGTATTTGGCGCCAGGCGGCAGTCCGAGAGCCTGGCAGAAATCTTCCTGATGCAGGCGAACGGTCTGTCCGTCTTGGCGCTGCCGATCATAGCGCTCGACGAGGAGATAGCTCCGCTGGCCGGCCCGACCGGTGGTGACCGGGGCGACTTGCAGGCGGCAACGATCGGCCAGCACCATGCAGAGCGCCTCACTCTGGACGCTGCCGGGAAGGCGCGGATTGTCCGGCTTGAGGATGTGGGTCGAGGGCGCGCCGTTCATCGGCACGGCGAGGGCGTCGCTGATGCGCGCCACGGGGAGCTTGTCCTGGGCGCCGGCCAGACTCATGGTCACGCCCTCCTCGCCGGCGAGGAAGGGTTTGCGCGGCAGGTCGGTGATGATCCGCTCCAGATCGGCCTCGCTCTCGATCCGACGATAGTCACCCGGGGCGACGCGCGGTCCGCCGACACGCAGGGCGCCCGCCAGATCCCCCCCGGTCGCCGAGATCAGGCCGAGGATGTCCTCCTGGGCGACGCCGAGCGCGCGCTGCATGGCGCGCATGGGCTCGCCTTCGGGCAGGAGGTTCATGACCCAGGGCATCGCGACCTCGGGCGGCCAGTCGGCGCGGTCGAGCGGCATGGAGAGCGAGGCCGGAAAGGCGTTCGCCGCCTCGCGCCAGGTATCCTGATAGGTCAAGGTCAGGCCTTGAGGCGTGGCGTCGATCTCGGCGATCGGGGTCTCGGCGTAATACAGCGTGGGCATCAGGCGCGCTTCGCCGTGTTTTCGAGCCGCAACCCGACGGCCTTGGCGGCAGCGAGCGCCTTGCCCAGCTGCGCCGTGGCCTTGCCGCCTTCCAGATCCACGATGAAACGCTCTCCTGTTCCGATCGCCAGGGCGAGATCGCGTTGGGTCAGCCTGAGCGCCTTGCGGGCTTCGGCGATTTGCAGGCCGAGATCGTGAGCGGTGGTGATCATGTGTTCTTCCCGATCGGTAAGATAGTTCGGGAATGTCGTGTATTCAAGGCATATCTTCCCGATCGGTAAGATCGGGTGTCTGTCCTGCACGATACTTTGAAAACATCCCGATCGGTAAGATTTCTGGCGGGTTCGCCCGGTCGACGTTCCGCTTTCCGGAGTGCAATCCGGAAGCGGGAGGGTGGCGATGGACCTGCAAAAGGCGTCTTGGCGATCAGGCCGGGGCTTGCCGGGACCTGGGTCCGCGATGCAGTTGCCGAGGCGGCGATCTCACCAGGACGTCGGCTTGGGTCGACGGTGTGATTGCCGTCGCTCGCAATGAGACTGTGGCGATCCTGCGAGAAACCAGGGTGGGCGGGCCTTTAAGGCAAGTCTTCGAAAGTCGCCTTGAAGCAAGTTCAGAAGGCGAACTGCAAGTCACGGCGAATCCATCTGAAGAGTTGAAATGACTTTCTCAAGAATTGCATCTAACCCGCTTATAAATAATCACGGCATGTGTTGATGGACTGTGGATATATTTGCTTGCGATGTGATGCATCGCGCTGAGACGCGTTGAACACAGGAAGCAAATCATGCGTGGGATACTTAGGAGCCGCCTTATCGGCGCGACGATTTCGTGCGGCCTGCTGATCGCCGGGCCTGCTTTTGCCGGTGGGTCCGGCATGCCTTGGGAAGGCCCGCTCCAGCAGGTCGTCCAGTCCATAACCGGGCCGGTGGTCCAGGCCGCCGCCGTCGTGGCGGTCGTCGTCTTCGGCGCCGGAATCGCGATGAGCGAGAACGGCTCGTCGATGCGTCGCGGCCTCGGCATCATGTTCGGCCTGTCCATCGCCTTCGCGGCCTCGACCTTCTTCCTCGACTTCTTCGGTTTCGCCGGCGGCGCGGAGATCGGGTGATGGAGCCGCATCCCGACGGCTGGGAGCTGCCTGTCGCCCAGGCCCTGACCGATCCGGTCCTGATGGCCGGCATGCCGCGGGCGTACGCCATCGCAATGGGCACGATCGCCATGGTGCTGGGCCTGGCGCTCCGGATCTGGTGGCTCGGCCTGCTGTGGTGGGCGGCCGCCCACGCCATCGGCCTGTGGGCCGCGCGCAGCGATCGGCGCTTCTTCGATGTCCTGCGGCGTCATCTGGCGCTGCCCGGCCATCTGGACGTCTGACCATGCGGTTCCTGGAAGAGCAGCGTCGCCGTCCGGCCGTTCTCGCGGACCATCTGCCCTGGGCCGCCCTGGCGGCGCCGGGCGTGGTTCTCAACAAGGACGGCTCCTTCACGACCGGCTTCCGGTTCCACGGCCCCGATCTCGAATCCTCGACCGAGGACGAGCTGATGGCGGTACAGGCGCGCCTGAACAATGCGCTCAGGCGGCTGGGTACGGGGTGGTGCCTGCACATGGAAGCCCGCCGCCGGGAGGCGGCGCCCTATCACGAAAGCGGCTTCGACCTCGACGTGGCCTGGCTGATGGACGCGGAACGCCGCGGCCGTTTCGAGACCCGCGAGCCGGCGTTCGAGACCGACTTCCGCCTCGCCCTGACCTGGCTGCCGCCGGCGGACGAGACCCGCGCGCTCGAGCGCTGGCTCTTCGACGGGCTGTCGCGCAAGGGCGCGGACTGGCGCACGGCGCTGGACGCCTTCCGTCGCGAATCGGACACGACCTTCGATCTCCTGGCCGCCGCCCTGGTGAACGAGAGCGCGAGCCTGCCCAAGGGGCTCTATGTGCGGGCGATCGGCGCGGCGCCGCAGCGCGGGGCCGTCGTGGCCCTGCCTCAACCGACCTCGGTCAGGGCCTATCTCGGGCGCCTGGGTCTGCCGCCCGAGGTGCTGCTGATCAAAAGGGTCGCCGCGACGGCGGGCGAGCGGGTCTGCCGCGTCGGGGATCGCCTGGCCGCGCCGGGGCGGGTGGTGCGGGTTCGATCCCGGGATCGGCAGGGCGTCGCGCGGACTGCCGCCGCCTCGATGCGGGCGAGGTCTTCCTCCTGGGCGACACCGCCGCGAGTTTCGACAGCCGCTATTTCGGGCCGGTCCGGGCGGATCGGCTTGAGGGGGTCTTCTGGGAGGTCCTGACATGGTGATCGACTCTCGCCGGGCCGTCGTCGCGGTCTGGCTGGCCCTCGGCGCGCTCGGCGGCGTCGCCTCGGCCCAGGCTCCGCGGGCGGCTGTGGACTGGAGGGCGGCGGGCGGCGACCTGTTCGGCCGATCTCCGCCCGCCGCGACGCTGGTCGGTCCGGACGAGGAGGCGACCCCTCGGCTGCCCGACCTCGACCAGCCCTTCGCCGCGATGATCGACGAGGCGGCGGCCCTGCACGCCCTGGATCCCAAGCTGCTTCATGCGGTGGTGATCGTCGAAAGCGGCTACGAGTCCCGGGCCCGGTCGCCGGCCGGGGCGGGCGGGCTGACCCAGCTGATGCTGGGCACGGCGGCTGAACTGGGCGTCGGCGACCGGTTCGACCCCCGGCAGAACCTCCGGGGCGGGGCGGCCTATCTCGCGCGTCAGATGCTCCGTTTCGGGGATCTGAGGCTGGCCCTCGCCGCCTATAACGCCGGCCCCGCGCGCGTGGCGGGTCTGGGACGGGTTCCCGATCTCTCGGAGACCCAGGCCTATGTGTCGGCGGTCGTCGATTGTTATCTGGCGCTCACGGTCGGTCGGCGCGCCCGGACCGCCAGGGACTGCCGTCCGCCGCGGAGCGACCCATGACCGCCGGATCGCCCACCCCCGACCCTGCCGCACCCCTGGCGTCCGGGCCGCTCCTGACCCGGTCCCAGGCCTCCGTCTTTCTGGAACAGTACGGCATCCATCTGAAACCGGGCACGCTCGCGCGGCTGTGGTCGATGGGCGGAAACGGCCCGCCCTGTCTGCATGTCCGCGGCAAGCCGTTCTATCCGACCGAAGTGCTCAAGACCTGGGCCGGGTCTCAGATCACCGACCTTCGGGCGTCGGCTCCCCCCGCCGCGAGGCGGCGATGAGCCGGCCCGCCCGTCGCGCGCTCACCGTTGCGGATCTGCTGGCGAATCCGACCGTCAGCTTCGCGCTGAAGGCGGTGATCCTCGCCTGGGAGCAGCGCGATCCGGTGGACGCCGCCCGGGATGCGCATCTCCTCGCAGATGTGTTCGCGCATCGGGCGGACGAGGCGGTGTCATGGATCGGCTGATCCGGGACGACGAGGCGGTCCCGACCCCGCGCGCCGGAGGACCGAGCGACCGCCTCCTGTACTGGCCGCGGGTCAAGGACATCACCGGTCTCAGCCGGACGACGGCCTGGCGGATGCAGAAGGCGGGAGATTTTCCGCCGCCGGTGCGGGTGTCGACCGGCAGGTTCGGATGGTGGCAGAGCGATCTGGACCGGTGGAAGGCGTCGCGGACCTTCCGGCCTGCCGTCAATCCGAAGCTGGCATAGAGGCGCCCTGGCCTGAAGCCCGTCGCCGACGTCGTTTCCGAACCACCTCCGCGGGCTTCGAAGCCGCTGCCGGCGAAGCCGGTGTCCCGGTCGCGTCGCACGAGCGTATCGCCGGATCAGATCGCGTTCGACTTCGGGACATGATCGGAAGGCGACGCCGTCCGCAGGCAAGGCTGCGAGCCGTCGGTCCCAGTCCCGGGATGGTAGGACGGCTTTCCGTCGATTACGCAGGACCGGGTGGGCCTCCGCCCTGTCAATCGACTTTATGCGGAAAAGCGCATACTTCACTTTTATGTTGAAGATCGCATAAGGCGGGTTTATGTCGAATATCGCATAGGAGAGGCGATATGGAACCGCTCGCGCGCTCACCCCGTCAGCTGGGTAATCTCATTCAGCGACAGCGGAAAGCCAGGGGACTGAGCCAGTCCGAGTTGGCGGACCTCGCCGGCACGCGACAAGAAATGGTCTCCAAGATCGAAAGCGGCGCGCCGGGATCCCGGATCGCCTCGATCTGCGATCTGTTGGCGGCGCTTGATCTGGAGATGACGCTCACGCCGCGGACACGCAGTTCTACGGCCGATATAGCGGACATCTTCTGATGGGGCGTCGTCGGGCCCATGCGCCGCTGACTATCCTGATCAATGGCCGTGAGGTCGGTCGCCTTGAGAAGGCGGCCGACGGCGCCGTCTTCTTCCAGTACGCCCGGGACTGGGTGGAGTGGCCGCAGGCCTTCCCGATTTCCCTATCCCTTCCTCTGCAGCAGGCCGCCTATCGGGGCGAAGCGGTCAACGCGGTCTTCGACAATCTCTTGCCCGACAGTCCGGCGGTCCGCAGGCAGGTCGCCCGGACGACCGGGGCGCGGGGCGCCGACACCTACAGCCTCCTGCAGGAAATCGGCCGGGACTGCGTCGGCGCCATGCAGTTCCTCCCCGACGGATTGGAGGTCGATGTCTCGGGCGCGATCCAGGCGGAGCCCATTGGCGAAGACGAGATCGAGAGATTGCTCGCGAACCTGGCCCACGCCCCGCTTGGAGTCGATCCAGAGGAAGGCTTCCGCATCTCCATCGCCGGGGCGCAGGAGAAGACAGCGCTGCTGTTTCATGACGGACGATGGAAGCGACCCATCGGCGCGACGCCGACAACCCACATCCTGAAGCCCCAGCTTGGGCGGATACCGACGGCGTCGGGCGAGGTGGATCTCACCCACAGTGTCGACAACGAGCATTATTGCCTCGCCCTGATGCGCGCCTTCGGTCTTGAAACGGCGAAGACGGAGATCGCGACCTTCGGGGAGCGAAGGGTTCTCGTCGTGGAACGGTTTGACAGGGCGTGGCGATCAGACGGTCGACTGCTTCGCCTTCCCCAGGAAGACCTGTGTCAGGCGTTGTCCATCCCCTCGAGCCGGAAATACCAGGACCACGGAGGCCCGGGGATGAGGAATATTCTCGATCGCCTTCAGGAAGCTGATGATCCGGCCCGTGACCGTCTGGCCTTCTTCAGCAGCCAGATCCTGTTCTGGCTGACCGGCGCGACCGACGGCCACGCCAAGAACTTCAGCCTGTTCCTGCGCCCGGGCGGGCGGTTCGAGCTCACGCCCTTCTATGACGTGCTGACGGCGCAGCCCGCGTTCGATGCGAAGCAGATTCCTCATAATAGCTTCCGCCTGGCCATGTCGGCGGGGGCTTCGCCGCACTACCGGGTCGACGATGTCCTGGGACGTCACTTCATCCAGAGCGGCAAGGTCGCGGGCTTGGGGCCGACGGCGATGCGCAAGGTGGTGGACGAGATCCGCGCTCATGCCGAGACCGCACCGGACAGGGCGCTCACGGACATGCCTGATGATTTCCACCCGGAAGCCTACGACGCGATCAAGGCCGTCTTGCCCCGTAGACTGAAACTTCTTGAAACGGCTTACGACCTGCTCTGATCTGGCCGAGCATCCTGTACGGGTTGCACGCCGATCTGGCGGGCGCGAGCCGCATCCAGGGGCGCGGCCGGGAAGACCTTTCGACCGTGCGCAACGATGGCTTAGGGCTCCAGTTCTTGGAACGCCACAGGCCACGACCTCCGCGAGTCCGTCAGTGCGGTTCGGGGCTGAGCAATCCAGAGCGGCGAGGTTCGGAGGCTCACGGCCAGGACCTCCCCCTATCGCCCGCGAGTGTGTTGAGCTCAGAGCCTGAGAAGGCGGGGTTGGCGGGTCGGAGACGCGAAGGCCGTCTCTCCTGGTGAGAGCGAGTTCGGGTTCTGACGGCTTGGCGCAAGCCGGGTCGATCAAGCGTCTGGGGCGGCCTTCAGGTCGAACATCCGCTCCATAGATGCTCAAGCCGATCTGTTCAGCGCGCTTGTCGAAGGTCTGGCTCTGGCCCCCGCGGCCACGCCCCGTGCCCGGCCGCGTCGTCGAAGGCGGCGGGGGCCTGGGAAGGAGTGGGGGAAGCGATCAGGGTTGCAACCAATTCATCCCACGCTGTCAGGGCGGATCGTTTTTCGGCCATGAAGTCGTAGAGGGCATAGGTCGAGACCGTGACGGACGCGACTGTTCGGGGGCTACGGCCGCCAGACGGGCGGCGGTAGTCGAGGACCTGCGAGCTTCAGGCCTCAACTCTGAGGTCGTGAGGCTGTTTTGGTTCGTATCGCGGAATGCGCGTCGGCCTCGAACGCACGCCCTGAGGCTCAAGCCTTCCAAAGAGACTGCCGACGAATCGTGACGAAAGTGACCGATTCGGCGTGTGACCGACGCCTAGGGCGCGGCATGTTCGGCGCGGAGTGATCGAAGCTCTGCAGTGACCGCCGCAATCTCGTGAAACGTCCTGACGCGAATCGAAACGAAGTGCAGTCAGATCGATTTCAAAGAACGTTGTTTGCTACCCATGTGCTACCCGGAAAGCAAAAGGGGTTAGCAGCGAGCTGCTAACCCCTTGAAAACTTGGTGGAGCTTAGCGGAGTCGAACCGCTGACCTCTTGCATGCCATGCAAGCGCTCTACCAACTGAGCTAAAGCCCCGGACCTTGCGGTCTGGTCCGCCGGTTCATCTTGCGATGGCCCCCGGCGAGGCGGCGGAAACTATGTCAGGCATTTTCTGCGATCAAGCCTGTTTCGAGATTTATTTTCACCCCGCTTCCAAGGGCGAAAATCGACAGCCTTTTCAATCACAAAGACTGTCGCCTACCGCGCCTCAGGCAGCGCAAGGCGCGGTAGGCGCATCCAGAAAAGATCAGTCGTCGTCGCGCGACGGCTTGGCGATCTCGTCTTCCAGAGAGTCGTCGTCCTCGTCCTCGATGAAAGGGACGGAGTCGTCGTCATCGTCGGCCAGCAGATCGTCGTCGCCGTCGGTGGCGCCCATGCCGGCCTCTTCCGAAGCGTCGGCCGGGGCGTCGTCGTCATCGTCGTCCGGCGTCAGGATCGGCTCATGGCCTTCCTCGTCGATCTCCGGGGCGCGGACTTCCTCGTCCTCGTCTTCCTCGGCGTCGGCCGACTTGTCCTTGACCTGGTCCTCGGTGTCCTCGTCGTCGGACGGATAGCCGGGGCGGGCGCGGCGGCTGCGCAGCTTCAGCGCCTCTTCGGGATCGAAGTCCGTGCCGCATTTGGGGCAGTGGGCGGGACGGCGGTTCAGGTCGTAGAATTTCGCCTGGCAGTTCGGGCAGACCTGTTTGGCGCCCAGTTCGGGATTGGCCACGGTGGGATGCTTTCAACGGGTTGAATTCGGGGCGGTCCCTTGCCACCCCTTAGGGCCGCTGTCAAAAGCGATCTTCACGCGACGCCCGCGCGCCTGTCCATCCTCCAGCCTGAAGCGGGCCAAGATGACCTCTCGACTGACCGCCCACCGCTCCGCCTCGCTCGCCGGAACCGTGCGCGCGCCCGGCGACAAATCCATGTCGCATCGGTCGATGATCCTGGGCGGCATGGCCGCGGGCGTCACCGAGGTCGAGGGCCTGCTGGAGGGCGACGACGTCCTGGCCACCGCCCGCGCGGTCCAGGCCTTCGGCGCCAAGGTCCAGCGAACCGGCGAGGGCCGGTGGCGGATCGAAGGCGCAGGCGGGTTCGAGACGCCCCTGTCCGTGATCGACTGCGGCAACGCCGGGACCGGGGTGCGCCTGCTGATGGGGGCGGCGGCCGGCTATTCCCTGACGGCCACCTTCGACGGCGACGGCTCGCTGAGAAAGCGGCCGATGAAGCGGGTCACGGCGCCGCTGGCCCAGATGGGGGCGCGCTTCGGCTGGCTGGCGGCCGAGGATCGGCTGCCCCTGACCTTGACCGGGGGCGCCCTGACCGGGGGGGCGCTGAAGGCCATCGACTATGTGCAGACCGTGGCCTCGGCCCAGGTCAAATCGGCCATTCTGTTGGCCGGGCTGAACGCCGAGGGCGTGACCTCGGTGCTCGAGCCGGAGAAGAGCCGCGACCATACCGAGCGGATGCTGCGCGCCTTCGGCGCCGAGGTCGGGGTCGAGGCGGTCGGCGAAGGCTGGAAGGTGACGCTGAAGGGCGGTCAGCCGCTGACCGGAACCTTCGTCGCCGTGCCGGGCGATCCGTCCTCGGCCGCCTTTCCGCTGGCCGCCGGCCTGATCGCGCCGGGGTCCGAGGTGACGGTCGAGGGGGTGATGCTGAACCCTCTGCGGACCGGCCTGTTCGACACCTGGGTCGAGATGGGGGCCGATCTGACCGTCGCCAACCGGCGCCAGGCGGGCGGCGAGGACGTAGGCGACGTCACCGCCCGCTTCTCCCGGCTGAAGGGCGTCGTCGTGCCCGAAGCGCGCGCGGCCTCCATGATCGACGAATATCCGATCCTGGCGGCGACGGCGGCCTTTGCGGACGGCGTCACCGTCATGCGCGGCGTGGGCGAGATGCGGGTCAAGGAAAGCGACCGGATTTCCCTGATGGTCGAGGGCCTGCGCGCCTGCGGGGTCCAGGTGGAGGAGGAGCCGGAGGGCTTCATCGTCACGGGCGGCCCGGTCAAGGGGGGGGCGACCGTCCACACCGCCCACGACCACCGCATCGCCATGAGCCATCTGGTGTTGGGCCTGGCCGCCGATCAACCCGTCTCGGTCGACGAGCCCGGCATGATCGCGACCAGCTTCCCCGGCTTCGTCGAACTGATGAACCGGCTGGGCGGGCGGATCGGATGAGCCTGATCATCGCCGTCGATGGACCGGCCGCCTCGGGCAAGGGGACCATCGCCGCGCGTCTGGCGACGGCCTATGGCCTGCCGCATCTGGACACGGGACTGCTTTATCGGGCGGTGGGGCTGAAGGTGTTGCAGGACGGCGGGTCGCTGGACGACGAGGCGGCGGCGACGGCCGCGGCGCGGGGGCTGGAGCCGGCGGGCCTGTCGGACGATCCGCGCCTGACGACGGGGGAGGCGGGCGAGGCGGCCAGCCGCGTCGCAGGCTTTGCCGGCGTGCGGGCGGCGCTTCTGGACCTGCAGCAGGCGTTCGCGGCCCAGACGGGCGGGGCGGTGCTGGATGGGCGCGACATCGGCACGGTGATCGCCCCCGGCGCCCCGGCCAAACTGTTCGTCACCGCCACGCCGCAGGTCCGCGCCAGGCGCCGCTGGAAACAGTTGACCGCGCGCGGCATCGACATCGCCTTCGAAGACATGCTGGCCGACATCCAGCGGCGCGACGAGCGGGACGCCGGCCGCGGATCGGCGCCCATGGTCCAGGCGCAAGACGCGGTCTTGCTGGACACGACCGACATGGGTATAGAGGCCGCCTTCGATGCGGCCCGCCGTATCGTCGAGGCGGCGCGCGCGAAACACGGCCTTTAGGCTGGTCCTCGCAAATCCAACGCGCCCACCCTCGGCTTCCGCGGGCGTTCTGGTCGATCCGGCCTCGCATCTGACGACCGACTACCCTTCCTGACATCCACCGCGCGCGGGGCCCTACGGTCGCGCGCCCTTAGCCCCTACAGGACGCTTCTCAGCTCCATGACTGACACCCTCAATCCTACCCGCGACGATTTCGCCGCCCTGCTCGACGAACAACTGTCGGGCCGCGACTTCGGCGAAGGCCAGGTCGTTCACGGCCGCGTCGTCGGCATCGAAAAAGACATCGTCATCATCGATGTCGGTCTGAAGACCGAAGGCCGCATCGCCATGCGCGAGTTCGGCCAAGGCGAAGACGCCAAGCTGCCCAAGGTCGGCGACAACGTCGAGGTTTACCTGGAGCGCGTCGAAAACGCCCTGGGCGAAGCCGTCATCAGCCGCGACAAGGCGCGCCGCGAAGAAGCCTGGACCCGTCTGGAAGTCGTGTTCGCCGAAGGCCAGCCGGTCAACGGCGCCATCGTCGGCCGCGTCAAGGGCGGCTTCACCGTCGATCTGGGCGGCGCCTCGGCCTTCCTGCCCGGCTCGCAAGTCGATATCCGTCCGGTCCGCGACGTCGGCCCCCTGATGGGCAAGGAACAGCCCTTCGCCATCCTGAAGATGGACCGTCCGCGCGGCAACATCGTCGTCTCGCGTCGCGCCATCCTGGAAGAAGCTCGCGCCGAACAGCGCACCGAGCTGGTCGGCCAGCTGCAAGAGGGCGAAATCCGCGAAGGCGTCGTCAAGAACATCACCGACTACGGCGCCTTCGTCGATCTGGGCGGCATCGACGGCCTGCTGCACGTCACCGACATGTCGTGGAAGCGCGTCTCGCACCCGTCGCAGGTTCTGGCCGTCGGCGACACCGTCAAGGTCCAGATCGTCAAGATCAACCCGGACACCCAGCGTATCTCGCTGGGCATGAAGCAACTGCAGTCGGACCCGTGGGACGGCGTGGAAGCCAAGTACCCGGTCGGCGCCAAATACACGGGCCGCATCACCAACATCACCGACTACGGCGCCTTCGTGGAGCTGGAAGCCGGTGTCGAGGGTCTGGTGCACGTCTCGGAAATGTCCTGGACCAAGAAGAACGTCCATCCGGGCAAGATCGTCTCCACCTCGCAGGAAGTGGACGTGGTCGTCCTGGACGTCGACGCCTCCAAGCGTCGTATCTCGCTGGGCCTGAAGCAGGCGCAGGACAATCCGTGGGACGCCTTCGTCGCCAACCACCCGATCGGCTCGACGGTCGAGGGCGAGGTCAAGAACGCCACCGAGTTCGGTCTGTTCATCGGCCTGGACAACGACATCGACGGCATGGTCCACCTGTCCGACCTGGACTGGTCGGTCTCGGGCGAGGAAGCCATCCAGCGCTACCGCAAGGGCGAGATGGTCAAGGCCAAGGTCCTGGACGTCGATGTCGAGAAGGAGCGCGTATCGCTGGGCATCAAGCAACTGGGCGGCGATCCGATCGGCGAGGGCGACACCTACCGTCGCGGCCAGCAGATCACCGTCACCGTCTCCTCGATCGAGTCGGGCGGCATCGAGGTCAAGTTCGGCGAGGACGACGCGCCGGTCACGGCCTTCATCCGCAAGTCGGACCTGTCGCGCGATCGTAACGAGCAACGTCCGGAACGCTTCGCCGTCGGCGATCGCGTCGACGCCATGATCACCGCCGTGGACAAGGCCTCGCGCCGCGTCTCGGTGTCGATCAAGGCGCTGGAAATGAAGGACGAACAGGAAGCCATCGAACAGTTCGGATCGTCCGACTCGGGCGCTTCGCTGGGCGACATCCTGGGCGCCGCGCTGAAGAACGCCGGTTCCAAGGAGTAAAGGCTGCGCCCGCAAGGGCAGGCTGTTGAAGGGCGGCGGGTCATCCCGCCGCCCTTTTTCTTGCTTCCTGCGCCCGAAAATGCGCCGCAAGGGGGCTTTCGCGCGTCGATGGGGGCTTTTTCATGCGTGCGCCGGGCGTTAGGGTGCCGCCTTCCGACGACGGCGGCGCGAGGCTTCGCCGGTCGGACGCGGAACAAGAGGGGCCCGATGATCAAGTCCGAACTGATCGAGAAACTGGCGGCCGAGAACACGCACCTGACCCATGCCGAGGTCGAGCGGCTGGTGAACGCCATCCTGGGCAAGATGACCGGCGCCCTGGCCGAGGGCGGCCGGGTCGAGCTGCGCGGGTTCGGCGCCTTTTCGGTGCGGTCGCGCCCGGCCCGCGCGGGCCGCAATCCGCGCACGGGCGAGACCGTCGAGGTGCCGGCCAAGGCCGTGCCCTTCTTCAAGAGCGGCAAGGAGCTGCGCGAGCGGCTGAACGCCTCGGGCGACGCCTGAGCTTCCCGATTTTTCGATTCAAAGACCGAGGCCCGTCATGAGTTTGCTGTCCGAATTTCGTGAATTCGCGGTCAAGGGCAATGTCGTCGACCTAGCCGTCGGCGTCATCATCGGCGGGGCGTTCGGCAAGATCGTCACCAGCCTGGTCGATCAGGTCGTCATGCCGCCCATCGGCTGGCTGATCGGCGGGATCAACTTCTCGGACCTGAAGATCACTCTGCCGGTCAATCCGACCAACCCGACCGGAGCGCCCGCCGTGATCGAATACGGCGCCTTCATCAATGTGCTGATCCAATTCGTGATCGTGGCCTTCGTCATCTTCGTGATGGTGAAGCTGATCAACAAGCTGCGCCGTCAGCAGGCGGCCCAGCCCGATCCGGCGCCCGCGGCCCCGACCGCGACCGAACAGTTGCTGATCGAAATCCGCGACGAACTGAAGACCCGCCCCAAGGGCTGAGGCTCTTTCCAAGCTTTTTCTAAGCCTTGGAGACCTGGCCGGCGGGCGTCGCGGCCCGAAGTCGGGCGCGCAGGACGCGCGGCAGCGGCGGGGTGCGAGCGCAGACGCCGTAGTCGCCGTCGAACGGCGTCGGGGCCCAGGCGGCGGCCAGGGCCGGATCGTCGATGAGGGCGTGACAGTGCCCCCAGCCGCCCTCGCGTCGCGCCTGCACGCCCAGTTCGCCCAGGGCGTCGAGCAGGTCCGGCGTCACCGTCTGCAACCGCACCTTGGCCGCGCCCAGGCTTCGCGCATTGTCGATCAGGCCGCGCGTCAGCCGAGCCACGGCGTCGGGCGCGTCTTTCAGGGCGACCAGGTCCAGGATGTCCAGGCAGGGCGGCTCGATCAGGCTGGTCTTGGTCATCAGGGCCTGGGCCACGCCGACGATCCGCCCGCCCTGAACGCACGCCAGAAGGAGGGGCGGGATCGTCAGGTCCGGATCGGCCAGACGCCAGCGCAGAACCTCCGGGCTGCGGTCCGCCAGCAGCCGGTCTTCCTGGGTCAGGGCGCGCCAGAAGGCGTCGTAAGGAGAGCTGTCCGAAAAATCCCGCAGGGGCGTGATGTCGGCGGGCAGACGCATCGGTTCCGGGTGGAACAGGCGCCGGTTCATCAGCCGCTCGCCCAGGCGGGCGGCCGTCTCGGCCGAGATGCGCCCCAGCAGATGACGCAGGGCCCGGCCCTGGGCGCAGGCCATGGGATCGACGATCCACGACAGTTTCAGATGGTGGGTCTTGTCGGGCCAGGGGCTCAGGCCGAACAGCTTGTAAAGCGGCGCCGAACGGGGGTTGGCGTTGAAGGTGTAGCGGGCGAACAGCCTCGGCTGGGCCATGAGGGCGCGGATCAGGCCCCGGCTGGCGCCCTTGCGTTCGGGCGGCACGATGATGGAGAAGCCGGTGGCTGCGTGCAGGCGGCGCGATCCCAGGCGGAACCGCTGCACGAAATTGCCCAGCATGGCGGCCGGCCGATCCTGCTCGTCCGCGACGACCCAGCCCATCGGCGCGTCCAGATCCTGGCGTGCGGGATTGTCCTCCAGCCAGCGCCACCCCGCCGGCGAACGCTCGGGCCAGCCCACCGCGCGGTGGAGCCGGTTCAGCCCTTCGTGGTCGGATCGGCGGATCGGTCGCAAGGGCAAGGGTCGAAATCCCATAATGAACACGCCCTGCGAGGGCGGCCCTCTCTATTGCAGGCATTGCGCCAATCGATACATCCCTGGGTGGTAAATTGATCGTGTGCCCGCCCGCGACCGTCGGTCACGCTCCGTTAGCGCTTGTAAACCTACGGACCCGGTGGTCTTTTCACTCCTTCGCCACGGGGGCGGGGAGGCGCGCGTTCGCCTCCTCTCAATGCGACCGAGGACCGGAACGGTCCCGATGACAAAGGGTAGGCATGAATATCGTCATTCTTCTGGGGGTGGTCATCACCCTCGCCACGGGCGTTCCCGTGCTGCTTCAGATTCTGAAGAACCACCCGAAAGGGCTCATAATTCTGTTCTTCGCCGAGATGTGGGAGCGGTTCTCCTACTATGGCATGCGCGGCATCCTGATCTTCTTTCTGACGCAGCATTTCCTGTTCGACGACGCCATGGCGGGCTCGACCTATGGCTCCTACACCTCGCTGGTCTATCTGCTGCCGCTGCTGGGCGGCATCATGGCCGACCGTTTCATCGGCACGCGCAAGGCCGTGGCCTTCGGCGCCCTGCTGCTGGTGGCCGGTCACGGCATGATGGCCTTCGAGGGACGTCCCGC
The DNA here is from genome assembly GCF_030818545.1 of Brevundimonas sp. SORGH_AS_0993. Lineage (NCBI taxonomy): Bacteria > Pseudomonadati > Pseudomonadota > Alphaproteobacteria > Caulobacterales > Caulobacteraceae > Brevundimonas > Brevundimonas sp. SORGH_AS_0993. The sequence continues at coordinate 2,451,803 of NZ_JAUTAH010000001.1, forward strand.
GACGGAAACTCTGACCTATGCGGGCCAGACCTATCAGATCGACGCCGAAGGGCGCGGCGCGGCGCGTGACGTCGCCATCGTCATCGACGGCCACAAATACAAGTTCGAACCCGCCGAGAACGGCCTGGCCATCCAGGGCTTGCCGGCGACCTCGGCCCTGCCGGCCGTGATCCCGACCGCCGAATACAAGATCGAGACGACCCGCGACATGGCGGGCGTGAACGTCTTCTACCTGGCGGTGTCGCTGATCATCATGGGGGTCGGCTTCCTGAAGCCGAACATCTCCACCATCGTCGGCCAACTGTATCCGCAGGGCGATCCGCGCCGGGATTCCGGCTTCACCCTCTATTATTACGGCATCAATCTGGGGGCCTTCTGGGCGGCGGTGCTTTGCGGCCTTCTGGGCCAGACGGTCGGCTGGTGGGCGGGCTTCGGCCTGGCCGGCGTCGGCATGGCCCTGGGCTGGGTCGTGTTCGTGCTGGGCAAGCCCCTGTTGCAGGGCAAGGGCGAACCTCCGGCCGAGGCCGATCTGAAGAAGCCGGTGCTGGGCCCGATCAACCGCGAATGGTCGATCTATCTGGCCAGCATCCTGGGCGTCGGCGTGGTCTGGTTCATGGTTCAGCGCAACGCCCTGGTAGGCTGGGTGCTGGGCGCCGCGACCGTGGCGTCGCTGCTGTTCATCCTCTACGTCATCGTCAAGGTGTGCGAGAGCAAGGCCCAGCGGGAACGGATGATGCTGGCCCTGGTGCTGATCTTCGGCTCGGTGGTCTTCTTCACCCTGTTCGAACAGGCCGGCACCTCGCTGAACCTGTTCGCCGACCGGAACGTGGACCTCTCCATCACGCCGCACGCCTTCCAGTTCCTGGGCGTTACGGTCGGGACGCCGGCGCAGCTGGCGGCGGCGGGCATCACGCCCAGCGGCCTGTGGGTCGACGCGACCATCACGGCCGCCCAGACCCAGTCGTTCAACGCCGGCTTCATCCTGATCTTCGCGCCGATCATGGCGGCGCTGTGGGCCTTCCTGGCCAAACGCAACCTGGACCCCAATCCGACGATGAAGTTCGGACTGGGCCTGCTGCAGGTCGGGCTGGGCTTCATGGTGGTGGTGTGGGGCGCCGGAATGGCCAACTCAGCCTTCCAGATGCCGCTTCTGTTGCTGGGTCTGCTCTATCTGTTCCACACGACGGGCGAGCTGTTCCTGTCGCCGGTGGGCCTGTCGGAGATCACCAAACTGTCGATGGCCAAGGTGGTCAGCTTCATGATGGCCGTCTGGTTCCTGGCCAGCTCCATCGCCCAATATGTCGGCGGCTGGATCGCCGGCCTGGCGGGGACGGAAACAGTGGGCGGCCAGGTGCTGAACCCCGGTCTGGCGCTTCAGACCTCGCTGGAGGTGTTCAAGCTTCTGGGCCTGTGGGGCATGGGCATCGGCGTGGCCTTCATCGCGATCAGCTTCGTCATCAAGGGCTGGTCGCATGGGGCCAACAGCGGCGGCGACCATCCCGGTCCGGCGCTGAGCGATCGCGGTCAGGAAGACGGCAACGTCGCCGCCCCGCGCACCTCCACCGTCGGCTGATCCAGAAGACGGATCGACCAGACAGAAGGGCGGCGTCCATGCGGACGCCGCCCTTTTTCTTGGCCCGAGATCGCGATCAGAAGGTCTTGCGGACCCGGACCGAGACGAAGGTGCGCGGATCGACCTCGCTGTCCTCGGTGAAGGCGACGGCGCGGGTCTGACGGTCGGCGAAGACGGTGCGGGTCTGGGTGAAGTCGTTCCAGACATTCACCTGGGCGCGCAGCGACAGGGTCGCGCTGGGCTTGTACTCAACGAAGGTCTCGAAATAGTTCGCGCCCCGCCACCTGGACACCTGGTCCGGCGAATAGTTGCCCTGGCCCAGATGCGGTATCCAGTTGACTCCCCACTGCAGCTTCCAGCTGGCGATGTCCTGTTCGAAGCCGACATTGGCCTGGGTCGGCCGCACGCCCGAGATGGGACGCGCCTGGCCGGTCGTCGGGTCCGTGACCGAGGTCTTGTTCCAGTCGTTCTTGAAGGAGAAGCGCGCGCCCGGCACGCCCAGCCTGGTCAGGGGCACGGTGACGTTCAATGACAGCTGGTCCAGAGTGCCATCGCCGATGTTGCCCACCGCCGATAGGCCGGCGGCCAGGGGGATGCGGTCGATGGCGTCCACGATCTGATCGTGGCGATAGCCGATGGAGACGACGCCCTCGCCCCAGAAGCGCCGCTCATAGGCCAGTTCCGAGATCCAGCGCTGCTCGGGCACCAGATTGACGTTGCCGCCATAGACGTTCTCCGAGCTGAGGTCGGCCGAGGCGGCGAAGTCGGAGAAGTCGAGCTGGCCGACCTCGCGCTCGAACCGCAGGCGAAGCTGGTTGTTGGGGCGCGGCGTCCAGGTGGCCAGGAAGCGGGGCTTGGCGAAGAAGAAGCTCTTCTCCTGATTGGCGTCGCCCGACTGGCCGATGGTGGAGGTCTCCAGCCGCAGGCCGGCCTCCAGCGTCAGTTCGGGGCGCAGCCGCCAGGTGCCCTTGGAAAAGGCCTCGCCGCGCGTTTCCTCGACCTTGACCGAGGCGCTGGGCAGGGGGATGGCGACGCCGCCCTCGCTATAGGCCTGGTCGGTCTGGCGCATGTTGTAGGCGATCTCGGCGCCCGTCTCGACCGTCAGCTTGGGCGACCATTCCTGACGGACCAGGGCGCGCAGGATGGTCTCGGAGTTGTCGCCGGAATAGGCGAACCGCTGCTCGGGCGCGGCGACGCCGTCGAGGCGGACATTGTACAGCGACAGGCCGTCCCAGCTGCCGAACTCGTGCATCAGCCGGGTCTCCAGGTTGAAGCGCGGGCCGAGGGCGCGGGTCCAGGCGGCGCCGAACTCGCCGCCCTTGGAATCCTGATTGTCGCGGCTGTCGCGGAAGGCGACGGCCGAGCGGCTGGTGTTGGAGCCGTTCCAGTCGTTGATCCCATAGCGGGCCGTCAGGTCGATCTTGCCGCCCGCCAGCGGGCCGGCGTAGGTCCCCCGGATCGCATTGCCGCCGCCATAGCCGTCCTGCGCGGTCCGCTCGTCGCGGATGACGGCGCCGGCGGCGTTGCGGCGAACGGTGCGGCCCGGCCCGTTGGAATCGCTCATGCTTGTGCCGTCGGACAGGGTCACACCCCAGCTCCGGTCGCCATTGCGGGACGTGAACTGATAGCTGCCGCCGTACAGGTCGTGCCCCACGCCTTCGAACTGGATCGTGCTCCAGGTCAGGACCGACTGGCGGGTGGTCTCCTTCTTCAGGATGACGTTCACCACCACCGAGAAGCCCTGCATGTCGATGCCGGGCGCGCCGCCGCGGATCAGTTCGATGCGCTCGACCTGGCTGGCCGGGGTGCGGTTCAGGACGTTGGAGCCCGGGTCGTTCTTGGAGGCGGGGCGGTTGTTGTTGATCAGCACATTGCCGACCGCGCCCTCGAACCCGCGCGCCCCGGACCCGTCGTCGACCGAGAAGCCGGGGACGCGGTTGACCATGTCCAGGGCGGTGCTGGGGCGCTGGGCCGTGAAGAAGTCGGGCGTGAAGACGAGTACGCCGCGCTGGGCCGCATCGGCCAGGGGCGCCTGGCCTGCGGGGCCGGTCGGAACCGGCGCCTGGGCGACCTGCGGCGCCTCGCCCGCAAGGGCCGCGCCTGCGGTCAGGAACAGGGCCGTGCCGGCCATAAGAAAGGTCTTGGTCATCGATTTCCCCTCGAGTTGTCGAGAGGAGAAGTGCCGCCCCGCAGTCTTGATCTCCAGTTACAAGGCGGCAAGGTGGATTAAATCGACGACATCATTACAGGAATTTCATGACATCATATTCAGTAGATATTATTACGGTCGTGTAATGAATATTTCTATACTTTAATATGTGATTTTGTATTGGCGTCGGCGCGGGCGGCCACGAGGGATCCGCCCGCGCCCTCAGCCTTAGTTGGCGGGGGCCGACTGAGCCGGGGGGACGGCGTCGCGGGCGGCCTGGCCGATATTGTCGGCGGCGGCGCCGACGCTTTCGGCCGCACCGGCGATGGCGTTGGATTCGACGGCTTCGCTGCGGTTCATGTTCATCAGGAAGTAGCCGACCACCACGATGGCCAGGACCCCGATGATCAGGGCGACGACGGCGCCCATGCCGCCGCCGCCGCGGCGCTCGACCACGGTGGGGTTGGCGTTTTCGGTGATGCGCTCGATGCGGCCGTCGGGATGTTCGACCGTGCGTTCGGTGGACATGGGGTGTCTCCTCTCCAGTGTGGCGGGGAAACTCACGGTCGCGCGATCCGGTTCCGCACCTCTCAGACCGCCGTGCCGCCGACCGTCAGGCCGCCGATCTTGAGGCTGGGCTGGCCGATGCCGACGGGAACGCCCTGTCCGGCCTTGCCGCAGACGCCGACGCCGGGATCGAAGGCGAAGTCGTCGCCGATCATCTGAATCTTGGTCAGGGCCGTGGCGCCGTCGCCGATCAATGTGGCGCCGCGCACGGGGGCGGTGATGACCCCGTCCTCGATCAGATAGGCCTCGTTGCACTGGAAGACGAACTTGCCGTTGGTGATGTCCACCTGGCCGCCCGAGAAATTGGCCGCGTAGAGGCCGCGCTTGGTATTGGCGATCATGTCGGCGCGGCTGTCCTTGCCGCCCTCCATGAAGGTGTTGGTCATGCGCGGCATGGGCATATGGGCGAAGGACTGGCGCCGGCCGTTGCCGGTGGCGGCCACGCCCATCTGACGCGCCGACAGCCGGTCGTGCATCAAGCCGACCATGATCCCGTCCTCGATCAGCACGGTGCGCGAGGTCGGGGTGCCCTCATCATCGACGGACAGAGAGCCGCGACGGCCGGCGATGGAGCCGTCGTCGACCACGGTGACGCCGGGCGCCGCCACCCGCTGGCCCATCATGCCGTTGAAGACCGACGAGCCCTTGCGGTGAAAGTCGCCCTCGAAGCCGTGACCGATGGCCTCGTGCAGCAGAACGCCGGGCCAGCCGGCGCCCAGGACCACGTCCATCTCTCCGGCCGGGCAGTCGACGGCGTCCAGATTGACCAGGGCCTGGCGCAGGGCCTCGTCCACCTGGGCCTGCCAGCGGTCGGGGGCGACCCAGGCTTCGAAACCCGCACGTCCGCCGGCGCCGGAAGAGGCGCTCTCGCGCTTGCCGTTCTGCTCGACGGTGATGGAGACGTTCAGCCGGACCAGGGGGCGGCGGATGTCGCGCACCGCCCGCTCGTCGGCGCGCAGGATCTCGATGGCGCGGCGTTCCCCGATCAGGGAGGCGGACACCTGGACCACGCGCGGATCGCGCGCCCGCGCCCAGGCGTCGATCTCGGCCAGCAGGGCGATCTTGTCGGAGAAGGCCGGGGCGGCCAGGGGATCGACCTCGTCGTAAAGCTTCTGATTGGTGGCGCGCGGCCCCTCGGCGACGACGGCGGCGTGGCCCTGCTTGGCCAGGGCCGCGCTGTCGCCGGCGCGGCGCAGGGCGCCGGCGGAGATTTCATTGGCGTGGGCGTAACCGGCGGTCTCGCCCGCCACGACCCGCAGGCCGAAGCCTTCGGTCGCGTCATAGGCGGCGGACTTCAGCCGCCCGTCGTCGAACACCAGGCTTTCGCTCTCCGACCGTTCCAGGAACAGTTCGCCGTCGTCGGCGCCGGTCAGGGCCGCCTTCAGGATGGACAGGGCTTCGTCGGCATCGACGCCGGCGGCGTCGAGGATGGGGGGCGGTGCGGCGTGAACGGTCATGGTCGCTAGGTAGGGCCTCCGGGGCCGTTCGTCACCTGCCGCGTCGGATTCGGACCGGCCGGCGTAAAAACAGAGTCCGATGAGTCCAAAGAGTCCGAAGAGTCCGGTTGTCCGGGGCTGGTGGGGGAGGAGAAGCCGTCTCCGAAGGATGGCACGCCGACGCACCCAGGCGACCGGAAACATCTGCGATCGTCCTAAGCGATTGAAACCAAACAGGTGTCGGCGCCCGGCCGTGCGACATCCGCCCGGTCGGCATAGCAGACGGGCCCCGTCGTTCCGGGGCGTCTCGGAATGACGGGGGCGACGCGGCCCAGGGGCGCAGGATGAAGCGGTGTCGTCGGCGGGCGACGATCAACGAAACCTAGCGGCGTGTCGGCCGATCCAGTCTTCGATCGGCGTAGGCGTGAAGCCGGCCAATGCGGACGTCGGCTGGAAGGGGCGGGCCAGGATGTCGTCGGCCTCCTGGGGGCGTTCTGCGAAATATCTGAACTTCGACGCGATCCGACGTCCCGCGCCCTGGCCCATCGCAGCGTCCACTTCGGCTTCGAACCGCTCGATGAGCTGGGCGTGATAGGCGACCGGCTTTCCGATCGCCTTGGCGACGGTCGCCGCCAACTCGGGTCCTGTCGCCGACACCGGCCCGGCGATGCAATGGTCGCCGCCGTAGGCCCCCCGTTCCAGCAGGCGTATCGCCGCTTCGGCGCAGTCGTCGGCGCAGGTCCAGGCGATCCGCTGTTCGGCCGCGATCGGAGGCGAAAAGACGCCGTGCCGCACAATGTCGGCCGTCACGGAGGGCTTGAGCAGATTGTCCAGATACATCGTCGGTCGCAGGACGGCGCACGGAAGGCCCGCCGCCCGAACCACGGCCTCCACGGCCGCGTTGGCGATGAAGCTGGGCTCGGCGCAGGGTGCGGGTCGGCTGGCGCTGGCCAGTTTCAGGACGAGGCTTCGCACACCCGCCTGTCTGGCCGCATCGACGACCGACTGGGCGCGCCGGGCCATTTCCGCAGCGTCTCCCGTCGGGACCTGCAGGACCAGGTGGGCGACCCCGGCGCAGGCCACGGCAAGGCTTCGAGGATCGTCGAGATCCCCGAGGACTGTCTCTGTTCCGACAGGGTCTGAGCCTTGCGGCCTGCGCACGAGACGGCGGACAGGATGGCCGCGCCGCAAAGCCGCCTGGACGACGGCGCCGCCCTGGACGCCGTTGGCGAGGAAAACGAGAATGGGGCCGGTGATAGACATGGTCGTTCCTTCGATCGGATCAGCAGAAGGAGCGAGACATGTCAGGCTCCCGAACAGACCCATGAAGCGCCCAGGGGCGCGGGACTGTCGGGACACTCGGTGATCGACCGAGAACAGAGCTTCCAGAAGGAAGGGCTTGGGCCTACCCAGACCAAGCCAGCCATTTCGACGGCCTGAAGTGTCGGCACGCTCGCCCGCATTGTCAATCGCGCAGATGCGGGGCAGGGCCCGAAGAGGCGCGATCAGGGCGTCGGGACCGGCAGGCGACGGCGGGGGGGGCGACAGCGAGACGGAAACCTACCGCGCCAGCCGGCCCCTGGCCTTCTCGGCGGTCAGGACGACGTCGGAATCCGGCTTTTCGATCCTGGCGTCGGTGTGGTCCAGGGTGCGCAGGATGTGGCGCAACAGGTTGAGGCGCGCGGTCTTCTTGTCGTCGGTGGCGATGACGGTCCAGGGGGCGAAGGCGCGGTCGGTTTCGTCCAGCATCCGGTCGCGGGCGTCGGAATAGGCGTCGAAGCGGGCCTCCGCCTCGGCGTCCAGGGACGACAGCTTGAACTTTTTCAGCGGATCGACGCGGCGTTCCTTCAGCCGCCGGGCCTGTTCCGGGCGCGAGATGTCCAGCCAGATCTTGATCAGAAAGATCCCGTCGTCGGTCAGCATCCGCTCGAACCGGGGGGCGTCGGTCATGAACTGGGCGTACTGTTCGGGCGTGCAATAGCCCATCACCGGCTCCACCCCCGCGCGGTTGTACCAGGAGCGGTTGAAGATGACCGTCTCGCCCGCCGCCGGCAGGTGGGGGACGTAACGCTGGAAATACCATTGGCTGGTTTCCCGGTCGCTGGGCTTGGGCAGGGCGACCACGCGGGTCTGGCGCGGGGACATGTATTCGGTCAGCCGCTTGATGGCGCCGTCCTTGCCCGCCGTGTCGCGCCCTTCCAGCACGACGACGACGCGCGACCCGTGTTCGATCATCCAGGCCTGGGTCTGGACCATGGCCAGCTGCAGGTCGGCAAGCTCGGCTTCGTAGGCGTCGGATTTCTTTCCCATGGGGCCCATGGTGACGGGTGAAGGGCGCGTGGACAAGCGGCGCCGTGCCGGCGACCATCCTATCGCCGGGCGGCGCCCGAGGGGCGGATCGTTCTGGGTCTGCGACCGCCGAACCGGAACACGGCCGCCGCCCGATTTGAACAAGCGGCCCCGTGCAGCGTTCGCCAGCGGGGCCGCACCTGGTCCCGCGCCGAGGGCTCATGAAGCGCGAACTGGCCGAGGTCTGGACTGTGCTGTCGGAGGCGGGGCTGATGGCCTGCGCCCTGTTCGGTCTGCTGAACGCCCTGGCCCCGCCGCAGGACCTGCCGTGGAAGCCGCTGAATCTGGACCAGCCGGTGGGGCGGGCGACGGGCTTGAAGATCGCCGCCTTCGACCTGGAGCGGAACGCCTCCCCCCAGGCGGTCGCCGAGCGAACCCTGGCCTGCATGGCCGTGCTGGAGAAGGCCGGCGTCCAGGTCGCGCGGGCGACTGATCGGAACGACGGGGGCTTTTGCGTGGTGCGCGGCGCGGTGCGGATCGCCGGGGGCGATGTGACGCCGCTCCGTCCCGCCGGCCTGACGATGCAGTGTCCGATGGCCCTGCGCTATGCGGTGTGGGACCGTCAGGTGCTGCGCCCGGCGGCGCAAGCCCTGGGATCGGCGCCGGCGCGGGTCGACAGCTATGGGACCTATGCCTGCCGCCGGATCTATGGCTCTCAGGACCGGACGGCGCGGCCCAGCGAACACGCGCGGGCCAATGCGCTGGACGTTGCGGGCGTGACGCTGGCGGACGGCCGGCGCGTGCGGGTGCTGCAGGACTGGGACGGACAGGGGCCGGCGGGGGCTCAGGGCGCGGGCTTTCTGAGGGCGCTGAAGACAGGCGCGTGCGGCCTGTTCGCCAACGTGCTGAGCCCGGAATACAATGCCGCGCACAAGGACCATCTGCACCTGGACGCGGCCTCTGGCGGGGTCTGTCGTTAACGGTGTTGGAGCCGGGCGCGATTCGCTTTGCTGTTGACCGACCGGAAAAGGCGGGTGACAACATCGGCGCAATCCGGATTTTGCGTGGGGTCCAAACCCGCGTCTCGCTCCTTCACTGAACGAGCTGTCCAGATGGATTGTCGGGTCCTCCCAAGGGAGATCCGCCTGGAAAAGCGCGTTTACGGAGACGCAGACATGGCGACCGGTACGGTCAAGTGGTTCAACCCCACCAAGGGCTATGGTTTCATCCAGCCCGACAGCGGCGGTTCCGACGTGTTCGTTCACGTCACCGCCGTTCAGAAGGCCGGCCTTCAGGGCCTGGATGAGAACGCCAAGGTCGAATACGAGCTGGAAAGCCAGCGCGGCAAGACCTCGGCGGTGGACCTCAAGCTCCTCTAGGTCAAGAAACGGGAAACGGGCGTGGATGCGATCCACGCCCGTTTTCTTTTGCGCCGCCGTCCCAGGCCGTTGCCCCCGCGTTCGCCGCGATGGGGATTTTCGGCGTTTCGGGTCGGCGTTCGGGCAAAGAAAAAGGCCGGCGTCGCCGCCGGCCCCTTCCAGATCGGTTTTCGTCGCCGGACTTAGGCGGCGGCCTGTTCGGCCAGCTTGGCGCGGACCTGACGCTTGATGCGCTGGGCGGCGATCGACAGCTGCTCGTCGCGGGCCTTGACGATGAAGGCGTCCAGGCCGCCCTTGTAGTCCAGGGTGCGCAGGGCGGCGTTCGAGATCCGCAGGCTGAAGGTCTGGCCCAGGGCGTCGGACGTGACCTTGACCGTCTTCAGCGACGGCAGGAAGCGGCGCTTGGTCTTGATGTTCGAGTGGCTCACGCTGTGGCCGACCATCGGGCCGATACCGGTGAGTTCGCAACGACGCGACATCGTCAGATCCTTAAGGTGCGGCGTTCGACCCGATACGAGGCGCGAACGCATGAAACGAGTGCGCGCGGGAGGGTGTCCCGCGCGAGAGGGGGCCGTATAAGGGATCAGCGACGCAGGCGTCAAGCCGAGTCTTGGCGCCGCCGCGACTCGGGCCGCTCTGGCCGGCGGGGAACCGGCCCGTTCAGGCGTCATTCAAATGACGCGCCCTATGGACCATATGATGACCATCCCAGCTGAACAGAAGTCCGCCATGTCCCGTCCGCCCCTGATCGACCGCCTGCCCCGACGCAGTTTGGCTGGCCTTGCGCCCGTCCTCGCCGGGGGGCTGCTGCTGGCCGCTCCGGCTCTGGCCCCCGCCCAGACGCCGGCCCAGACGGCGGCCCAGAGCGAGGTCCTGCCCGGCTATTGGGAATACGCCACCAGCGCGGCGGGCCAGCGCGACACCGAGCAGAAATGCGTGCGCCCCAGCGAGATCAACCGCTTCTTCGGCGGCCTGTCGACCAACAAATGGCGCTGCACCTATCCCACGCGCGTGGTCGGGAACGGCAATGCGCGCTTCGAAGGGACCTGTCAGGACCGCAAGGGCCGGCGCATCGCCGTGCGGCTGAACGGAACCTATACGCCAACCAGCTTCAGCTTCCGCGGCGGCGCCCAGCTGGTGCGCGGCACCCCTTATATCCCCGCCAGCATCACCGCACGTCGCCTCGCCGCCCAGTGCCCGGCCAACGCCGAGTATTTCTGAGGGCGGCCGTCGCTCTAACGCGGCGCAAGCTGCAGGATCTGCGACAGCAGGCCGGGGAAGCGGCGCTCCAGATCGTCCCAGCGCAAGGTGTTGATGTTCTCCACGCCGCGCTTGGTCGTCTGCACAAGGCCGCTTTCGCGCAGGACGCGGAAATGGTGGCTCAGGGTCGACTTGGGCACCTGGCCGAATGGGGCGGTGGCGGCGGTGCAGTTGAGCCCGCCCTGTGTCGCATGCAGGACCTGGACAATGTTCAGACGCACCGGATCGGCCAGGGCCGACAGGACGTGGTGCAGTTGCAGGCTCTCGGCCGGCGGGTGGACGAAATTGACCATGCCTTCGTCTAGCACGTCTCTCGACAGTCTTCCAATGTTCGGTATTATTGAACAACCGAACATCAGGAATGGAAATCGAGAATGAGCGATCTGAACAAGGCGGCCCTGGTGACGGGCGGCACGACGGGCATCGGACTGGCTTCGGCCACGGCCCTGGCGGACCAGGGCTATAGGGTCTTCGTGACCGGGCGATCCGCGCAAAGACTGGCGGCGGCGGTCGAGCAGGACCCGCGCCTTGAGGCCATAGCGACGGATGTGTCCGATCCGGCGGCCATCGAGGCGCTTTCGGCCAGGCTGAAAGCCGAGGGCGTGACGCTGGACGTTCTGGTCGCCAACGCAGGCACGGCTGAAACGACGGTCTTCGGCCAGACGGACGTCGCCGCCTTTGATCGGACCTTCGATCTGAATGTGCGCGGGGTCTTCTTTACGGTTCAGACGCTGGCGCCCCTGCTGGCGGACGGCGCCTCGGTCATCCTCATCGGCTCGATCGTCAGCATCAAGGGCATGGCCGACCTGTCCGTCTATAACGCCTCCAAGGCGGCGGTTCGGTCGTTCGCGCGGTCCTGGGCCAATGATCTCAGGGCGCGCCGCATTCGTGTGAACACCCTGAGCCCGGGGCCGGTCCGCACCCCACTCGTGCAGCGGCTGCAAGGACAGGCGGACGGGTCGATCACAGGTTTCGAGGCCTGGGCGGCGGAAGCCGCGCCGGCCGGCCGGATCGGCGAGCCCCAGGACATCGCCGCCGTCGTGAGCTTTCTGGCCTCGGACGCCGCAGGTTACGTCAACGGGGTCGAACTGTTCGTCGACGGCGGCCTGGCCCAGATCTGAAGCCGCAAACAAAAAGGCCCCGGATCACTCCGGGGCCTTTTCTTTGTCCGATGTCGAAAGCCTTAGGCGGCTTCGGCGGTCGGGACCGGCTTCTTGGCGCTGAGCGACTTGGCGAGCAGTTCGACGGCCGCGTCCTTGTCGATCTTGTTGGCGGCGGCGACTTCGCGGGCCATGCGGTCCAGGGCCGATTCATAGAGCTGACGCTCGGAATAGGACTGTTCCGGCTGGGTGTCGGCGCGGTGCAGGTCGCGGACCACTTCGGCGATGGAGATCAGGTCGCCCGAGTTGATCTTGGCTTCATATTCCTGGGCGCGACGCGACCACATGGTGCGCTTGATGCGGGCGCGGCCCTTCAGGGTGGTCAGGGCCTTGGTCACGACGTCGTCGGCGGCCAGCGAGCGCAGGCCGGCCGTCACGGCCTTCTTGGTCGGGACGCGCAGGGTCATCTTCTCGTGATCGAAGGTCACGACATAGACCTCCAGCGACATGCCCGCGACTTCCTGGGTCTCGATCGCCGCCACCTTGCCGACGCCGTGCGCCGGATAGACGACCGCGTCGCCAACCTTGAACTCCAGACCAGTCTTGCTCGTCATATTCGTCCTTTCCCGGCTGGGGATCGGCGAAGCGAAGGCGCGTCGAACGCAAACAGGATCACCACCGCCGGATTGAGCCGTCGGATGCGATGATGTCAGGCGTCAAATGCGGAAACGGATCACCAAACCTCTGGCCGATCCCGTCTATGGGCGGGAGTCTGTCGCAAACACGGGCGGCGCGAAGATTTCGCGGACCGCCCGATCCAATGAAACGGAACCTATCACAAATCTGCGGAATTTCAAAACGTCCACAGGCCGATGAAGGAAATACGACAAGGCCCGCGCAAAGCGGGCGTGGAGGCTAGGCCCCCTTGCCCGGCTTGGGGCTGAAGTATTTCTCGTACTTGCCGGTTTCGCGCTCGTACTGTTCGCGGTCGGCGGGTGGCGTGCCCTTGACGGTGATGTTGGGCCAGACCTTGGCGTATTCGGCGTTGATCTGCAGCCATTTGCCGTCGGGCTCGTCCTCGGTGTCGGGCACGATGGCGTCGACGGGACATTCCGGCTCGCACACGCCGCAGTCGATGCATTCGTCCGGGGCGATGACCAGGAAGTTCTCGCCCTCGTAGAAGCAGTCCACCGGACAGACCTCGACGCAGTCCATGAACTTACATTTCACGCAGGCGTCGGTGACGATGTAGGTCATGGGGCGAAGAGCGGGCGTCGGTCTGTGGGCGGGAGGCCTGCGACATGGCGGCCGCGCAACCAACTGTCAACAGCGGGGCTTAAGGCGAGAGCGGTTCTCAAGCCGGCCCGATCGCCGTGACGGTCGCCCTGAGCGTCGCCTTGACAAAGGTCGGGCCCAATCGCAACTGTATTGATTGCATATCATCCCTTCGACAGGACTTTCCCCATGCGCTCTCCCTTCATGAAATACGCCGTCGCCAAATACGCCCTCGTCGGCGCCCTGGCCCTCAGCCTCGCCGCCGGCGGCGCCGTGGTCGCCCAGGCCGCCCTGACCAAGAACCCGGCCGAAGTCACCGCCGGGAACTACGACCTGGATTCCGGCCACGGCAAGATCACCTGGTCGGTCAATCACTTCGGCCTATCGACCTACACGGGCCAGTTCGTGAACGTGAAGGCGCAGCTGAAGCTGGACCCGGCCAACCCCTCCGCCTCGACCCTGACCGCCACCATCCCGCTGACCGACGTGGCGCCGAACGACGACCAGCTGAAGGCGCACCTGCAGACGGCCGACTTCTTCGACACCGCCAAATATCCGACTGCGACCTTCGTCTCGCGTTCGGTCACGGTCGATGCCGATGACGCCAACGAGGCGACCGTGGTGGGCGATCTGACGCTGAAGGGCGTGACCAAGCCGGTGACGATCGAGGTCGAGTTCAACGCCGCCGGAACCGTCATGGGCGCCTACAAGGCCGGCTTCGACGGGGAAGCGACGATCAAACGCTCGGACTTCGGCATCGACTACGCCCTGCCGGCCGTCTCGGACGAGGTGAAGCTGCACATCGAAGGCGAGTTCGTCATCCAGAAATGAGCGAATAGAGCGCGCGGGCCTCTTCGGCGGGCCCGCGCCTTTCGCCCATCGCCTCGACCCGCAAGGTCGTGACCTGAGCGTTCAGCACGAAGGTCAGCGCGTCGCCGACGTGGACGCAGCGGCTGGGCTTGTCCAGCCGCGTCTCGCGCCCGTGACGGGTCAGCCGCACCGCGCCGCGTTCGACCAGACCGGCCGCCAGCCCCCGCGTCTTCACGAACCGCGCGCGCCACAGCCAGATGTCGATGCGGCAGGCGTCTTCGCTCAAGCCTTCGCCTTTCTGCGCGGGCGGCGGCGTTTGGCGCGGGCCGCAGGCGCCTCGGTCAGGGCCGCCAGCGCCGCGAAAGGTGAATCCTTGACGATCTTGGGCGCGGCGCCCGGCTTGTCCGGCTGGCGGGCGCGTTCGGTCTTCAGGGCGGCGATGATCTGTTTGGCCTGATCGGCGCGCCAGCCCAGATCGGCCAGAGCCTCGTCGGACAGCCGGCCGTGGTTGGCGGCGCGCCGTTCGGCCATTTTCTCCAGCGTCTCGACCGGCGCCAGCCACCGCCCCGCAAGACGCAGGCCCAGCGCCGACAGCAGGCGCGGCGAGGGCGGTGCGGGCGGCGCGGGGATCAGGTCGGGCGTCGCCGCGATCAGGGGCGCGCCGACGAAGGCCTGGGCGAACTGGCGCGCGCGGGGCTTTTGCAGGCCGGGCAGCCAGACGGAATGGACGCCGACGCGGATAGCGAAGCGTCTCAAGGTGCGGCGTTCGGCCTGGCTGAGGGCCGCTAGATCGCGTTCCACGTCGCGCCGGTCGATCAGGCCGCCCGCCTCGATCAGGCGGAAGGCGACGCCGCGCGGCAGGCCCTTCAACGTCCCTGACTCCACCGCCTGACGCAGGCGGCGCAGATCGCGCAGCGCTCGCCCGGCCTCGGCCGCCAGCCAGGCCTCGATCCGCCGCTGCGCCCGTTCACGCGCCGGCGTCGGACCCAGATCGCCCAGAAGCCGCACGGCGGGGGCGAAGGGGTCGGCGCCCTGGGGCGTGGCCTGGACCTGGGCCGTCAGGACGCCGCGCCACAGCACCGCGCCGTCGGGCAGGACGGCGAATCCCTCGTCGCTCTCGGCCGCCAGCCGACCCAGGCGGCGGTTGATTTCGGGCGTCACGGCCCGCACCGCGGCCTGACGCAGGGTCCGGTCCTCCAGCGCGGACGATCCCTTCTCCATCTGGAAGCGCACCCCCTCCAACTGGCCGACCACCTGGCCCTCGACCGTCACCTCGCCGTCTTCGGCGACGCCGGCAAACGTATCCTCGCGCACGTTCAGGGCCCGCATCAGGGCGGTGGTGCGTCGGTCCACGAAGCGGGCGGTCAGCCGGTCGTGCAGCACGTCGGACAGCCGGTCCTCCAGCGCGCGGGTCTTGTCGCGCCAGCCCTTGGCGTCATGGACCCAGTCGGGCCGGTTGGCGATGTAGGACAGGGTCCGCACCGCCGACAACCGCGCCGACAGCTGGTCGATCTGGCCGTCGTCGCGGTCCACGAAGGCGAAGCGCGGCGCCATCCAATCGTCGGTCAGCCGACCCCGTTTGCCGGTCAGGGCGTGGAAGACGTCCTTGGCCAGGCGGGCGTGTTCATCCAGCGTCGTCTTCTGGAAGTCCGGCAGCTGGCAGGCCTCCCACAGGCGCATGACCGCCCCGCGCGAGCGCCCCACGCGCGCGATCTCCTCGTCCTTGATCAGACGCCGCAGCAGGGTCTCGTCCAGCGCCTCCGCCGTCAGGCTGAGGCCCGACCGCTGGGGCGTCACCGTCAGCGAGCGCAACAGATCGGGCAGGGTGTCGAAATCCAGCCGTGCGTTTCTCCATTCCGCCGCCTCGATCGGATCGAACCGATGCTCGACCACCTGCTCGACCAGATCGGGGTCCAGGTCCTCGGCCTCGGCCGTGACGCCGAAGGTGCCGTCGCGCAGATGCCGGCCCGCCCGCCCGGCGATCTGGCCGATCTCATGGGCGTGCAGCCAGCGGGTCCGGCGCCCGTCGAACTTCCGAAGGCCCGCGAAGGCGACATGGTCCACATCCATGTTCAGCCCCATGCCGATGGCGTCGGTGGCGACCAGGAAATCGACCTCGCCCGACTGATACAGGGCGACCTGGGCGTTGCGGGTGCGCGGACTGAGCGAGCCCATGACCACCGCCGCCCCGCCCCTCTGACGGCGGATCAGTTCGGCGATCGCATAGACCCGCTCGGTCGAGAAGGCGACGATGGCGCTGCGTCGCGGCAGGCGGGTCAGCTTCTTGGACCCTGCGTAGGACAGGGTGGACAGCCGATCCCGCGTCACGATCTCCACGTCCGGGATCAGGCGGCGGATCAGCGGCTCCATGGTCCCCGCGCCAAGGAACATGGTCTCGAACCGGCCGCGCGCGTGCAGCAGCCGCTGGGTGAAGACGTGGCCGCGCTCGGGGTCGGCGACCAGCTGGATTTCGTCCACGGCCAGGAACTCGACCGACCGCTCCATCGGCATGGCCTCGACCGTGCAGACGAAATAGTGGGCGCGCGGCGGGACGATCTTCTCCTCGCCGGTGATCAGGGCGACGGCGGCGGCCCCGCGCCGTTTGACGATCCGCTCGTAGATCTCGCGCGCCAGGAGCCGCAGCGGCAGGCCGATCATGCCGGACGCATGACCCAGCATCCGCTCGACCGCCAGATGGGTCTTGCCGGTGTTGGTGGGCCCCAGAACCGCCGTGACGCGCGATGGGGGCAGGCCTGCGGACCGGTCGCTCATGACGCCTTCAAGGTGGCGTCGAAACCCGGCCAGGGCAAGCGCGGCCGCAGCAAGCTGAACCGTTAACGGCAAGGGCGGCGGCGCGGAACATCGGCGAAACGAATCGGGACCGAATCATCGACATGGACCAATTCGTGATTTGTTCACCGCAAAATATTGTATCTTAACATCTCTTAACCACAAGAGCGGTCTTGCGCGATGCTGCAGGACGAGGTTTTTCACGAACTGCGCGGCGACATCTTCCGTCCTCGCCCGCGAACCGCTACTGCACCCCTGCGTGGCCCCGTAGCTCAGCTGCATAGAGCAAGGCTTTCCTAAAGCCGAGGTCGCAGGTTGGAGTCCTGCCGGGGTCGCCATTCTCCATGCCGCCTGTCAAGCCGCCTGTGCGGTCGAACCTCCCCTTCAGGACACTAGGCGTTCCAAAGGGCTTGGGCGGCGACGGCTTTCACCCTCAGATCCGAAGCGGGCTCGAAAGCCAGGTCCGTGGTTCCGAAATATTCCCGCTGATTGGTCGCGCACCAGTCCGTGGTGGCGATCCGGACCGGATCGGCAGTCGGCGAGGCGGCGGAGGCGTAGAGGAAGTCGCCGCTGCGGTCGGCCAGGGGCATCGGGCGATCCTGATTGGCGCGAGCCATGAAGCCGTCGAACTGGGTGCGCGAGACCGTGGCGACCATCAGCTTGCCGTCGAAGCGAACGATGGAATCGAAGACGTAACGACTGACCGGCCCGGCGGGGACGCCCGTGCCCAGGGTGGTGTGGCCCATGAAACCGGCGTCGGCCCCGGCCGCCTGGGCCAAGCCGGCCGCGATCCGCCGTCCGGTGTCGCCCAGCGACAGGGCGCGCGGGCTGATCCCCAGGCGGGTGCGTTCCTCTGCGGTCAGATTGGCCGCCAGGGTCGCGGCGACCAATTCGGCCAGGGCCGGCGTGGCGGGGGCGTCGAGGTCGATGGCGCGGGACTGGGCCTGGACCGAGCCGTCCGAAAGAAACTCCGCCACCGTATAGGCGCGGGTCCAGGACCCGGTGTGAACATAGACGCTGCGCCCCTGGCGATGCTGGAACAGCAGATGATTGTGGCCGCCGATCATCAGGCCGCCGTCGGGCAGCAGGGGCAGGATGTCCCGGTCGGCGGCGACGCCGGCGTGGCTCATGACCATGATCCGATCGGCGCTGGCCAGGTGGTCGGCCAGATGATCGGCCAGATGGGCCGCGGCCCAGTCGGCGGCGGGGGGAACGGCCAACTGCGCGCGCGACGCCTTGGGATAGGTGTTCAGCGAATTGGTCGCCATGCCCACGACCCGCAGCGACCCTCGGCCGAACGGCAAGGCGGCGTGGGGTGCGGCGTAGCCGGCGCCCGTGCGGGTGTCGCCGATGGTGGTGACGACGTGAACGCCAAGGGCCTTCAGCCGGGCGACGACCTCGGCCAGATCCGGGGTCAGGTCGTTGTCGTGATTGCCCAGATTGAACACCGTCGGCGCAATCTTCGGCAGGGCCGCCAGGAAGGCCCAGTCCACCACGCCGCCCGACCGCAGGGCGACGACATTGCCCTGTTCGAAGATGTCGCCGTTGACGGCGATGACATGGGGGACGCGGTTGGCGCGCACCTCGGTCTCGAAGGCGGCCAGAAGCTGGGCGGTGCGCTCATAGGCGGAATGCATGTCCGACACGGCCAGCACGCGGCCGACCACATTCGTCCGTCGCAGGCTGGTCAGCCCTGGCGTCAGCGCCATCGCCCCGGCGAACTGAAGAAGCCGGCGACGTGACAGCGGGACGACAGGCATACGCGATCCAGACACTGGGCGGAGGTAGGGCGGAGAAGACGCACGCGACTGTCCAATCTCGCATTTCGGCCCTTTCGGCGCAACGCCGGCGCCCTCTTCCCAGGCCGCCCGAGGGCCGATTGTCACGCCGCTGTGGCCGCGTCTTCAAACCTTCAAGAAACGTGCGCGCTCTTTGCTGGCGGCCTTGGTCGCAAGGCTTTACGGCGTCGCGCCACAACGCCTCCCCCTTTTCGTCAAAGGACATCCCGCCATGCTTCGCCACGCCCTCCTGGCCGCCACCGTCAGCGGCATCGCTCTGCTGAGCGCCGGCTCGGTTCTCGCCCAGACGACGGACGCCGCCGCCGAACCGGCCGGCGTGGACGATATCGTCGTCACCGCCCAGCGCCGCAGCGAGAACATCCGCGACGTGCCCTTCGCCGTCACCGCCCTGAACACCGAAACCCTGAAGGACATCGCGGCCGGCGGCGCCGACGTTCTGTCGCTGTCGGGCCGCGTGCCCAGCCTTCAGGTCGAAAGCTCGAACGGCCGCTACGCCCCGCGTTTCTACATTCGCGGCCTGGGCAATGTGGACTTCGACTTCACCGCCTCTCAGCCGGTGTCGGTGGTGCTGGACGACGTGGTTCTGGAAAGTGTCTATCTGAAGGGCTTCCCCCTGTTCGACGTCCAGCAACTGGAAGTGCTGCGCGGACCGCAAGGCACCCTGTTCGGTCGCAACACCCCGGCCGGCGTGGTCAAGATCGACACCGTCAAGCCGTCGGACGATTTCACCGGCTTCGGCTCTTTGACCTATGGCAACCTGGGTTCGACGCGGGCCGAGGCGGCCGTCACCCTGCCGGCGTCGGACACGCTTCAGGTGCGCGCCGCCCTTCTGTGGAACCACCGCGACGACTGGGTGAACAACGCTTACAATCCCGCCTTCGCCAATCCGGACAAGGACGATCTGGGCGGTTTCGACGACCTGGCCGCGCGCGTCCATGTCGCCTGGACCCCGACCGATCGCCTGTCGACCCTGTTGACGCTGCAGGCGCGCGACTATGACGGCACGGGCACGATGAACCGCGCCAACGCCCTGACCAAGGGCTCCAACAAGCTGAACGACAACTTCGACCGCGACACCGTCTATTACGACGGCGGCCGCAACAACTTCCAGAAGCAGAAGACCACGTCCCAGTCGCTGAAGGTCGCCTATGATTTCGGACCCGCAACCCTGACCGGCATCGTCGGTTCCTATCAGGGCTGGTCACAGGGCGACGGCGACATCGACGGCGGCGTGGCCTCGGCGCCGGCGACCGCCTCCTACAAGACGCCCTTCAACTCCGAGACCGGCACCCTGTCCAGCGACCTGCTGCAAAACACCTATGAACTGCGGCTGGCCTCGAACGGCGAAGGCCGCGTCGGTTGGCAGGTCGGCGCCTTCTACTGGGACGAACGGTTCAACCTGGTCAGCGGCACGTTCAACGGCGTGGGCGATCCGAGGCCGACGCGGGCGACCGACATCGTGCAGAAGTCGGAGTCGTGGTCGGTGTTCGGCCAGGGCAGCTACAAGCTGACCGAGGCCCTGAAGCTGACGGCGGGCGTCCGCTACACCGACGACAGCCGCCGCTACAACGGTCAGATCCTGCTGGGGAACGGCGCCGGCGACACGGGCGCCGTGTCGGTGGGCGACCAGCAGGTCAGCTGGGACGTCAGCGCCCTCTACACCGTCAACGACGACCTCAATCTGTTCGCGCGGGTGGCCAAGGGGTATCGCGGCCCGTCGATCCAGGGGCGCAATCTGCCGGTCCTGACCACGGCGAACTCCGAGACCGTCATGTCCTACGAAACCGGGCTGAAGGCGCGGATGATGGGCGGTCGCGCGCGCTTCAACGCCACCGCCTACGCCTATGAAGTCAGCGACATGCAGTTCACCGCCATCGGCGGCGCCGACAACACCAACCGCCTGATCAACGCCAAGAAGGGCGAGGGTTACGGACTGGAGCTGGACGGCGACGTCTATCTGGGCGCGGGCTTCAGCCTGGCGGCCGGGGGCGCGTGGAACCACACCGAGATCAAGGACAAGGATCTGCTGGTCGCAGTCTGCGGCTCCAACTGCACCGTCACCGATCCGATCGTCATGGTGGGGACGACCCGTCGCGCCGCCGTCGACGGCAACCCCTTCCCGCAGGCGCCGGAAT
The DNA here is from genome assembly GCF_030818545.1 of Brevundimonas sp. SORGH_AS_0993. NCBI lineage: Bacteria > Pseudomonadati > Pseudomonadota > Alphaproteobacteria > Caulobacterales > Caulobacteraceae > Brevundimonas > Brevundimonas sp. SORGH_AS_0993. The sequence continues at coordinate 2,472,365 of NZ_JAUTAH010000001.1, forward strand.
ACACCGCCAACCTGACGCTGAACTACGTCCGGCCGCTGGGCGCCGACACCGAGCTGTTCGCCTCGACTGACTGGGTCATGCAGAAGACCTTCAACCTGTTCCTCTACGAATCGGTCGAGTTCATGCAGGGCACGCACTTCGAGGGCGGGCTGCGGGCCGGCTGGCGCGACCAGAGCCGCGGTCTGGAAGCGGCGGCCTATGTCCGCAACCTCACCGACGAGGCGAACGTGATCGGGGCCATCGACTTCAACAACCTGACGGCCTTCGTCAACGAGCCGCGCACCTATGGCGTGCAACTGACCAAGCGGTTCTGATCCGCAAGCGTCGGGACGTCGATCCGAAGGCTGCGGATCGACCTCCTCGCGCCCGCCACGACCTGTCGCCGGCGGGCGCCAGCGAACGCGCGGCCCCTTTCGGAGCCGCGCGCTGCTTCTGAGGGGCTGGGGCTAGCCGCGATGGCGGTCACGGTCGCGGCGCTCGTGGCGGATCTGGGCCGAGAGGCGGTCGAAGCGGCGATCCAGATCGGCGCGCTCCCAGGTCGTCAGGCCGCCGCGCCGATAGTTGGCCTCCAGCCGCAGCAGGCTGTTGAACTCGCTCCGCAGCCGGACGGCTTCGCGGCGGCTGAGCTGGCCGTTGCGGACGCCCTGGTCGATGCGGCGGTCCAGACTGGCCTGACGGACATTGAGGGGCTGCCAGCCGCCATGGGCGGGGGCGTGATAGGCGGGGCCATGGCGGGCGGGGCCGTGATGGGCCGGACCGTGATAGGATTGGGCGGCGGCCGGCAGGGCGACCGCGGCGGCGGCCAGAATCAGGGCGGGGATCAGGGCTGGAATCAGGGCGGGGGTGATGACCTTGCGCATGAGAACGTCTCCTTGGTGTCGGCGTCGATCGGATCGACCGTGAGGAGGCCACGAGACCAGAGCGCGACTGAGCCGAACCTGAACACGGCGGGTCAGGTTTCGTTCATGGATATCCGGCGGCGCATGGCCGAGGACGATCAGGGGACGGCGGCGCTGGCGTGGCGGCCTGCGGATGGCCTATACTGGTCATTCAGCACCCGTTCAGAACAGCCGGACTAGACAGGCGACCATGTTTAGGAAAACCGCCAGTCTCATCGTCGCCGTCGCGACCCTGGCCTTCGCCCCTGTCCTGACGACGGCGGCGGTCGCCCAGGCGCGCGATCCCCGTCAGCCCGCGAGCGACGACCGCCGCCCGCCGCCCCCGCGCGTCAGCCCGGACGAGGCGCGCCGCAGCGCCGCCCCCTATGGTCGGCCCATCGACACCCAGCCGCGCCGCGACGGGAACTACAGCGTTCTGGTCGAACGCGACGGGCGTGTGCGCGACGTGGTCGTGGACGGCCAGACGGGCCGGCCGCGCCAGGGCGATTCCGGCGGCGACGATCAACGGCGCAGGCCCAACTGATGCGCGTCCTGCTGGTTGAAGACGACGTCGATCTGTCGCGGCAGCTGAAGACGGCCCTGGCCGACGCCGGCTATGCGGTGGATCATGCGGCGGACGGGGAAGACGCCTGGTTCCTGGGCGACACCGAACCCTATGACGTGATCGTGCTGGACCTGGGCCTGCCCAAGATCGACGGGGTGTCGGTGCTGGAGCGCTGGCGGCGCGAGGGCAAGACCACCCCGGTCCTGATCCTGACGGCGCGCGGCGCCTGGTCGGACAAGGTGTCGGGCTTCGACGCCGGAGCCGACGACTATCTGACCAAGCCCTTCCACACCGAGGAGCTGCTGGCGCGGTTGCGGGCCCTGCTGCGCCGCTCGGCCGGCATCGCCTCGGCGACCCTGTCGTGCGGGGGGCTGCGGCTGGACCCGCGCGCGGCCCGGGCCAACGTCAATGGCGAGCCCCTGCGCCTGACCTCGCTGGAGTACCGGCTGCTGCATTACATGATGATGCACCAGGGCCGGGTCATCAGCCGCACGGAGCTGGTCGAGCATCTGTACGATCAGGACTTCGACCGCGATTCCAACACCATCGAGGTCTTCATCGGCCGGGTTCGCAAGAAGGTCGGGCCGGATCGGATCGAGACGGTGCGCGGCCTGGGCTATCGGCTGACGCCCCTGCCGGGCGAGACCGAGGCGGCGTGACGACGGAGGCGTCGCCGCGGCGGACCGGGAGCAGGGCCTGGGGGGCGCGACTGGGGACGCTGGTTCGGACGGCCGGGTCGGTCATTGACGCGGCGCCTGATCTGGCTGGCCTCGGCCTGGATCCTGGTGGCCCTGGTCGTGGCGGCCCTGGTCCTGACCCAGGCGTTCCAGGAATCGGCCCTGCGCCGCCTGGGCGCCATGCTGAACGAGACGGTGGACGAGATCGTCGTCGCCGCCAGCCGCACGCCCGCCGGAGAGCCGATTGGCCAGATACAGGACGCCCGCACCCTGCGCCTGCTGTCGGGCAAATACTGGCAGATACTGGAGGTGGAGCCGGACGGGCGGCTGCGGTCGCTGGCGCGCTCCACCTCGCTGTGGGACTATGACCTCAGCCTGCCGGCGGGGCTGACGGGGCGGCTGGACCAGGCGTTCGGCGACGTCATCACCTTCAACACCGTGGGGCCTAAGGACGACCCCAAACGGCCCGAACCCCTGCGCGTCGCGGCCACGATGAAGTCGATCCCCCGGCACGAGCGGCCGGTGATCTTCCTGGCCGCCCTCGACCGGTCCGAGGTGGACGCCGACACCCGCCAGTTCGCCACCCTGACCTGGGTGGCCCTGCTGGTCATGGGGGCGGGGCTGGTCTCGGCCGTCTTCATCCAGGTGCGGTTCGGCCTGCGGCCCCTGTTCGACCTGAGGAACGAGATCGCGGCGGTGCGCAAGGGCCGGGCGGCGCGGATCGAGCGGGCCTATCCGCTGGAAATCCAGCCCCTGGCCGAGCAGGTCAACCGCCTGTTGGACCATAACCAGGAGGTGGTGGAGCGCCAGCGCACCCATGTCGGCAACCTGGCCCATGCGCTGAAGACGCCCATCTCGGTCATGCTGGCCGAGGCGGGGACGGCCGACGGCGCCCTGCCCGAACTGGTGCGGCGTCAGACCCGGATCATGCAGGGCCAGGTCGATCACCATCTGCGCCGCGCCCGCGCCGCCGCCCGCGCCGCCCACGGCCTGGGCGAGACCACCCCCGTGGCCGAGGTGCTGGACGAACTGGCCGTCATGATCGAACAGGTGTTCCGCGACAAGGCGGTCGAGATCGACTGGCGCGCGCCCGACGACCTGGCCTTCCTGGGCGAGCGGCAGGACCTGCAGGAGATCCTGGGCAATCTGATCGAGAACGCCGCCAAGTTCAGTCGCCGCCGGGTGCGCGTCTCGGCCGGGGACAACGGCCTGGGGCTGATGGTCGCCGTGGTCGAGGACGACGGCCCCGGCCTGCCCGCCGACCGCCGCGAGGAGGTGCTGAAGCGCGGCGCGCGGCTGGACGAGAGCGCGCCCGGCTCGGGCCTGGGCCTGTCGATCGTGGACGACCTCACGCGCGCCTATGGCGGGCGGCTGACCCTGGCCGACAGCGACCTGGGCGGGTTGAAGGCCGTGCTGGAGCTGCCGGCGGCCCAGGCCCAGGCCTAGGGCCGACACGGAGGCCGAACACCGAGGCGGGCCTTGCCGCCCCGGCGGGGCGTGGCCATATCCGTAAAGCAACACCTGCTGTTCCAGAAAGCCCTTCGTCATGTCCCAACCGGCCCCCAAGACCTTGAAGATCGACTTTGTCTCCGACGTGGTCTGCCCCTGGTGCGTCGTGGGCCTGGGCGGGCTGGAGACGGCGCTGGAGACCTTGGAGGCGGAGGGGGTCGCCGCCGACATCGCCTTTCAGCCGTTCGAGCTGAACCCCCGGATGGCGCCCGAGGGCGAGAACATCGTCGAACACATCGGCCGCAAATACGGCGCAAGCCCCGAGCAGTCCGCCGCTAACCGGGCCATGATCCGCGAGCGGGCCGCCGAAAGCGGCTTCGACATGCGCATGACCGACGACAGCCGCATCTGGAACACCTTCGACGCCCACCGCCTGCTGCATTGGGCCCACGAGACGGCGCCCGAGAAGCAGAAGGCTCTGAAACAGGCCCTGTTCACCGCCCACTTCACCGAGAACAGGAACCTGACCGACGCCCGCGTCCTGACCGAGGCGGCCGAGGCCGCGGGTCTGGACCGGGCCGAGGCGGCCGAGGTGCTGGCCTCGGGTCGCTACGCCCAGGCCGTGCGCCAGGCCGAGGCGCTATGGCGGGCGCGGGGCATTACGTCGGTCCCGGCCGTGGTGGTCGAGGGCAAGTATCTGATCTCGGGCGGCCAGCCGGCCCCGGTGTTCGAACAGGCCCTGCGCCAGATCGCCCGCGAGGGGTGAGGCGGCGAGCGGGCGCGCGCTCCGTCGTCCTTCCGGGGCGGAGCGAAGCGAAGAACCCGGAACCCAGGGCCGAATCGTCGGCCGATGCCTTTGGCGTCCGTTGGAGCCTCCTGGGTTCCGGGCTCGTCCTGCGGACGCCCCGGAATGACGGGGGCGGCGGCGGGTTTTGGATCACGGCGGCGGGTCGGACGGAAAAACGGAGTCCGAACAGTCCGAACAGTCCGATTTGGGCGATCTGGCCGATTTGGCCGGTTCGACCGACGGCGGGACCGAAGATTGGGCGTCGACGGGCGGCGGGTCCAGGGCGTCCAGGATGGCCAGGCTCTTGTTCAGCAGGATGCGGCCTACGGAATCCTCGGGGTTCAGGCTGGCGGCGGCGCGGGCCAGGGTCTGGACCGTGCGCATCCGGCTGAGGGCCGCGGTCTGAGGGTCGGGGGCCTGAGGGGTGGGGGGCTTCTTCTTCAGGGACGGCGCGGGGGAGGGCGCGATCCCTTCGCGGGCGCCGGCGTTCGCCGTCTCCGCCTCGGCCTTCCGCTCCGCCAGGGCCGACAGTTGCGTGTGCAGCCGCAGCCAGCGCCCCGCCTCCATCGCCCGGCCGTTCAGAATGGCCCGCTCCATCCGCACCAGGGCGTGGGCCGCCAGGACGCCATAGTCGGGCAGGCCCGCCGCCGTTTCCGCCTCCAGATCCACCGGCTCGTCGACCCAGGCCGGGGCCGGCGCGGGCGCGGGCTGGTCCTGCCGCAGCCAGCCCTGCTCGCGGGCGTGGGCGAAGAAGGTCGAGCGCGCCATGCCGAACCGCGCGGCGACCGAGGCCCCGGATTCGCCCGCCAGATAGGCGTCGCGGATGGCGTCCCATATTTCCTGCGAGGTCTGACGATAGCCGCCGCCCCGCTGATAGGGATCGCGCCCCGGCCGCCCGGCATAGAGGGGCCGCCCGTCCGTGTGCGTTTCGGGGGCGGGATCCGCGTCCTCGTCCGCCCAGCGCGGCGGCGGATCGGCGAAGTCGGCGTCGGTCACGCGCCCGTCATAATAGACCGTGTCGTCCGGACGCTGATCCGCCTCCTTGGCCGCCGCCCAGGCCGCTTCCCAATCCGATCCCCTGCCGTCCATCCACGCCTCCTGTTCGCCCATCCGCCCCACGCGGGGCCGCCGGCCATTATGAAGCGGTGAAAAGGGGTGTTAGGTCGATTGTCGTCCAAGCCGGAAAAGCCGAGGAAAATCAGAGGGCGACGACGGCGAATTAGGGGACGAGCGGCGGGTCCGGACCGCGATGCGGCGACCGGGTCCGTCACCGCGATCCCGATGGACATCCCAGCGGGCGCGACGCGGTCGGGACGTGCGGTGGTCGCCGCGAAGACGCGGCTTGCCGGAGGCTGACGAAAGAGAGGGCTCAGGCCGTCTTCTTCTTCCGGGGCGCCGGCGCCGCGTCGGCGGCCGTGACCAGATGCCCCTTCCAGCCGGGCGGCGGCAGGAACTTGCCGGACTTCTCCTCGCGCGTGCCCTCGCGCGCGATCCGGGCGGCGTCGCGTCCGGCTTTCAGAACGGTTTCTCGGTCGAAGAGCGTGTTCATTTCGGACCCCAATCTAACAGTTCGAGGCCATCGTCGCTACTCGCATAGACCTCCCACGCATCCACCAGCGGTTTGTAGGTCGTCTCCAGATAGTCGAGGCTGAGCGTAAAGCGGCGACGCAGCGTGTCCTCGGGAATGTCGTGCCCGCCCCATTCTGGAGTTCCGCGAAGGCGAAGCCTTCGCTAGGGGCCACACGGCGCGCCACGCGGGCGACGGAGAAGTCAGCCGAGGGCGGGCGCAGATAGATCAGTTCGGCCCGGTATCCGGCCGCCTTGAACCGGCGGAGACGCGGGGCGTGGGAGCGGGTGGCCAGCGTCGTCTCCAGCACCACATCGGCCCGCTCGAAAAACAGGGCGTCCAACCGCTCCAGCACAAGCCGCCCCGCCGCCAGATCGCGCGCCGCGCCTTCGCCCGCAAGACCGCGCGCGACCTCGTCCGGGTTCACGAACCGAAACGCCTCCGCCCGCTGACGCAAGAAGCGGTTGATGAAGGTGGTCTTGCCGGCGCCGTTAGGCCCGGCAAGGAGAACGAGGGTGGGCATTTAGTTTTGCTAGATGAAATCCAGCGCTCGGTTAGAAACAATCCCATAGCCGGGAATGCTGCTTACGGTTTTTAAGAACGCTTCGGGTGAAGCAAGAGCATCATCGATAGTTCCGTTTGAACTCAGGAATACAAACAATGCCGCAGAGTAGGCTTGGCAGTTCAAGGATTTGTCAGGGTTAAATTCTATATCGGTAAAGCCATCATAGTCAGATAGTCTCTCTGAGAGGCTAGGGTTTTTTGCCAGGGCATTGAGATAGAGCCAGTCATAGAAGGCCGTAACGGGTTTCAATGGCCACTCCGCTCCAAAAAATCGAAAGGCCACTAGGCGCCCAGAAGTCCGTATACGCTGGTCAATTTTCGCGGACTTGGAGTCGCACGTATACAAATCCGTATAGGGGCCGCCGCTCTCAAAAACCTTGCTTCCCTGAAACGCCGACTCAACCGTTACTCGTATTTGATGTTTACGAGTGGTAAAGCTTAAGTTAAATGCGCTTAAAGCTACGCCGATATCATCTTCAGACTTTGTTGATATCTCAAGAATTCTGCATGTATTTAGCTCTCGGCACGCCGCCTCGTGCAGAGACTTCACGGACTTTTTCTTCTGAGAAACTGAGAGTCCCGGATGCCAAGTGAAATCAACCGTTCTAACCACTAGTGCGGGAGATTCTCGAAATCTAGCTAAAAATACTGGCCGAACTGCCATATCACTGACCGTACTCTCGGTTGTATTTTCGGTTGGCGAAGTAACCTTTGCCTTTTCCGTTGAGCAGCGTCTTCTTAAAGAGCCCTTCGTATTTCGCCTTTGTAGAGGCGTCCTCAAAGGCTGCACCGAGAATGAAATCCACTTGGATGGGCTCCATGACCAGTGCCTCGGCTTGCACGTCAGTAGGGTCGAACGGCTTTAGCTTTTGATCGCCTCGGCTGGGATGGCCGTCAATCTCGCTGAACATAGAGAGGAAGGCCTCGTGGCTTCGCAACTCGTTGTCTCCAAGTTTCGAAATGCGCGCATCTGCTGCGTTGTGACGACAAAACAGCACGTCTTTCTCCCAAAGAACCTTACGCGAGATCGCCAACACAGCCCACTCCACGCCAGGATTTTGCTGGCGCAGACTGTAAAACATTTTGTCGTTAGCCAAGCCCACTGACGTGGAGATGCCGGGAAGACGCCCATCCAGTCTGAGTTCGTCGTTGATGGCTGGCGCTATTTGAAGCTTTTCAAATGCTGCGACGGGCTGAAGCCCGTGCTGCATAATCAGTGGGATATTGCTCGCGCGTGTAAAGTGCACAAGGTTCGGGATGTTGAGCTGCGCAGCGGTAGCTTGAATTTTTGCCTTCACGGCTTTCGCTCCATGGTTTTGGTCGTTCTACCATGGCGCGAGCTCTTGCCTAGACCTTCACCTCCACCACTCCACCCCCCGCCCGGAACTTCGCGCTCATTTCGGCCATGCCGGCTTCGGCTTCCGACAGGGAGGCGCCGGCGTCGTTCTGGGCCTTGGCGGCGTCGCGGATGTCCTGGCTGATCTTCATCGAGCAGAATTTGGGGCCGCACATGGAGCAGAAGTGGGCGGTCTTGTGGGCCTCTTTGGGCAGGGTGGCGTCGTGGTATTTGCGGGCGGTTTCGGGGTCCAGGCCCAGGTTGAACTGATCCTCCCAGCGGAACTCGAACCGGGCGCGTGACAGGGCGTCGTCGTGCAGGCGGGCGGCGGGGTGGCCCTTGGCCAGGTCGGCGGCGTGGGCGGCGATCTTGTAGGTGATGACGCCGTCCTTGACGTCCTGTCGGTCCGGCAGGCCCAGATGCTCCTTGGGCGTGACGTAGCAGAGCATGGCCGTGCCGAACCAGCCGATCATGGCCGCCCCGATCGCGCTGGTGATGTGGTCATAGCCCGGCGCGATGTCGGTGGTGAGCGGGCCAAGCGTATAGAAGGGCGCCTCGTGGCAGTGCTTCAACTGCTCGTCCATATTCTGCTTGATCTTGTGCATCGGCACATGGCCGGGGCCCTCGATCATGACCTGGCAGCCCTTGGCCCAGGCGATCTTGGTCAGTTCGCCCAGGGTGCGCAGCTCGGCGAACTGGGCCTCGTCATTGGCGTCGGCGATGGAGCCGGGGCGCAGGCCGTCGCCCAGGCTGAAGCTGACATCATAGGCGCGCATGATGTCGCAGATGTCCTCGAAATGCTCGTAGAGGAAGCTCTCCCTGTGGTGGGCCAGGCACCATTTGGCCATGATGGAGCCGCCTCGGCTGACGATGCCCGTCACGCGCTTGGCCGTCATCGGCACGAAGGGCAGGCGCACGCCCGCGTGGATGGTGAAATAGTCCACGCCCTGTTCGGCCTGTTCGATCAGGGTGTCGCGGAACACCTCCCAGGTCAGGTCCTCGGCGATGCCGTTCACCTTCTCCAGCGCCTGATAGATGGGCACGGTGCCGATGGGGACGCTGGAGTTGCGGATGATCCAGTCGCGGATGTTGTGGATGTTGCGGCCCGTCGACAGGTCCATGACGTTGTCTGCGCCCCAGCGGGTGGCCCAGACCAGCTTGTCGACCTCGTCGTCCACGCTGGACAGCACCGCCGAGTTGCCGATGTTCGCATTGATCTTCACCAGGAAGTTGCGGCCGATGATCATCGGCTCGACTTCGGGGTGGTTGATGTTGTGCGGGATGATGGCGCGGCCGCGCGCGATCTCGGAGCGCACGAACTCGGGCGTCACGAAGTCGGGGATCGAGGCGCCGAAGGATTCGCCGTCGCGTTCGAGTGGCGAGTGGCGCGTGGCGAGTGGCGAGGAAGAAGAGGGGACAGGGACGGTAGAGCCGTCGGCAAGGGTGATGGTCTGGGCGCCTTCGCTCGCCACTCGCCACGCGCCACTCGCCACTTCCCTGCGCAGGTTCTCCCGGATCGCCACATATTCCATCTCGGGCGTGATGATCCCGGCCCTGGCGTATTCGTACTGGGTGACGGGGCGGCCCTCGACGCCCTTGAAGACGCGGTGGTTCGAGGTGTCGAAGCGGGGGGCCAGGTGGCGGCCGGAGGCGTGACCGTTGTCCTCGGGCTTGACCTCGCGGGGGTTCAGGACGGGGGCGATGTCGCCGCGATCCAGCTGCCACGACGACTTCACGCGGGGCAGGCCGCGCTTGATGTCGATGGTCACGGTCGGGTCGGTGTAGGGGCCCGAGGAGTCATAGACGGTGACGGGCGGTTCGTTCGCCGACGGATGCAGGGCGATCTCGCGGAACGGGACGCGGATGTCGGGATAGAGTCGGCCGGCGACATAGACCTTCTTCGATCCGGCCCGCTCGCCGGTCGGGATGGCGCGGGTCTCCTTCATCACCTGGTCGCGCGCGTCTTTCAGCGCCAGATCGACGTTGGGCTCTTCGGGCAGGGCGGGCGGGGCGACTTGGATGTTCATGGCGGCCTCAAAACGGTTTGAGGTCCGCCGACGTCGGGCGCGAGGGTCCTGTGGCGCGAGGACCGTCCCCGCTGTCGCGGGGATGACAAGAACTCATCCCTTCGCCGGCATGACCCGGATCAGGTTCGACGGGTCAGGCGACTACGCCAATCTCAGCCGCTCGATCACGACCCCCCGGAGAACGAGCGCAGGCTAACCCGGCGCGGCCCGGATGTCGAGGCGCGCCCCCCCACGCCCACGTCGTTGGGTGCGCCGAAGGCGAGCGGTGATCCGTTCGACCCTATTTCGTCATCCAGGGCTTGGACTTGCCGGCGGCGACGCGGGCGGCCTGTTCGCGCTGGAAGCGGCCGCCGCGCGGCGGCTTGGGCCGGGCGTCCAGCCGGGCGGTCTTCAGGCGCAGGGCCTTCTGAACCGGCGTTTCGCCGGGGATGTCGCCGGGGATGTCGCCGGGGAGGTCGGCGGGCGGAGTTTCGTCGCTCATGGGCGGTCTTCCAGCAAGAACGCCCGCCGGTTGGAACCGGCGGGCGTTCGATCTTTCGGGCGGGCGAAGGGATCAGGCGTCGGTCTTGACGCCGGCCTCGGCCAGCCATTCGACGATCTTGCCCTTGGGCATGGCGCCGACCTTCATCGAGGCCATCTGGCCGTCCTTGAACAGCATCAGGGTGGGGATGCCCTTCACGCCCAGCTTGGACGGGGTCATGGGGCTGTCGTCGATGTTGATCTTGGCGACCTTGACCTGACCGCCCAGTTCGTCGGCGATCTGCTCCAGCGCCGGGCCGATCTGTTTGCAGGGGCCGCACCATTCGGCCCAGAAATCGACCAGCACCGGGGTCGAGGCGTTCAGGACGTCGGAGTCGAAGCTCTCGTCGGTGACTTTTACCGTCGCCATGAATGGCTCCTTGGGGCGCTGTCGCTCGGCCCGCGGGGGCTCGCTGCTAGAGCGCGAATGGGGTTGGCCGGATGCGTCCGGGTTCGGTCGCAGATGTGGGTGCGAATCGCGGGCAAATCAACCGCCCATCAGAGCAGCGTCCAGCAGGGCCGGCGGGATCGGCATCAACTGCGGCCCGTCGGTCCAGACCAGGGCGGCCTCGACCGGGCGGTCGGGATAGAGGCGGCGCAGCACGGCGACATAGACGGCGGCCTGAAGCACATAGGCCCGATCGACCGCGTCGATGGCGGCGGGCGCGGGGCGGTTGGTCTTGTAGTCCACCACCAGCACGCGATCCGGCGTGACGACCAGCCGGTCGATGCGGCCGTTGACGGCCACGCCGGAGGGCAGGCCGGGCGCAGACCCGGTCAGGGCGACCTCGGCGCGCGAGCCGGGGCCGAAGACGGGGGCGAAACGGGCGTCGGCCAGGATGGAGAAGGCGGCGGCGATCATTTCGGCGCGCTGAGCCTCGTCCAGGTCCCGCTCGCGCGCCAGAAGGCGGCGGGCGGCGTCGGGCCGGTCGGCGGGGGCGATCTCGGGCAGGCGCTCCAGCAGCCGGTGGATCAGGTCGCCGCGCCGGAAACGCCCGAGGGCGGCGCCGCCCGCCGGGGAGACGGCCAGGGGCGAGGGGGCGGGGATGCGGACCTGGCCCTCCATCCGCGAAGGGGCGGCGAAGCGGGCGGCCCCGTCGGCGGGCGGGACGCGACGCGCCCAGTCGGGCAGGGCGACGTCGGCGGCGGCCTGGGCCGTCTCGGCCGTGCGGACCTGGGGATCGACGCCGAAGCGACGGCGGCCGTCCTCCAGGTCGCGCACCCGGCCCTGGTCGGCCAGGCGGTCGAAGGTTCCGGCGATCACGTCCCACCAACTGCCCGCCTCGAACCCCGCCTTGGGCGAGCGGGTCTTGCGGCCCATGACGACCAGCCGGTCGCGCGCCCGGGTCAGGGCGACATAGAGCAGGCGCAGGGATTCGGCGTCGGTGCGCGCGACCCGCGCCTGGCGCACCTCGGTCGAGGCGGCGCAGTCGGCCTTGGCGCTGGACGGGCACATCAGCCATCCCTCGGCCCCGTCCGGCCAAGGAGGAGGCAGGGCGGCGGGCATCAGGGTCGGCCCCTGCGGCTTGGCCCTCGATGTCGTGTCGGGCAGGATGACGATCGGCGCCTCCAGCCCCTTGGAGCCGTGGACGGTCATGACGCGCACCTCGTCTCGCGCGCCCTCCATCTCGCGCTTCACCTCGACATCGGCCTGTTCCAACAGGGCCAGGCAGGTCTCCAGATCGCGGCCGCCGCGTTCCTCGGCCGCCAGAACCTGGGCCAGGGTCTCGTCGACGGCCTCTTCCGCCTCTCGCCCCAGCCGATCCAGAATGCGCGCCCGGCCCGTGCGGCCGTCGGCGCCGATCCGGTTCAGGGCGGTGGAGAAGAAGGCGAAGGGGTCGCGGTCGCGCGCGGCGATCAGGGCCTCCATCAGGGCGCGGGCCTCGGCCCAGGCGGGCTGTTCGTGGGCGCGGTCCTTCAGCGTCCGCCACAGGCTGCGGCCCCGGCGCTCGACCTTGTCCGCCAACGGATAGAGGGCGTGGTCCGGGCCGAAGTCGGGCACGTCGCAGAAGGGGCTGCGCAGGATCGCAGCCAGGGACAGGTCGTCCTGGGGAAAGAGGGCGAAGCGCGCCAGGGCGATCAGGTCGTCGAAGACGATGTGGCTGGACAGTTTCAGCCGGTCGGCCCCGGCGACGGGGACGCCCTCGGTCTTCAGGGCGCGGATGATCTCCTCGAAGGTGGCGTCGCGCCGGCGCACCAGGACCAGGAAGTCGCCGTAGCGGACGGGGCGGGTCTCGCCCTGGCGCCGGGGGTCGTGCAGGACGACGCCGCTCTCGACCTGGCGTGCGATGTCGCGGGCCAGGGCCTGGGCCAGCTGTTTGCGGGCGCTGCGGCTGTCCTCCTTGTCGACGGGGGCGTTCCAGGCCTCGCGCTCGGGGGCGGCGGGGTCCTCGAACAGGGGCCACAGATCGACCGTCCCGTGCTGGCCCAGCCGGGCGGGGCGGTGGACGGCGATGTCGCCGGCGTCGCCGACCAGGGCGCGGGCGCGCTCGGGGGCGTCGAAGGCCGCATCGACGAAGGCCAGCACCTCTTCGGTCGAGCGGAAGGAGGTGTCCAGCGGCGTCTCCTGGAAGGCGGCGCCCGCGCCCCGCGCCAGGGCGTCATAGACCCGGGCCTCCTGCCGCAGCCGCTCGGGCCGGGCGCCCTGGAAGGAGTAGATCGACTGTTTCTCGTCGCCCACGGCGAAGACGGTGCGCGGCAGGGCGGCGTCGCGGCGGTCGGTCCCGGCGCCGGCGAAGAAGGGCTCGGTCAGGGCGCGGACGATGGCCCACTGATCCGGGGCGGTGTCCTGAGCCTCGTCGATCAGCACATGTTCGATCCCGCCGTCCAGCTTGTACAGCACCCAGGCGGCGGTGGCGCGACGGGTCAGGAGGTCGACCGTGCGCCCGACCAGATCGGTGAAGTCCAGGGCGCCGCGCGCCCGCTTGGCGGTCTCGTAGAGGGCGGCGTGGACGCGGGCCAGGGTCAGGACCTTGGCCGTCTCGTCCGCGACGCGGGCCGCGCGCGTCCGGTCCAGGGCCGAGGCGTATTTCAACGCGACATCGGCCAGATAGGTCGTCGCGCCGGGCGGGGCCTTGGCCGTGCCGAACCTGTCGCGGGCCACGCCCTTGGAGTCGATGAAGATCGGCGTCATGGCCTGAAGCGTCGTGTCGGGGGGGGCGGCCGCGCGCATCTGGGCCGCCAGCTTCTGGTCGTTGGCGCTTCCGGCCGCAAAGCCCTCGGCGGCGGCCAGCCAGTCGGCCGGGTTCAGCCAGGCCAGGAAGTCGGCCTCGATGGTCTGGGGCGTTTCGTCCGTCGTCACCCCGCACAGGGCGTGCGGTCCCGGCGCGGTTCCGGCGTCGATCCGGGCCAGATAGTCCAGAAGCGGCTCGCGCCGGGCCTCCAGCGTGTCCAGCAGGGCGTGAAAGTCGCTCCAGGCCAGTTCGACGGCGAAATGGGCGTAGGCGGCGCCCACCGGCCCGTCGCCGTCGTTCAGGGCGTAGCGGGCCAGGTCCTCGCGCGCGGCGTGGGACAGGGCGGCGGCGGCCTGATCCTCCAGCACCTCGAAACCGGGGGCGACGCCCGCCTCCAGAGGGAAGCGGCGCAGCAGCTTTTCGCAGAAGGCGTGGAGGGTCTGAATCTTCAGCCCGCCCGGCGTCTCCAGGGCGCGGGCGAACAGGACGCGGGCCTCGGACAGTTCGGCGTCGCTCAGGCCGTCCGGATCGCGCCCGTCCAGGGCGGCCAGATCGGCGGCCAGGGCGCGGTCGTCGGCGACGGCCCAGCGGCCCAGACGCTCGAACAGGCGGGCCTGCATCTCGGCGGCGGCGGCCTTGGTGTAGGTGACGCACAGAATCTCGCCCGGCTTGACCCGCTTCAGCAGCAGGCGCGCCACCCGAGCAACCAGGGTGGTGGTCTTGCCCGAGCCGGCGTTGGCGGTGACGAAGACCGACAGGGTCGGATCGGCGGCGGTCGCCTGATGGGCGCGGGCCATATCGACGGGGGACAGGTCGGTCATTCCGGCGCCTCGTCCTCGCCGCCGACGACGTGCCATTCCCACACGCGCGCCAGATGGTCGTAATTGCCCCCGAAGCCGCCCATGAACTGCGGCGCGACCCAGGAGCGATAGGGGGTGGACGGATCGTCGAAGGCGGCGACGCCCTGTTTCAGCCGGTCCAGCTCGCGCTCGGCCAACTGGGCGGCGGTCAGGCTGTTGCTGCGGCCCTGTTTGGAGACGTCGGTGACGACGCCCGGCTCCCTGCGGCCCGTGACCTTGACATAGAGCAGTTCGGTCGCCTCGGTCGGGGGGGCGGGAAAGCCGCCGTCGGCCAGGATGGCGGCGGTCAGGGTCAGTTGCGGCGCGAAGCCCTGGACCACCTGTTTCTGGCTGGGGGTCGCGCCGGTCTTGAAGTCGATGACGGCGGCGCCGGTCGCGTCCAGTTCGATCCGGTCGGCGCGGGCGGTCAGGGTGAAGGGGCCGCCGGGCGCGTCGAAGGTCATGGCTCCGGACTGTTCGATCATCAGGGACGCGCCCCGCGCGCGGCGTTCCCGCTCGAAGGCGGCCAGCCAGCGCGCGCAGTTGCGGGCCAAGGGGCGTTCGCGCGCCAGGGCGGCGTCCTCGAACCCCGCCTCGGTCAGGGCGTCCATCAGAAAGGTCTCGATCTGGCCGGCGCAGTCTTCGGGCAGGGCCTGGGGCCAGGTGCGGACCACCTGTTCGATGGCGGCGTGGACGGCGTCGCCGCGCGCCATCGCCTCGGCCGAGGCGCCGGGCCGGTCCAGCGCCGTCAGTCCCAGGATGCGCTGGGCGTAGACGGCGTAGGGGTCGCGGACCCAGCGCTCCACCCCCGTGACCGGCAGTTCGCGCGGGCGACGCGCGACCGGCGGCGTCGGGGCGGGACGACGGGCGTAATCGGGCGTGGCGCGGGCGGGCGCGTCGAGGGCGCGGGTCCAGGTGGCGATGCGGGTCGGGGCGGAGACGGCGACGGGTGTGGCGGGAGCGTCGGCGCCGCGCGTCAGCATGTCCAGCCGCCACAGCCAGCGCGACCGCACCGACGGCTGGCCGCCGCGCCGTTCGGTATGGACCAGGATCGCCTCGTCGGCGCAGGCGGCCTGGACGAAGTCCTGGGCGCTCTGGCCGATGCGGCGCTCGGGCGGCGGCAGGTCCAGGGCCGCGCGCATCGGCCGCGACAGGAAGGGATCGACCGGCGCGCCCTGGGGCCAGACGCCTTCCTCCAGCCCGGCCAGGATCATGCGGTCGGCCCGGACCAGGCGCGCCTCGATGGCGCCCAGGATCCGCAGCGAGGGGTGGGTGGCGCCGCCGGTGCGGACCACCGCCTCGGCCAGCAGCCCCGCGACCAGTTCGACCAGGTCGGCCGGGGTCACGGCGCCCAGGGCGGCGCCGCCCGCGATCAGGTCGGACAGCAGGCCGGCGGCGCATTCCCCGTCCGGCCCGGCCCAGGCGTTCTGACCGGCCAGGGCCTCGACCAGGGCGGTCAGGGCGCGGGCGGCGGCGTCCAGCGGGGCCTTGTCCTTCTGCGGATCATCCGTCGCAAAGGGCGCGCGGGCGGCCGTGACCAGGGCCTCCAGTCGGGCCGACAGGGCGCGGGCGGCGGCGTGGCGTTCGATCCGGCCCTCGGAGGGGGGCGCGCCGTCGCGGTCGGGCTTCAGGGCCTTGTCCAGCCGCTGGTTCAGCCGGTCGAAACGGGGCTGGCGGGGGCCGCGCAGACCCAGCCGTTCCAGCGCCTCGGCCGCATGGGCGATATCGACGCCCTCCAGCTCCAGCCGCGTCAGCGGGTGTTTCAACAGACCCAGCAGCACCTGGGGATCGGTCGGCGCGGCCATCCAGCGCGCGCACAGGCCGACCAGGACGCCGGCGGGCATGCGGTCCAGCGGCTGACCGGCGGAAGAGTCCGGGATGATCCCCCACCGCTCCAGCCGGGCGGCGACCCGGCGGCCCAGGGCCTGGTCCGGCGTGACCAGGGCGCAGGTCCGGCCCGTTCCGTCGGCGTTGGGCGTCTCCAGCGTCTCGCGCATCATCAGGGCGATGGCGGCGGCGGTCTCTTCCTCGTGGCGCAGGGTCAGGACCGACAGGCCCTCAAGACCCTCGGCGATGGGGTCGGCGGCGCGACCCGCCTGGGCGGCGCGGGCGCGGATGTCGCGGATGGCGGCGCGCCAGTCGCCGGTCGCGTCGGCGGGACGCAGGGCCTCGTTCAACAGGCGCTGGCGGGCCAGGCCGCGCGCCTCGCTGGCGGGCGCGACGGCGGGGCGGAACCAGGGGCGCACGGCGGCGCGGGGGATGTCGTGCCGTTCCAACAGGCGCTTCAGCGCGCGCTGGGGATGCTGTTCGTTGTCGGCGTCGATCTGGGCCCAGACCCGTTCGTCCAGATCCAGGTCCAGGCCGGGCAGGACGACGCAGCCCTGGGGCGCGCGGGCGACGGCGCCCAGGACGTCGGCGGCGGCCGGGACCGTGCCGGTGGAGCCGGCGGCGATGACCGGCTGGCCGGGCGGATCGGCGTCCCACAGTTCGGCGAGGCGCTTCAGCAGGGTCGCGCGTCGCCAGGCCGGATCGACCAGGCCCAACTCGGCCAGGCGTTCGGGCCAGGCGACGACGCCCAGGCTCAGGAACTCGGCCGACCGTTCCCAGTGTTCGGCCATTTCGCCCTCGACCAGGGCGGCGACCCGCTCGGGGTTCCGAACGTCCTCCAGCTGGCAGGAATCCAGGAAGCCGCCGAGCGCATCCGCCAGGTCCAGGGCGCGCATCGGCGTCAGGTCGGCGTCGAACCGTTCGACGATCATCCGCGCCATCTCGAACCGGCGGGTCAGGGGGGCGATGGCGGGCGGTAGGTCCAGACCGAGCGCGCCGGGGGTGAAGGGGGGCTCGTCCTCCTCCAGATCGCCCAGCGGACGGACCTGGGGCAGCAGCACGGGCCGGTCGCCGGCGATGCGCGACAGGGCGCCGGTGAAGGCGCGGGCGGCCCGGCGGTTGGGCAGCAGGATCGTCGCGTCCGACAGGGTTTCGGGCGGTCGGTCGCCCAGCCACGCCAGAACCCCCGCCGCCAGGTCCTCAAGGAACGGCCGGTGGGCGGGAATGGCGTACCAGCGGGGGCGCATTCCTGTTTCCCTAGCGCCGACCGCGCGGCGGTCGGCTGCTTGAGGGAGGTCCGAAAAAGGATCGAACAGGCTCACGCCTCTCCCGCCAGTTTCGCCTCGGCCTCGGCCCGCGCCTGCGGGTCGCCGACGTGCATCCAGTCGCCGTCCAGGACGCAGCCGAACAGGCGGCCCTCGGCGGCCGACTTGCGCCACAGGGGGCTGAGGGAGAAGGCGCCGGCGGGGCCGTGGTCGGCATAACCGGGCCGGGTGATGTGGACGCCCATATAGGCGAAGGGGGCGGACGGGGCGTCGCCGCGGAAGGTCAGGCGGCCATCCTCGGCAAGGAAGAAATCGCCGTGGCCCTCAAAGCCGATGGAGCCTTCGCGGCGGGCCAGCAGCAGGGCGGCGTCCATGGTCTCGGGGTTCCACAGGCGGACCAGGTCGGCGAGTGCGTCGCCTCGGTCGATCCAGACGCTGTCGATATTGGCGACGAAGACGGGATCGTCGCCCAGCAGGGGGCGGGCCTTCTTCAGACCGCCGCCGGTTTCCAGCAGTTCGGCGCGTTCGTCGGAGATGACGATGTCGGGGCCGCGACCGCGCGCCGCCAGATGCGCCTCCAGCCGGTCGGCGAA
Organism: Brevundimonas sp. SORGH_AS_0993; assembly: GCF_030818545.1. Lineage (NCBI taxonomy): Bacteria > Pseudomonadati > Pseudomonadota > Alphaproteobacteria > Caulobacterales > Caulobacteraceae > Brevundimonas > Brevundimonas sp. SORGH_AS_0993. The sequence continues at coordinate 2,490,431 of NZ_JAUTAH010000001.1, forward strand.
CCAGTGGACGTTGACCACCGCCTGTTCGACCCCGGCCTCGGCCAGCCGATCCAGCACATGGTCGATCAGGGCGCGGCCGCCCACCTCGACCAGGGCCTTTGGCCGGTCGTCGGTCAAGGGACGCATCCGGGTGCCCAGGCCGGCGGCGAGGACCATCGCCGTTTTGGGCGCGGTCTTTGTAACAGCGGTCATGCGCGAACCTCTGCAGGCACGTGACGGTCGAACCAGCGGGCGATGGGCGCCAACGACGGCTGGTCCAGATTGGCGTTCAGATGCCGCCACATGCGCGGCAGGAACTGGCGATAGCGGGGTTTGCCGTCGCGGGCGATCAGCCGGGCGAAGATGCCGATGATCCGCGCCTGGTTCAGGGCGGCGAGCCCTGAGTAATCGGCCATGAAGGCGGCGCGGTCCACGCCGGGGCGCAGGGCGAAATAGCGGTCCAGCGCCTCGGCCTCCAGCGCGGGCGAGACGTCGCGGCGGGCGTCCTGCAGCAGGGAGTGCAGATCCCACGAGGGGTGGGCGCGTACCGCGTCCTGGAAGTCGATCATCCCGACGCGGGCCGCGCCGTGGCGCTGGGGCAGCCAGATCAGGTTCTCGGCGTGATAGTCGCGGTGGGCCATGACCGAGGCCCCGGCCGCGCCCGAGGCGACGAGGGGCGCCCAGGCCGCGCGCCAGTCGGCGACGGCCGCGTCGTCGAAGCGAACGCGATCGTCGAGCCGGGGCAGCCAGTCGACGAACAGATCGGCCCCACCCTGAAGCGCCGTCTCGTCATAGGTCAGAAGCGGCCAGTCGCCGCCGGGGCCGTGCAGGGTCGCGGGGGGATCGCCCGCCTCGTGCAGCACGGCCAGCGCCTCGATGGCGGCCAGATAAAGCGGCGTCTCGTCCGCGCCGTCCGCGATCACGCGGGCGAACAGGGCGTCGCCGAAATCCTCCAGCACGGCCAGACCGTTCTGCGCATCCAGCGCCGGGATTTCGGGGGCGGACAGGCCCAGCGATTTCAGATGGGCGGCGACGGCGGCGAAAGCCTCGATCCGGCCGGCCGACAGGCGGGCCACGGCGTTCCAGCCGGCGGCGTGACGCTGCTCGGGCGTCCAGCGCGGATCGCAGGGCTGGCTTTCGGCGGCGGGCGCCTGGTCCATCAGCATCAGGGTCGGGCCGGTCGTCGGCGTCAGCCGCTCGTAGCGGCGCGTCGAGGCGTCGCCGGGCAGGGGGGCGCGCACGGCGTCGGCCAGGCCGGCGGCCTTCAGGAAGTCGAGACGGAGGGTTTCGCGGTCAGACATGCAGTTCCTTCAGCCCCGTTTCCCATCGGCCTACGCCGGAAACGGTCGCAAGCCTTCCTTGCAGAGCCCTATCGACGGGCTCGCGGAGCCCGTCTGCTTGAGGGCGTTCCGAGGCCGCGTCGAGCGTGATCTCGGACAGATGAATGATGAGCTGGTCCGCTCCTAAGAACCGGCCGGGATCGTCGCCTAGCCGCTCGGGCCATTCGATGACGGCGCAGCCCTCGTCCAGCGCCTCGTCCAGACCGATCTCGAACGCCTCTTCGGGCCGGGTCAGGCGATAGAGGTCGAAATGGGCGACGGGCGGGTCAGACTCATAGAACTGGACCAGGGTGAAGGTCGGACTGGGCACGTCCTCGTCCGGGGTGGTCAGGGCGCGGATCAGGCCGCGCGCCAGCGTCGACTTGCCCATGCCCAGCGGCCCGTAGAGCAGCAGACTGTCGCCCGGCGCCAGCAGGGGGGCGATGGCCTGGCCCAGGCGGGTGGTGGCCTCGGCGTCGGGCAGTTCGATCTTCATGCGAACACCGCGTCAGGATCGGCGGCCAGGGTGCGTTCGGTGAAGGTCTTCAGCGCCTCGGTGGCCTTGGCCGCGTCCACGTCCAGCCGGTCGGCCGGAATGGGTCGGCCGACATCGACGCCGAACGGCTTGCCAGCCTTGTTCAGCAACTCATGGAACAGGGTCACGTCGCGCAGCTCCTGCGAGACCTTGTCGAACAGGTGAAACAGGCGGCTGTAGGGGCCGGCGACATGCATGGGCACGACCGGCGCACCGTATTTGCGCGCCATCGAGGCGGCGGTCGGGGCCCATTCGGGATCGGTCAGGACGCCGTTCTTCTCGCGCGCCAGACGACCGGCGGGGAACATGACGACGCAGCGTTCGGCCTCGAACGCCTCCCTGGCGGCGTTCAGGGTGGCGCGGGTCTTTTGGCGGGTGCGTTTGTCGTGGACCCATTCGACGGGGATGATGGTCTCGTCCAACCGGGGCGAGACGCGGATGGCGTCGGCGTTGGCGAAGAAGATCATGTCTTTGCGCCGCTGCCTGATCGCGTCGAAGACGGCGACCCCGTCGGCGATGCCGGTGGGGTGGTTGCAGACGACGACGCAGCGGCCGGTCGCGGGCAGGCGGTCCAGGTTCGTCGTCGTCACCTTCAGCCGCAGCAGGTTCGAGACGTAGTCGAAGGTCTCGGTCCCCGACAGGTCGCGGATGGCGTCGGCCATCCTGACCGCCGCCCCATAGCCCAGCACCCCGTAGAGCGCCGGACGCACCACGGGCCACAGCGGCGAGGCGGTCAGGCGCGGCGCGCGTTCGGCGATCAGCACATCGACGATGTGCGGTCGGCGTCGGGCGGGAAGGGCGGCTGAATCCATGGAAGACCGCTTGTCGCCGGTTCGGTCCGAAGGGGCAAGCCGGATGCGTCGCGCCCGGCGATACGACACCCAAAGGGCGCTACGGGGCGGCGGGATTCGTCACCAGATGCGGGCGACGCCGAAACGGTCGAAAAGCCGTTCGTTGGAGACGAGCGTCAGTGCGTTGAGCAGGCCCTGGGCGATCAGCAGCCGGTCGAACGGATCGTGATGGGCGTTGTCCATGCGTCCGGCCTGCGACGCCTCGCGGGCGGTGATGGGCAGGATGGCGAACCCTTCGATCTCGACCTCGGCCTCGAACCGTTCGGCCAGCGGCGCGGCCTGAGGCAGCCGCCCCATGCCGTGCTTGAGGGCGATTTCATAGGCCGAAACCGCGCTGACGAAGACGGTGTTGCCGCTGTCCCTTATCGCCGCTTCCGCGGTGGCGCTGAGACCGGATTCGCCGGACATCCACCAGATCAGGGCGTGGGTGTCGAGCAACAGCCTCATTCGCCGCGACCCTCCCACAGGCGCAGTTCGTCTTCGGGCAGCGGATCGAAGAAGCGGTCATCCATGGCGACGAGCCCCTTGAGCCGCCCCGGCTTGCGATCCGGCCTCGCGGCGGGTTCGAAAGGCACGATCCGCACGGCCGGCTTGTCGCCGCGAGCGATGACGACCTCTTCTCCGCGTTCGGCGGCGGCGATCAGTTTGGACAGGTGGGTCTTGGCGTGGTGGACGGTGACGGTGGTCATGTCGCGCTCCCTGGACCAAGGAGTTTAGCTAAGCCTGTCGTTCACGGCAACTTTCGTCCGGCGGGCGGCGGTGCTACGCCTTGCCGCAGCAAGATTTCCGAGGAAGAGCTTGATGCGTCACCGTTCCCTTCTGTCCGCCGCCTGCGCGGCCGTTGCGCTCGTGAGCGCCGTCCCGGCCCTGGCTCAGGTGCCTCCTGCCCCGGTTCCCGCCGCGCCCGCGACGCCGGACGCCTTCACCTATCAGGACATGATCTCGGCCAACCGGCTGGGCGATCCGCAGGTGTCGCCGGACGGGCGTTACGTCGTCTATTCGGTGACGACGACGGACGTGGCGGCGAACAGCCGCGCTGGCAGCCTGTGGATGCTGGACCTGAACACGCCGGACGCCGCGCCGCGCCGCCTGGCCATCTCGGACCAGGGCGCCAACACCGCGCGCTGGGGCGGGGACGGCAATCTGTATTTCCTGTCGGGCAAGTCGGGGACCAGCCAGGTCTGGCGCGTCGCCTCGCCCACGGCGGCGCCGGTGCAGGTGACGAATCTGCCGCTGGAGGTGAACGCCTATCGCATCAGCCCGACGGGCGACAAGGTGGCGACCTCCCTGGCCGTCTATCCGAACGCGGCCGACCTGAACGCCTCGGTCGAGATCGGCAAGGCGATGGCGGATCGGAAATCGACCGGCCAGGTCTATGACCGGATGTTCGTGCGGCATTGGGACACCTGGAACGACCACACCCAGAACCATCTGTTCGTCCAGTCGATCGGCCGCGACGGCAAGGCCACGGGGACGCCGGTCTGGATCACCAAGGGCTTCGACGGCGACACGCCTTCCAAGCCCTTCGGCGACGAGAGCGAGTTCGTCTTCACCCCCGCCGGCGACGCCGTGGTCTTTTCCGCGCGTCTGGCGGGCCAGACCGAGCCGTGGAGCACCAACTTCGACCTGTGGAAGACCAACGGCCTGTCGGGCGACGGGACCTTCACCAACCTGACGGCGGACAACAAGGCGTGGGACGCCGGCCCGGTGTTCTCGCCGGACGGCCGCACCCTGGCCTATCGCGCCATGGCCCGCCCGGGCTTCGAGGCCGATCGCTATCAGATCGTGCTGATGGACGTGGCGACGGGTCAGAAGCGCGAGATCGCCTCCAACTGGGATCGATCGGCCGATACGCTGCAATGGTCGCTCGACGGGCACACCCTCTACACCATCGCCGGCGACGTGGGCACGACCAAGCTGTTTTCGGTGGATACGCGCAACGGCGTGGTCACGCCGGTCACGGGGTCGGGCCACGTCTCGGCCTTCCAGCAGACGCCCTCTGGCTTCGTCTTCGCCCAGGACAGCCTGCGCGAGCCGGGCGACCTGTATTTCAAGACCTATCTGGGTCGCGAGATGCCCCGTCGCCTGACGCAGTCCAACCCCGCCTTCGCCGCCAAGTCGTTCGGCGAATACGAACAGTTCAGCTTCCCCGGCTGGAACAACGAGACGGTCCACGGCTATGTCATCAAGCCGGTCGGATACGTCGAAGGCCGCAAATATCCGGTCGCCTTCCTGATCCACGGCGGGCCGCAGGGCTCGTTCGGCGACGGCTGGTCCTATCGCTGGAACCCCGAGACCTATGCGGGCGCGGGCTATGCGGTGGTGATGATCGATTTCCACGGCTCGACCGGCTACGGTCAAGCCTTCACCGATGCGATCAGCCAGCACTGGGGCGACCGCCCGCTGGAAGACCTGCAGAAGGGCTGGGCGGCGGCTCAAGCGAAATACAGCTTCCTGGACGGCGACAACGCCTGCGCCCTGGGCGCCTCATACGGCGGCTATATGATCAACTGGATCGCCGGCAACTGGTCGAACGAATTCAAATGCCTGGTCAACCACGACGGCGTCTTCGACACCTTCGGCATGGGCTATTCGACCGAGGAGCTGTGGTTCACGGAGTGGGAATACGGCGGCACGCCGTGGGACAAGCCGGAGGGCTATCAGAAGTTCAACCCGGCCAACCACGTCGACAACTGGAAGACCCCGATGCTGGTGGTGCAGGGCGACCTGGATTTCCGCATTCCGACCGCGCAAGGGTTGTCGACCTTCACCGCCCTGCAACGCCGCGGCATAGACAGCCGTTTGGTCGTCTTCCCCAACGAGAACCACTGGGTGCTGAAGCCAGCCAACAGCCTGCAATGGCACAATGAAGTGTTCGGCTGGCTGAACAAGCATCTGACGCCCGCGCAGTAGGTTCGGGTCCTGGTTCGGCGGATCAAGGGGCGCGGTCGCGGATCGCGCCCCTTTTTCGTGCGGCGCCAAACGGGCCTTGGCGCGTTCGGACAGTCCTGAAAGGAGCCGCGCGTGTTCAGCGACTGGTACGACAGACGGATCGCCCCGCCCGCGCGCCGCGCCGTCGCGGCGGCGGGGGTCCGTCTGCGCATGGCCCGAGCCTTTCTCCAGGACCGCGCGCGGATGCGGGCGGCGGCGCGGCGCATGGCCCCCCCGGCCCGGAGCGTGGGCGGCGTGCTGCTGGTCCTGGTGGTCGCGGTGGTCCTGTTCGCCGCCCTGTTCGACTGGAATCTGCTGCGCGGGCCGATCGGGCGCTGGGCCTCGGCCAAATACGACCGGCAGATCGCCCTGACCGGCGACCTGGACGTGAGGCTGCTGAGCTGGACCCCCTCGGTGGTGGTGCGGGGGCTGAAGGTCGGCGGACCCGACTGGGCCAGGGACCGCGACACGGCCGATGTGGACGAGGTGCGGGCCTCGGTCCGGCTGGCGCCCCTGCTGGTCGGACGGGTGGAGATGCCGCTGCTCAGCATCAGCCGGCCGCGCGTGGTGATGATCACCGACCGTCAGGGCCGCCAGAGCTGGCGGCTGAACGCCGACCGACCGGACGATGGGCGGGGCGCCAAGCTGCCGCCCATCCAGCGGTTGATCATCCGGGACGGCGTCCTGACCTTCGAGGAGCAGCGGCGGGGCCTGACCCTGAACGCCGCCGTCGACGCCCAGGAGACGGCGGGCGGCCAGGCGGGCTTCGTCCTGGACGGGCGCGGCGCCGTGCGCGGATCGCCCCTGACGGTGCGGATCGAGGGCGGCCCCTTCGTCGACATCCGCCGCGACCGGCCCTACGCCTTCCAGGCCGAGGTGCAGGGCGCGGGGTCGGCCCTGACGGCGCGGGGGCGGATCACTCGGCCGTTCGATCTGGGCCGGTTCGACGCGGCCATGACGCTGGAGGGACGGGACCTGTCGGACCTCTATCTGCTGACCGGCGTGACCCTGCCCAATACGCCGCCCTATCGGCTGTCGGGCGCCCTTAACCGCGACGGGCGGGTCTGGACCTTCAAGAACTTCGACGGGCGGGTCGGGGCCTCGGACCTGTCGGGCCAGGTGCGGGTCGAGGGCGGCGGGCGGCTGAGGGTGGACGCCGAACTGGCGTCGCGGCGGCTGGACATCGACGATCTGGCGGCCGTTCTGGGCGCGCGGGTGCGCACCGATCCGGCGGGCCGGAACACGGAGACGCCGGTGGTGGCGGGCGGCAAGCTGCTGCCGGACGCCAAGCTGCAGACGGATCGTCTGCGCGCCATGGACGGCAGCCTGACCTATCGCGCGGCGGCGGTGAAGGCCAATGAACTGGACGTCCGCAAGGTCGATCTGGGCGCGGTGCTGAAGGACGGCGTCCTGAAGCTGGACCCCATCAGCTTCGACTTCGATCGCGGTTCCCTGAACGGCACGGCGCGGATCGACGCGCGGCAAGCCACGCCGCGCAACACCGTCGATCTGCGTCTGGCCGGCTATCCGCTGGAGTCGGTCGTGCCGGCGCGGAACGGTTCGGTCCCCATCAGCGGCCTGGCCCTGGGCCGGGCGCGGCTGGAGGGGCCTGGGGCGTCCATCCACGAGTTCGCGGCCTCGTCCAACGGGTCGATGAGCCTGATCGTGCCCAACGGCCGGATGCGCGCCGCCTTCGCCGAACTGCTGGGCGTCAACGCCAGCGCGGGCCTGCTGAAACTGCTCAGCGGAGATCAGTCGGTCAGCGCCATCCGCTGCGCCGTCGCCGACTTCGACGTGCGCGGCGGCAAGGCCCAGGCGCGCACCTTCGTCATCGACACCGACGTGGTCCTGGCCCAGGGCAAGGGAAGCATCGACCTGGGCGCCGAGAGCCTGAACCTGCGGATCGAGGGCGAATCCAAGAAGCCGCGCCTGCTGCGACTGTGGGCGCCGATCACCGTGTCCGGCCCCCTGACCGCGCCCCGGATCGGGGTGGACGCCGGCGCGGTGGCGTCACAGGGCGGGCTGGCGGGCCTGTTGGGAACGGTGGTGGCGCCGGTCACGGCCCTGTTCGCCTTCGTCGATCCCGGCCTGGCGGAAGACGCCGACTGCGGTCGGCTGATGGCGGGGGCGCGCTAGTTTGTCCGTCGCCGAAGACCGAAGCGGCCCGTCGGACGTAGAGGCCGGTATGGATGATCCCTCATGACCCGACGCGGCCTGTTCGCCCCGGCGCTGGGCCTTTTGGCCGCCGCCTGCTCGCCGCTCGGCCTGCTCAACGCGGTGGGACCACGCGATCGCGGCGTGCGGCGCGTGGCCCGCGACCTGGCCTATGGCGAGGATCCGCGCCAGCGGCTGGACGTCTATGCGCCAAAGGGGGCGGGGCCTTATGCGACCCTGGTGTTCTTCTATGGCGGGGGCTGGGATTCGGGATCGCGCGACCTGTACGGCTGGGCGGCCCAGGCCCTGGCGGCGCAAGGGTTCGTGGTCGTCCTGCCCGACTATCGGCTGGTTCCGTCAGTCGTGTTTCCGGCCTTCGTCGAAGATGCGGCGGCCGCCACGGCCAAGGCGGCGGACCTGGCGGGCGCCTATGGCGGCGACCCCGCCCGGCTGGGCGTGTTGGGCCATTCGGCGGGCGCGCACCTGGCGATGATGATCGCGCTGGACCGGCGCTACATGGCCGCCGTCGAGCGGCCCGATCTGATCAAGGCGGCGGCGGGACTGGCGGGGCCCTACGACTTCCTGCCTTTCGACGTGGCGGCGTCCCGAAACGCCTTCGGCCGCGCGCCCGACCCGACCCTGACCCAGCCCGTGACCTTCGTGCGGCCCGACGCCCCGCCGCTGTGGCTGGGGCACGGCACGGCCGACACGGTGGTCCACGACGAGGACACGGTCATTCTGGACGAAAGGATGCGCGCCGTGGGCGGACGCTCTGAGGCCAAGCTCTATCCCGGCCTGGACCATGCCGACCTGATCGCGACCTTTTCGCCCCTGTTCCGCAGGAAGGCGACGGTGCTGGCCGATGTGACGGGATTCTTCCACCGGCAGCTGGGCTGAACCGACGAAGAGTGGTGCGGGCGGCCGGGGTCGAACCGGCACTCCTTTCGGAACTGGATTTTGAGTCCAGCGCGTCTACCAATTCCACCACGCCCGCAGCGGAAGGACCGCCTCATGCCACAGAGGGGCGAGGCGGGTCCAGCCTTTGTGTCACTGCATGATGAAGTTGACGCGGAAGGCCATCATGCGCGGCGCGGTCGGTTGGTCGCCGTCGTAGGCGACGGTGGCGTCGCGGGCCGCCTTGAGCACCGCTTCGCCGAAACGACCGTCGGCGGGATGTTCGGTTTCGATGACGCAGTCGCGCAGGCGGCCGTCAGACTGGGCGACGCATGTCGCCACGGCGAAACCTTCCGAATAGTTGGTGGCCGGATAGCGCGGACGGATCTGGCGCGCCCATCGCATTCCAACCTGCAAACCTTCCTCGGAGATGGCGTCGAGTTCCTGGTCGCGGGGGTCAACAAGCGGGCGGCCGCATGCCGTCAGGGTTTCGTCGATCGCCGAACCGGACGCAGGCAGTTCGAGGTCGTAGCGTAGGTTTCTGCCCGCGCCGCCGCCATCGGGCACGATGATCTGAATACGCCCGCCCTGGCGAAGTTCGCGCGCAAAAGGCGCTGGAAAATCGGCGACTGCACCCGCACGATCTGTCGTGACGTTCCAGCGCCATTCCTTGGCCTCTTCGTCTCGGAAAATGATCGTGATCGGGCGTGTTTTCGTCCGGCGGGTCACCTCCGGCAATCCGAACAGCAGCGCCGAATAAGCGCCGTCCATGCAGCGGGTCGCGATCGACAGCCCCGGCGTGGTCGTGACGTAAGCGATGGTGGATTTCTTTCGGGCGTCCTTGACCAGATCCCAGTCTTCGCCGGTGTTCGCCGCATCCTGCGAGACGGCTGAGCCGGCCGAAAGGGCGACGGCGAGAGCGACTGCGGCTTTCTTCACGCGACCACCTCCACATGCCCATCCGTGCCGCCAGCCTGGATGCGGCGGGCGCGGATGTAGATTTCAACGCGCTGCATGACGATCAGGCCCATGGCGAAGACCAGGAAGGCGTCAGTGACGGCCAGGGCGTTCAGATGCCAGGCGGCGGCGTGGCTTTCGACCAGGTCGCGCAAGAAGGACCGGCCGGCGAACAGGGCGACCAGCAGGATCAGGCCCAGGGGCGACGCCTGGGCCATCAGGACGCCGTTCGGCTCCTTTTCGATGGTGACGGTCTTGCCGCGATACCAGCCGGCGACGCCGCCCAAGAGGCCGCCGACGGCCAGAACCGCCCAGGCGTCGGGGCCGAAGGGCGCATGGGCCATGTTCGGATTCTGGGCCATGCCCCACAGACCCAGGCCGATCAGGGGCAGGACGATGGCCGGCATGACCCACAGGAACTGCGGCTTCAGCACCCGCTTCCTGCGGTTCTTCAGCAGCAGCACCCCCAGCATGATCGGGATCATGAGCAGCGGGATCAGTTTTTCAGGCGGCACGTCGTCTCTCCCCAAAGACCGGGTCGGCCCCCCCACGGCCGCGGCGATCAGCGTAGCGCCGTCAACCCGCGCTGGAAAGCGGGGCCACGGTCTGTTCGATGGCGCCGAAGATCGTGTGGTGGCGGTCGTCCAGCATTTCGATCCGCACAGTGTCGCCGTGTTTCAGGAAGGGCGTCTCGGCCGCGCCGCGCAGGATGGTCTCGACCGTGCGGACCTCGGCGATGCAGGAATAACCCAGGCCGCCTTCCGAAACGGGCTTGCCGGGGCCGCCGTCGGCGTCCTTGTTGGAGACGGTGCCCGAACCGATGATGGTCCCGGCGACCAGCGACCGGGTCTTGGCCAGGTGGGCGATCAGGGTTCCGAAGTCGAAGGTCATGTCGACCCCGGCGTCGGCGCGGCCGAAGTCCTGGCCGTTCAACTGGACCGACAGCGTCCCGTGCAGCCTGCCGTCGCGCCAGCGGTCGCCCAGGGCGTCGGGCGTGACGAAGACCGGCGACAGGGCGCTGGCGGGCTTGGACTGGACGAAGCCGAACCCCTTGGCCAGTTCGGCCGGGATCAGGTTCCTGAGCGACACGTCGTTGACCAGGCCGACCAGGCGGATGGCGGCCAGGGCCTCCTCGCGCGTCGCCCCTTGCGGCACGTCGCCGGTCACGACCACGATCTCGGCCTCCAGGTCGCAGCCCCAGCTTTCGTCCGCCAGGGGGATGGGATCGCGCGGCGACAGGAAGCCGTCCGATCCGCCCTGATACATCAGCGGATCGGTCCAGAAGCTGTCGGGCATTTCGGCGCCGCGCGCGCGACGCACAAGCTCGACATGGTTCACATAGGCCGAGCCGTCGGCCCACTGATAGGCGCGGGGCAGGGGGGACGCGGCGTCGCGCTCGTGGAAGCGGCCGCGCGGCACGCCCTCGTGCTCCAGGCTCTCGGCCAGGGCCAGAAGCCGGGGACCGCAATCGTCCCAGTCGTCCAGCGCCGCCTGCAGGGTGGGGGCGATCAGAAAGGCGTCGGTGAACCAGTTCAGGTCCTTTGAGACGACCACGAGGCGGCCGTCGCGGCCGTGCTTGAGCGAGGCGAGTTTCATGACTTGGGCCTAGACGGATTTGATGCGGTTGGAAACTGAGCGGCGATCACACGCCGCTCACGCGGCGGGCGTCAGCAGGGCGCGGGCCTCGGCGCCGGTGCGGGCGGCGCGGTCGCGGACCTCGACCTCGACGATGACGCCGCCCTCGGGCTCGACAGCCCACAGGTAGCGGCGCTCGACCTCGACCGTGCGACCCGAGGGGGCGAACCCCTCATAGCTGTCGCCCCAGGGGGTGATCTTTCTGACCTCGACGAAGGGCATGGCGCAGGCGGCGTCCAGCTCCTCGTTGGCCATCACGGTCAGTTCGTCGTCGGATGCAGGCATGGGTCTCGGTCTGGGGAAAAAGAGAGTCTAATTCGTCTAATTGTCTGAACGGGCGCTCAGGGTTCATCGGCATAGATGGCGACGCGGGCGGGGTCGGTTGAGGAGATGGCGCCGCGATACATGCCCGAGGTGGACATGGCGAAGGCGGGGCGGCCATCCAGGCTCATGACGATGGCGCCGCCCTTGCCGCCCAGACTGTCGGCGTCGGCGATCTCCGCCTGACCTGCGGCTTGCGTCGCCGCGCCTCCCGCAATCCGCGCGCAGATGTCGCGGGCGACGGTGGCGCGGATGAAATATTCGCCGTCGCCGGTGGCGGACACGGCGCAGCCGTCGCGGTTGGAGGCGTAGGTCCCCGCGCCGATGATCGGCACGTCCCCGACCCGGCCCCAGCGTTTGGCGGTCATGCCGCCGGTCGAGGTGGCGGCGGCGAGGCGGCCCTGGGTGTCCAGCGCCACGGCGCCGACCGTGCCGAACTTCTTCTCGTTCAGGGGCGGGGCGATTTCGGCGCCCTGATCGTGGGGTGAGGGGGCGCCGGCGGGGCGGTCGGGGATGGGCTGGCCGGCCTCGGTCAGGGCCTTGACCAGGCACTGCCAGCGCCGCTCGGTGAAGAAGAAGGCCGGATCGACCTGCTCCAGCCCGACCGAGGCGGCGAAGGCGTCGGCGCCGGGGCCGATCAGCATGACGTGGGGCGAACGCTCCATCACTGCGCGGGCGGCGGCGACGGGGTGACGGGTGGTGGTCAGGCCGGCGACGGACCCGGCGGTCAGGTCCGACCCGTTCATGACGGCCGCGTCCAGCTCGTTACGACCCGCTGCGGTGAAGACCGCCCCGCGCCCGGCGTTGAACAGGGGGTCGTCCTCCATGACCTGGACGGCGGCCTGGACCGCATCCAGCGCCGAGCCGCCGCCTTTCAACACCGCCGAACCCGCGTCCAGCGCGCCTTGCAGCGCCGCGCGATAGGCCGCGTCCTGCTCGGGCGTCAGGCTGGGCCGCTCGATCACGCCCGCCCCGCCGTGGATGGCCAGCGACCAGCGCGGCGTCTCCTGCGCCTGGGCCGATGCAAAACACAGCGCAAAGAGTGCAGTCAGCAGGGAGATGGCCGCGCGCATCACGAAACTCCTCCGGGCGCCCGAGCAGGGCGCGGGGCGCCCGTCGTCGGCAGGACGTGGTCTCGCCACTGTAGCCCAAGGTTCGTCCGTGTCAGGCCGATCACGCAAAGAAAAAGCGGATCGGCGACGATGACGCCTACGCGGCCTTGGCGACATTCCGTGTGCGATATCGCGCAGATCGGACGCGCTGGCTGGCCCGAGGTGGCTGTTCGCGCTGGAAAAACCGCTCGTCGTGGCGCCTTTGGGCGTGTTGCGCATTGTGGGGCCATGACGCCATCAATCGCCTTTGTAGGCGCGGGACCTACCACCCTCTACGCCCTTCACGCGCTGCTGTCCCAAGGCGCCGTCCCGGCGCGGATCACCGTGATCGAGGCGCGTAGCTCCGCAGGAGCGGGCAGCCCCTATAGCGCTGAATGGAACGACCGCGCGATGCTTTCGAACATCGCCAGCGTAGAGATTCCTCCCGTGACTGAAACCCTGGCGGAATGGCTGGCTTCGCGCACCCGGTCCGAGCTGAAGGCGCTTGATGTGGACGCCGCCTCGCTGGACGAGCGCAGCTTCGTGCCCCGTATCGCACTGGGCCGCTATTTCGAGGACCAGTTCGCGGCCATCGTGAAGCGGGCGCGGGCCGACGGCGTCGCCATCGAGGTCATGACCGACTGTCGCGTCGTCGACGCCGCCAATACGCGCGACGGAATCGAACTGACGTTCGTCTCGCCGCCCTCGCTTCGCGCGACCAAGGCGGTCTTCGACCATGTGGTGCTGGCCACCGGCCACCAGTGGCCATCGCGCCAGCAGAGACGACCCGGCTATTTCCTCAGCCCGTGGCCGGCCTCCGCGCTGGCGGACGTTCCGGCGACAGATATCGGCATCCGCGGCTCGTCCCTGACGGCCATCGACACCGCCGTCGCACTGGCGGGATCGCACGGCGCGTTCGTGCGACGCGGAGGACGGCTGGTTTACGAGCCCGCGCCGGACGCCCAGCCCTTCCGCCTGACCATGATGTCGCGCAAGGGCATCCTGCCGGAAGCGGACTTCTATTTTCCGCTTCCGCACGCGCCGCTCGAAATCTGCACCCCAGAGGCGGTCGCGGCCCTGACGGACCAGAACACGGGCCAGCTGCTGGACCAGGTGTTCGACCTGTTTCGGCGTGAGTTGATCCATGTCGATCCCGACTACGCCGCACAGACCGGGCTGGGCGAGGCGACGCTGGAGACGTTCGCCCAGGCCTATTTCGCGCGGCGGGCGACCAGCGACCCGTTCATCTGGGCCGCGCTTAACCTCGAGGAGGCGCGGGCCAATCACGCCTCCAAGATCACCGTGGCGTGGCGCGACGCCATCCTTCGCATGCATGAGGTGGTCGCCGTGATCGTGCCCCATCTGGATGCGGCGCAGTTCGACCGCTTCAATCGCGTGTTCAAACCGATCTTCGTCGACGTCTACGCCGGCGTCCCGCACGAATCGATCGAGCGGATGCTGGCCTTGCACCAGGCCGACAAGCTGGAAGTGCTGGCCCTAGGCGAAGACTACGACATCGACACCCACAATCCCCCAAGCGGGGCCGACGTCACGATCGCCGGACGCACCCGGCGTTTTCCGGTGTTCATCGAAGCGACGGGTCAGCAAGCCTTGGCCGCGATCCAGTTTCCGTTCCTTTCGCTGCTGGAACAGGGCATCGTTCGCGACGAGATCGCCAATGACGCCCCCGACGTGGTCCGTGGCATCGCCGTCGACGAGGTCTTTCGGCCCGTCGATGCGCCTTTGCCGCCGGATAGACTCTTTTGTCTGACGCTGCCGTTCCTGATGGGCCGCCACCCCTTCGCCCAGGGGATCACCAGTTCCTTTGAAATGGGGGGGATCGTGGGGCGCAGGCTGGCGTTGGTGGTCGAAGGCGACAAGCGAACGCCCCATCCCGCCGCCTCGGCGGCCTGAAGCGAGACCTGATGAAGCTGTTTGCGATCTACATCGGCGGGGAGCACCTCGGCGCCAACATCGAAGTGCATGACATGCGCTTCATCGCCGCCCCCTCGATAGAGGCCACCTACGACACCTTGCGTGCGCAATGGTGGGGCAAGACAGGCAGTCTGCACATCGACTGCTGGTCGGAGGTTTCGCACGCGGACGGCTATGACGTCAGCCTGCGTCCCGAGCCCTACGCCGGTGAGGAAAAGCTCTATTATGTGAACCTGGGCGGTTACGACGGCGTGTCCTTCGCCGAGCAGCACCGCAACGTCTTCGTCGTCGCCGCCACGGTTCAGTCCGCCAAGTCACGCGCCATAAAGTTGGCGTCGGGCTGGAGCGACGCCCATCGCGACGAGATGTACGAGGCGGAGCAGGCTTTCGCGCTGGATGCCGCCGCCCAGGCCCGGCGGATGCATATCCACCTGACGCCGCGTCCGATGTCCGGCGATCCGAGCTTCACCTGTCGCTACACCCCGCTCCGCTGACGCCAGAGGGCGCGCATCACCCCCGGTGATGCAGCCGCTTCCACACCTGATAGCCGACGATGGGGGTGAAGCCGCAGAGGAGGGCGGCGATCAGGACCATCCAGAAGCCGCCGCCCAGCCAGTATTCGCCGGCTAGGGCCCCGGCGCCGGCCGCCAGGACCGGGCCGAGCCAGGGCAGCCAGGCGGGCGGCCGCATCCGCATTCAGGCGTCGACCTTGATGACGCCGCGACGAATCTGGTCCAACTCGATGGAATCGAACAGGGCCTGGAAGTTGCCGTTGCCGAAGCCCTCGTTGCCCTTCCTCTGGATGATTTCGAAGAAGATCGGGCCGAAGGTGTCCTGGGTGAAGATCTGCAGCAGCAGGCCCTCTTCGTCCGATCCGTCGATCAGGATGCGGTTCTTGCGCATCCGCTCCACGTCTTCGCCGTGGTTGGGCAGGCGTTTGTCGATCAGCTCGAAATAGGTCTCGATGGTGTCCTGGAATTCCACGCCGCGTTCGCGCATGGCCTCCACCGTCTCGAAGATGTTCTCGGTCGTCAGGGCGATGTGCTGGATGCCCTCGCCGTTGTAGCGGCGGATGAATTCCTCGATCTGGGAGTTCTCGTCCTGGCTTTCGTTCAGGGGGATGCGGATGGCGCGGTCGGGCGCGATCATGGCCTGGGAGAACAGGCCGGTCGCCTTGCCCTTGATGTCGAAATACTTCTGCTCCTCGAAGTTGAAGACCGAGCCGTAGAAGCCCGACCAGGTCCGCATCTGGCCGCGACGGACGTTGTGGGTCAGGTGATCCAGCACCTCCAGCCCCATCGAATTCTTGCGCTCGGCCTCTTCCCAGCCCTCGATCTCGTCCCAGGCGTCATAGAGGGAGCCGGCGTCGCCATATTGGTCGACGACATAGAGCAGGCTGCCGCCGATGCCTTGCAGGATATAGGGATAGTCCCGGCCCGATTCCCCGCTTCCCAGGACCCCGCTTCCCAGGGCCCCGCCCTTCGCATCGGTCGCGGCCACGGCGCCGCGGGCCAGGGCGCCTTCGTAGGCGGCCTTGGCGTCGGCGACGCGGAAGGCCATGCCGTTGGCCGAGGGGCCGTGGTCGCGGGCGAAGTCCGCCGCCTGGCCCTGGGGCGAACGGTGGACCAGCAGGGTGATGTCGCCCTGCTTCAGGCGCACGACGTCGGTGGTCGGGTTCACATGGGTCTGGGTGAATCCCATCAGCTCCAGGCGCGAAATCATGGCCTCGGGTTCGGGGCCGGTGAATTCAACGAATTCGAAGCCGTCGACGCCCAGGGGATTGTCCTGGTCGATCTGCCGGGCCGTCGGCTGGCCCTCGGTCTGGACCTGGGTCATGTCGTTCATGGCGCGTCTCCCGCGTGGCTTTTGAGGCGACCGAACCCGAACGGGGGCCGCCGACTGGCGCGGAACCTAGTCACAGAAGACGACGGAGCCAAGACGCAGCCACAGGGACGTGATGATCGGGGCTCGGGCGGCCCGCCCCTTGAGGTTCGGCACGGTCACATCGGGCCTGCGGGCGACCCTACGCAGGTTCCGCATCGTCCCGCAGTCGACGTGGTCGCGCCCGAAGTCCGACGATAAGCGCAGGCCCGGAAGATTAACCGTGATGCTTCAGTCTTGGTTGATCGGCGTTCTTCTAAATGGCGCGACGTCCAGACCTTTATGAGCCGCCATGTCGATCCTGTTTCGTCCTCTTCTCCGCTACGCCGATTTCCAGGGGCGGGCCTCGCGCCGCGAGTATTTCGGCTTCATGCTGTTGCAGTATATGGTCGCGGGCCTGGTGCTGGCGCTGATGGTCGGCGCGATCCGGGGCGAGGACGGCCACGGGGGCGGGCTGGGCGGCGGACTGGCGGTTCTGGCGCTGTCGGGCGGGCTGGGCCTGTTGGGCCTGATGGCCGTGGGGCTGTTGATCCCGAACTGGGCGGTTCTGACACGTCGCCTGCATGACAGCGGAAAGTCGGCCTGGTGTCTGATGCTGTTGGCGCCTCATGTCCTGACCGTGGTTCTGGCGGCGGGCGCGTTCGGCGGGGCGATCCAGCATGCGGTCCAGGGCGTGGACGCCCGCGAGGCCGCGCCGGCCTTTCTGGCCGCCCTGGGCGGCGCCGGGGTGATGGCCCTGCTGGCGCAGGTGTGCGGCCTGATCCTTTTCATCCTGACCCTTTTGCCCGGCTCGGCGGGTGACAACCGCTTCGGGCCGGATCCGCGCCGTCTGACCCTGGCGCCGTCGGCGGGCCTGGCCCCAGCCTCGGGCCTGGCCCTGGACGAGGCGCGGTTGGAGGCCCTGTTCGAAGAGGCCCGTCGCGGTCTGAGCCAGAGCGCCGTCGCCGCGTCGCCCGTCTCGGGAACGACTTGGGGAACGGCTTCGGGGCCGCCTTCTGGGCACGGCCATGGGGCGATCGCGGGATGGGAGCGGCCGGCCTATGATCCGGGCGTGGCGCCCAGCCGCCCCTTCGGAAAGCGCGTCTGAGGCGTCACGACGCCGTGACGTCGGCGCCGCGCGTTGCTAGAGCCTGATCGGTTTAGACGGACCCGCGCCGCCACAGGGACATGCATGCTTCGCAAACTCTACGACTGGGTCTTCGAACAGGCGCGCAGGCCCTATGCGGAGCGGACCATGGCGGCGGTGTCCTTCGCCGAGGCGTCGTTCTTTCCCATACCGCCGGACGTCATGCTGGCGCCCATGATCCTGTCGCGGCCAGAGCGCGCCTATCGCTATGCGGCGGTCTGCTCCATCGCCTCGCTGCTGGGCGGGCTGTTGGGCTACGCCATCGGGGTGTTCCTGGAGCCGGTGGCGGTGCGGCTGCTGGACATCTTCGGCCACGGCGTGGACATGGCCGTCTATCAGTCGTGGTTCGCCTCGAACGGGTTTCTGGTCATCCTGGCCAAGGGGCTGACGCCGGTGCCGTTCAAACTGGTGACGGTGGCGGCGGGGATGGCGCATTTCCATCTGGGCCTGTTCATCCTGGCGGTGGCGATCACCCGGTCGGGGCGGTTCTTCCTGGAAGCCTGGATCCTGAAGACCTGGGGGCCGCCGATGCTGAAGATCGTGGAGCGCCGCCTGGCCCTGTCGTTCGTGATCGGGCTGGTGCTTCTGATCGGCGGTTTCCTGCTGTTGAAGCTTCTGTAAGTCGACGGCGGGGCGGCGGCGGAGTATGACCGGCACACGATGAGAGACCTGTATCGCCTTCTCACCCGCTGGTGGACCGCCTTCGCCCTGGCGGCGTCGCTGGCCATGCTGGGCGCGGCCCATGCGTTCGAGCAGTTCGGCGGACTGGCGCCGTGCAACCTGTGCCTGAAACAGCGCGAGGTCTATTGGGGCGCGGTCGCCGTGGCGGCCCTGGCCACGGGCTGGACCCTGTTCAGCGGCGGACGGCGGGGCACGCCCCGGATCGCCGCCTTCCTGCTGGCCGCCGTCTTCGCCACCGGAACGATCACGGCCGTCTTCCACATGGGCGGGGAATATGGCTGGTGGGCGCTGCCGGCGACCTGCGCTTCGGTCGGCGGCAAGGTCGATCTGGACAGTCTGACGGCCCTGGCCCTGGGCACGGGGCCGGCCGTCAAGGTCATCGGCTGCAGCGACGTGGCCTGGCGCTGGGGCCTGTCGATGGCCGGATGGAACGCTCTGATCTCGGCCGCGCTGGCGGTGTTCAGCCTGTTGGCCGCCAAACGCCCCAAGGACGCCCGCGCACCCCGTATCGAAAAGAGCTGAGCCGCATGAGCGACGCCGCCCACATCCCTCTGCCGCGCCCCGGCGCCGGCGCCGACAAGGCCCGGATGGACGAGATTCTGCGCGTCGATCATGCCGGGGAATACGCCGCCGTCCTGATCTATCGCGCCCAGCGCGCCGTGTTCGAGGGGCGAAAGGGCCGGGACGGCGTCGTCCACGACCTGGCCGAGATGCAGGATCAGGAGGCCGTCCATCTGGCCCGGTTCGACCGGCTGCTGAACGCGCGGCGGGTGCGCCCCACGGCGATGACGCCCCTGTGGCGGCTGGCGGCCTCGGCCCTGGGCGCCGGCACGGCCCTGATGGGGGAAAAGGCGGCCCACGCCTGCACCGAGGCGGTCGAGAGCGTGATCGAGAAACACTACGCCGATCAGATCGCCGAGATCGGCGAGCGCGACCCGGCCCTGGCGGCCGAGCTGAAACAGTTCCGCGAAGAGGAACTGGCCCACCACGACCACGCCATCGCGCACGGCAGCCGCGAGGCGCCCGCCTATCGCCTGCTGTCCAGCGTGATCAAGGTCGGCTGCAAGGCTGCGATCAGGATCAGCGAGAAGGTTTGAAGGCGGTCGCCCTTCTTTCTTTCGTCATCCTCGCCCTCGTGGCGAGGATTCCTACTCGGTGCGTCCGCAGAGTGCGTCGCCTTCGAACGCCGGGCGTCTGGATCCCAGGGACAAGCCCTGGGATGACGCGGTAGGGAGCGAACGACTCGCCTCAGTAAATCTCGAACAGCCCGGCCGCGCCCATGCCCCCGCCGACGCACATGGTGACGACGCCGTATCGGGCGCCGCGCCGTTTGCCTTCGATCAGGACGTGGCCGGTCATGCGCGCGCCGGACATGCCATAGGGGTGGCCGATGGAGATGGCGCCGCCCGAGACGTTCAGCCGGTCGTCGGGAATGCCCAGGGTGTCGCGGCAATACAGGACCTGCACCGCGAACGCCTCGTTCAGCTCCCAGATGCCGATGTCGTCGATGGTCAGGCCGTGGCGCTTCAGCAGCTTGGGCACGGCATGGACCGGGCCGACGCCCATCTCGTCCGGCTCGCAGCCCGCGACGGCCATGCCGCGATAGGCGCCCAGGGGCTGAAGGTTGCGCTTGACCGCCTCGCCGGCCTCCATGACCACGCAGGCCGAGGCGCCGTCCGACAGTTGGGACGCATTGCCGGCGGTGACGAACGCGCCCTGCTGAATCTCCTCGCCGCCGCCGAACACGGGCCTCAGCGCCCTGAGGCCCTCCAGGGTGGTGTCGGGGCGGTTGCCTTCGTCCCTGGACAGGGTGATCGGCTTCGATGCGGTCTGGCCCGTGGCCTTGTCCATCACCAGCATGGAGGTGGTCATCGGCACGATCTCGGCGTCGAACCGTCCGGCCTCCTGCGCGGCGGCCGTGCGCTGCTGGGACTGCAGGGCGTATTCGTCCTGGGCGTCGCGGCTGATCCCATAGCGTCGGGCGACGACCTCGGCCGTCTCCAGCATCGACATATAGATGTGGGGCGACAGCTTCAGCAGCGCCTCGTCCTTCATGCGATAGAGGTTCATGTTCTGGTTCTGCACCAGGGAGACGCTCTCCAGCCCGCCGCCGACCGCCATCTTCTGCTGGTCGAAGAGGACCTGTTTGGCCGCCGTGGCGACGCCCATCAGACCCGAGGCGCACTGGCGATCCAGGCTCATGCCCGGAACGCTGGCGGGCAGGCCAGCGGCCAGGGCGATCTGGCGCGCCACGTTCGTGCCTGTTCCGCCCTGTTGCAGCGCCGCGCCCATGACGACGTCCTCGATCTCGGCCGGATCGACGCCGGCGCGCTGGACCGCGTGGCGCACGGCGTGGGCGCCCAGCTGCTGGGGCTGGGTGTCGTTGAAGGCCCCGCGATAGGCGCGGCCGATGGGTGTGCGGGCGGTGGAGACGATGACGGCTTCGCGCATGGGGCTTCCTTCCTGTTCGCGCCGCTTGAATGCGGCGTCGGCTGTGCCTTTCGAACCCTAGGCCCCTCACCCCGCGTCAAGGCAAGGTCTTAACCAAGGCAAGCGCGGCCGAAACATCGCCGGTCTTCGTCATTTTGGCGTTCCACTGCCGTTTATTGTGTTGGAATGGCGCCACAGTCGCCACAATCGTCGCTATAAGCGGGAACCGCCCCTCGCTGACGCCGTTCGGCTCGGGAACGCCGTGCAACAGCTCGGCTTCGGGCAAATTTTCATTGAGTGAGGATGCATATGAAGAACCTTCTTCTCGCCTCCGTCGCAACCGTCGGGCTGTTCGCAGCTGGTGCGGCGTCGGCGGAACCGAACGGCTGGTACGGCGCGGTCGACGCCGGTTATCAGTGGATCGACAAGATCAACGCCGAGTCGTCGACGACGGGCGCCAACTGGAACTGGGAAGTGAACGACGGCTGGGCCGCGTTTGCGCGCCTGGGCTATCGCTTCAACCCGAACTGGCGCGTCGAACTGGAAGGCGGCTATCGCTCGGGCGACATCGGCACCGTGCGCGCCGTTTCGGGCACGCAGGGCCTGTGCAACCTGACGCCGGCCACCGGCGGCTGCTTCTCGCCCGAAGGCGACATCGAATCGGCCACCCTGATGGCGAACGTCATCTATGACTTCGGTTACGAAGCCTGGGGCGTGCGTCCGTTCGTCGGCCTGGGCGCCGGCGTGAACCGCGTGAAGGTCGATACGGTCGGCGCGCTCCGCGCCAACCGCGGCGCCAGCTTCGCTGCGGACGACACCTCGACCAAGTTCGCCGCTCAGGCGATCGCCGGTCTGGCCTGGGCGATCAGCGACCGCGCCAACATCGACCTGACCTATCGCTATCTGACGGGCGACGCCTCGTGGGATTCGAGCACGGTCGGCACGGGCGCCGGCGCGACCAGCTTCGGCACCTGGGACGGCGACTACGATCAGTCGCACACCGTGACCCTGGGTCTGCGCTACAGCTTCGGCGCCGAAGAGGCCCCGCCGCCTCCGCCCCCGCCGCCTCCCCCGCCGCCTCCCCCGCCCCCGCCGCCGCCTCCCCCGCCGCCGCCGGTGGTGCAGAAGCCGGCCGCGCGTCAGTTCGTGGTCTATTTCGACTGGGATCGTTCGGACCTGACGGCGGAAGCCCGCTCGGTCGTGACCCAGGCCGCCAACTACGCCAAGTCGGGCAGCCCAACCCGCGTGCTGATCGTCGGCTACACCGACACCTCGGGTTCGGCCGCCTATAACCTGGGCCTGTCCAACCGTCGCGCCCGCACCGTGGCCGACGCCCTGGTCGCTCAAGGCGTCAACGGCGGGGCGTCATCGCCCTGGACGGCAAGGGCGAGACCAACCTGGCCAAGCCGACCGCCGACGGCGTGCGCGAACCGCTCAACCGTCGCGCGACCGTCGACATCAACTTCTAAAACCCCAACGACATCCGGCCCGGAGCCCTTCCGGGCCGGACATCCAAACGGGACCAAGAAGGTCGATAAGGTGGAGAACCGCTCCGATACCCGAGAGGGCGGGGCGGTTTTCTTTTGCCGGAGCCGGTGTGTTTTTATTCTGCATCACTTGTGCGACGCCGTGCAGGGCTGGGGCTTTTCCGGTTGATCGCCGCGACCTGGCGGGCGAGATAATCCCCCTGATGGCCAAGGGTTACAAACGTGCTGATTGCATGACGGATGCGAGCGTCGACACGGGGTCTTCGTTCTGATGGCCGATGTCCGCCAGTCCTCCGGGGCCTTTCACGGGCGTCGTCGGGGCCGTTATCGGCTCCGCGCCGAAGCCGCCGTCAGGGCGCCGTCGCGGGCAAGAGCGCCGGCTGTATCGCCCCTCCTGGCGAGCGCGCCTTCAAAGGTCGATCTGGGCGCCGTCGCCCTGGCCGGGCGCCGGTTTCTGATCGTCACGGCGCCCTTCGGTCCCTTTTCGGGCGCTCTGGCGGACGTGCTCGAGGCCCGAGGCGCCTCGGTCAATCGGATGATCTTCAACGCCGGCGACGCCATGAACTGGCGCCGACGCGGCGGGATCGTCTTCAGAGGCTGCGCCCAGGCCTGGGGAGAGCGTCTTGGGCGCATCGCCCAGGATTTCACGGATATCGTCCTGTTCGGAGAAGGCGGCGCCTACAATCGCGCGGTGGTCACGGCCGGCGACCGTTTGGACGCGCGCATATGGGTGATGGAAAACGGCTATTTCCGACCCGACTGGATCACGGTCGAGCGCAATGGCGTCAACGGCTCCAGCGCCCTGCCCCGGTTCGCCCAGGGCTATCCGGCGCCTGCGCCGCCGTTGGTCGAGCCTATGTCGGTCGGCAAGATTCTGCCGCATCACGTCGTGAACATCAGCGCCTATCATGTGGCCCAGGCGCTCGGCGCCGTCCTGTTCCCGCGCTATGTGAACTATTACACCGCCTCGCCGCTGACCCAGTGTCTGGGCCATGTCCGGCGGTATCTGGGCCTGGCCTTCCGTTCGCGGAAATCCTGCGAGACGGAGTTGATCGCCGCGCGCGGTCCCTTCTTCATCGCCTGTCTCCAGCGCGAGGGCGACGCTCAACTGCTGCGCTATTCGCGTTATGCCGACAATACGGCCTTCCTGGCGACCGTCATCACCAGTTTCGCACGGCAGGCGCGACCCGAAGATCGACTGATCGTGAAAAACCACCCGCTGGACCCAGGTCTTGTGGATCTGGAGGCGGTGACGCGCCGTCTGGCGGCCGAGCGGGGCGTGGAGGATCGGGTCGACTTCATCGACGGCGGCAATCTGGCGGCCCTGTGCCGGGCCTCGCGCGGCATGATCGTCAACAATTCCAGCGCGGCCCTGTCGGCCCTGGGCTTCCACACGCCGGTCAAGGTGCTGGGCGACGCCTTCTTCGATTTCGAAGGGCTCACGGATCAGAAGCCCCTGGACGCCTTCTGGAGCGCGCCCCAGGCGCCGGACGCCGCCCTGTTCGCCCGCTTCCGCGCCCATGTGATCGCCCAGAGCCAGGTGAACGGAAACTTCCACGAGCCGCGCGCCATTCCGCGCACCGCCGCCGGCGTCGCCGCCGTGTTCGAGCGAGCCAGCGATTGACCGTCACCGGGTGTGGCGCCCGCACCACCCCTCTGTGCTGTCATATCAATGTCACATAACTGTCGTCCGACATTCGGACATAGGACGTAGAGGGGGCAGCATAGAGGCAGGTGACTCACACTTGCCACCTTCACGCCTTTCCATCTGGGGATAGATGCAATGACCAACCGTAAGCGCCTCATCTGGGCGACCACCGCTCTTGCCAGTTCGCTCGTCTTCGTCGGCGCCGCCTCGGCCCAGTCCACCGGCACTCAGGCGACGGAAGTCCAAGAAGTGGTCGTCACCGGCACGCGCGGACCGCGCACCATCGACGGCGCCATCGTTGCGGAAAGCGTCGGCAAGTCGCGCTCGACGGTCACGCAGGAATTCATCGAAACTCAAGCCGCCGGTCAGAGCATCAACGAAATTCTGAACCTGGTTCCGGGGATGAGCTTCACCAACAACGACGCCTATGGTTCGTCGGGCGGCAATATTCGCCTGCACGGCTTCGACGGTCCTCGCATCGCCCAGACCTTCGACGGCATGCCGCTAAACGACTCTGGCAACTATTCGCTCTATACCAACCAGATGCTCGACAGCGAACTGATCGGTTCCGCTTCGGTCAACACCGGCACGACCGACGTCGATTCCCCGACCGCCTCGGCTTCGGGCGGCACCATCAACATGTCTTCGATCGCTGTTCCGTCCGAGTTTGGAGGCCGCATCAAGGGCTCGCTGGGCGACAGCGATTACCGTCGGGTCTTCGCTCAATTGAACACGGGCGAAGTCGGTCCCTTCGGCACTCGTGCCTGGCTGGCCTATTCGGACCAGTCGTACGACAAGTACAAGGGTCGGGGTGACCTGAACAAGACGCAGTACAACTTCAAGATCTTCCAGCCGATCCGCGACAACGGCGACTTCGTCTCGCTGGCCGGTCACTGGAACCGCAACCGCAACAACAACTATGCGGACCTGCAACTGCAACGCAACGCTGACGGTTCGGCCAGCCTGGCCAATGGTTTGACCTGGAACAGCGACTTCGACACGAACTACACGGCTCCGACCTATCGCAACGGCCAGGCCGATGTCGACGGCAACGGCAACCGTTTCTGGGCTCTGCGTCAGAATCCCTCGGACACCGGCAACCTTCGCGCCCAGTCGCGCTTCACCCTGCTCGACAACCTGATCTTCACCTTCGACCCGTCGTTCCAGTACACGCTGGCGACCGGTGGATCGGGTCAGTTCGTCCTGTCGGAAATTGACCGTTTGATCCGCGGCTCCAAGACCACGGGCGGCGTTGACCTGAACGGTGACGGCGACACGCTGGACAGCGTCCGCATTCACTCAACCAACGTGACGCATACTCAGCGTTACGGCATCAGCTCCTCGCTGATCTGGAAGCTGTCGGACACGCAGACCCTGCGCGCCGCCTATACGCTGGACGACGCCCGCCACCGTCAGACCGGCCTCTATGGTCGGATTGATTTCTCGAACCCGTCTGAGCCGCGCTTCTTCGATCCGTTCGCCGGCTTGCATGACGATGCTCATCGCATCGTCAACCTAGATGGCTACGAACTGCGCGCGCGCGACCGTCTATCCTACGCCATACTGAACCAGTTCGCCTTGGAATATGCTGGCCGCTTCTTGGAAGACACCGTGCGCGTGAACGTCGGGCTGCGCGTGCCGTACTTCAAGCGCGAGATGAACCAGAACTGCTACTCGCAGTCCAAGAGCAGCGCGGTTGTCTGCACGACCGAAACTGCGGTCAAACAGACGGACGGCACCTACAAAGTCGGCACGCGCACGCAGAGCTACATTGCTCCATATTCGCGTGACGTGAAGTTCGATGACGTCCTGCCGAACGTGAACGTCAGCTGGAACTTCTCTGGCGCTCAGTCGGTCTACGCCTCTTTCGCTCAGTCGCTGACCCTGCCGCGCACCGACAACCTGTACACCGTCTTCTTCGACGCTAAGGGTGCAATCACCTCGCCGATCACCGCGCCGGAAAAGACCACGACCTACGACCTGGGCTACCGTTACCAGACGGGGACCCTGATCGCCTCGGCCAACGTGTGGTACACCGAGTTCAAGAACCGCATCGTGTCGCGCTACGACCAGGATCTGGGCGTTTCGTTCGACTCGAACGTCGGTGACGTCAAGCTGTACGGCTTCGACTCGCAGGTCGGCTGGTCGCCGATGGAAGGTCTGTCGCTGTACGCCACGGCTTCGTACACGGACTCGGAAATCGCCAACGACTATCTCGACGGCACGAACCTGATCAAAACGGGCGGCAAGTCGCTGACCGAGACGCCGGATTGGACCTTCGGTGGTCGCGTCCAGTACGAAACCGGCCCGCTGCAACTGGGCGCTCAGGTCAAGTACACCGGCGAGCGTTGGGTAACTGACGTCAATGACCTGTATACGGATGCGTATACGGTTGTTAATGCCGATGCCAAGTTCGATTTGGGTTACTTCGGGTACAAGAACTCCAGTCTTGAACTGAATGTTGTGAACCTGTTCGACGAGAAATACTTCGGTTCCATTTCTGGTGCGACGGACGCTACCAAATCTACCTATGCTTACCGTGGCGCCCCGCGCACTATCCAAGCGACGGTCACTTACGCCTTCTGATCTGACGTCCATATCGACAATGGAAGGGGCGGTCCGTTCGCGGGCCGCCCTTTTTCTTGCCTCGGGAGATGATGCGGCCCGGCGTTGAAGTCGGGGGCGCTTGGGGCCATATGGCGCGGCTCGCGTTTCGCCCGCGGACGCCTTGGGCCGCACAGACAGGATCCGTTCGCCGATGACCGCTCCCAGCCCCGCCGCCATTCCCGCCGCCATCCCCGCAGAATGGGCGCCGCACCGCGCCATGTGGGTGGGGTGGCCCAGCCATGCGGAATACTGGTTCGAGGCGCTGGAACAGGCGCAGGACGAGGTCGAGGGGCTGGTGCGGGCGCTGGCCGGGCCGGGCCGCGAGCAGGTCAGGCTGATGGTCGGCAAGGGCGAGGTTCTGGCCGACGCCCAGGCCCGCTTTGCCGGCGTCGAGAACGTCGAGGTCGTCGCGGGAACCTTCGGCGACGTCTGGCTGCGTGACACCGGGCCGATCTTCGGCGCGGGTTCGAAGACGGCGGCGGCGTTCCGGTTCAACGGCTGGGGCGGCAAATACGACATGCCCGGCGATGATCGGGTCGCTGGCCAGATCGGCGAACATTCAGGCGTCGAACTGACCTGGAACGACTTCGTCATGGAGGGCGGGTCGCTGGATCACGACGGGGAGGGGACGGTCCTGACCACCCGCCAGTGCCTGCTGAACCCCAACCGCAACCCGGCCTGGAACCAGGACGAGGCCGTGGCGACCGCCGCCCTGGAAAAGGCCGTCGGCGCCAAGGTCGTGGTCTGGCTGGGCGACGGCCTGCTGAACGACCACACGGACGGGCACGTCGATAACCTGGCGCGGTTCGTCGCACCGGGCGTGGCGGCCTGCCCGATCGCCTGGGGCAAGGACGATCCGAACGCCGAGGTCTATGACGCCACGGCGCGCGATCTGGCGGCGGTCGTGGACGCTGCCGGGCGCAGGCTGAAGGTCGTGCGCATCCCGTCTCCGGGCCTGGTTCTGGACGAGGACGAACGCCCGATCCCGGCCAGCCACATGAACTTCCTGATCGCCAACGGCGCCGTGATCGTGCCGACCTATGGCGACGACCAAGCCGCCCGGTTCGCCTGCGCCGCCCTGGCCGACGTCTTCCCCGACCGCGAGATCGTTCCCCTGCGGTCCAACGCCATCCTGACGGGCGGCGGCTCGTTCCACTGCATCTCCCAGCAGGAGCCGGAATGAGTGGCGAGTGGCGAGTGGCGAGTGGCGAGGTCCGCCACTACCGCGACCTGCTGGTCTGGCAAAAAGCCCTGACGTGGGTTGAGCTTGTTTATGCGGACAGCCGCAGTTGGCCATCCGACGAGCGGTTCGGCCTGATCAGTCAGGTCAGGCGCGCGGCTGTGTCCGTGCCGTCCAACATTGCCGAAGGTTGCGCGCGTCGCAGCACGCCCGAGTTTCTGCGCTTCCTTTCCATCGCCCGCGGCTCTCTGGCCGAGGTGGAAACCCAGCTCATCCTTGCCCAGAGGCTGGCCTATATCGAGGAGGCCGCACTCACGCGGTTGCTCGAAGCCGCCGACGAAATCAGCCGTATGCTTTCCGGCCTCATCTCCAAGCTCGAGGAGCGCACGAAATGACTTCCCTCGCCACTCGCCACTCGCCACTCGCCACTCCGAGAACCATCACCGTCGCCGGCATCCAGACCTCTTATGGCGAGGACATGCAGGCCAATATCGCCAAGACCATCGCCTTCGTGCGCGAGGCGGCGGGCAGGGGTGCGCAGGTGATCCTGCCGTCGGAACTGTTCCAGGGGCCGTATTTCTGCGTGTCGCAGGAGGAGCATTGGTTCAGCCACGCCTATGAGTGGCGCGAGCATCCTTGCGTCACGGCCCTGACGTCGGTGGCCAAGGACCTGGGCGTGGCGATTCCGGTCTCGATCTTCGAGAAGGACGGGCCGCAGTATTACAACTCCCTGGTCATGCTGGACGCGGACGGAGAGGCGCTGGGCGTCTATAGGAAGAGCCATATTCCCGACGGCCCCGGCTATCAGGAGAAATACTATTTCCGGCCCGGCGACACGGGCTTCAAGGTCTGGAAGACGCGCTTCGGCAAGGTGGGGGTCGGCATCTGCTGGGACCAGTGGTTCCCGGAATGCGCGCGGGCCATGATGCTGATGGGCGCCGACGTCCTGATGTATCCGACCGCCATCGGCACCGAGCCGCACGACGCGACCCTGCATACGGCCGAGCCGTGGCGCCGGGCCATGCAGGGCCATGCGGTGTCCAACGCCGTGCCCGTGGTCGGGGCGAACCGGATCGGGCATGAGACGGTGACGGACGTGGGCCAGACCTTCTACGGCCATTCCTTCATCGCCGATCAGCAGGGGGCGCTGGTCGAACAGTTGGGCGCCGAGGAAGAGGGGGTGCTGGTCCACCGCTTCGACCTGGACGAACTGGATCGGTATCGCGCGGCCTGGGGCTTTTTCCGGGATCGTCGGACGGACCTGTATGGGGCGCTGACGGGCGGGCGCTGACCTGATCCTCCTCCGCGTCAGCGGGGGAGGATTTTAGGGACGCATCGACTCCACCGCCGTGACCAGCCGGTCCAGGTCGGCGGGCGACGACAGCCGGTGGTCGCCGCCTTCGATCAGGTCCAGGCGCACGTCGCCGCCGGTCAGGCGCTCGACCAGTTCGACCTGATGGCGCCAGGGCACGACATCGTCGGCGCGGCCTTGCAGGATGTGGACGGGGGCGGCGATGGAGATGGGGCCGTACAGCAGCAGCCAGGGCTGAGCCTCCTCGAACATGCGCCGCGTCAGGACGTATTCGCCCAGACCGTCCTCGACGATCAGGGTCTCGCCCTCGCGCAGGATGGCCTGGCGCTCATGATCGGCCAGGCCAGGCCACATCAGCCTTTCGGTGAAGTCCTGGGCCGGATTGACCAGGACCAGGCCCTTGATCCGTTCGGGCCGCGCGAGGGCGGCCAGCAGCGAAACCCAGCCGCCCATCGAGGAGCCGACCGGGATGATCGGGCCGGGCAGGCTGTCGATCAGGGCGACGGCGTCCTCGCGCCAGCGGCCGATGGTGGCCTGTCTCCAGTCGCCGGAGGATTGGCCATGGGCGAAATGATCGTAGCGGACGTAGTTCCAGCCGCGTTCGCGCGCCGCCGCGTCCAGGGCCAGGGCCTTGGTCCCCTCCATGTCCGAGCGGAAGCCGCCGAACCAGATCACAGTCGGGCCGGAGCCGTCGATGCGGCGATAGGCCAGGGTTTCGCCGTCGGGGCGGGACAGGTGCTGGATGTCGGTCATGGACGGTCTTGTGCCTCGACTTTTCTCTTGCGTCATCCTCGGCCTTGACCCGGTTCGTCATCCTCGGGCTTGACCCGAGGATCGGGCGTGACGCACACGGACGACTGAAGGCGGCCCCGGCCGTAACCCTGCGCCCGCAGTTCTCGCGCGGCGCCGCCGATCCTCGGGTCAAGCCCGAGGATGACGGAGGAATAAGTGTCCGCGCCCCCGAAATCGCCTCAAGTCCTGTTCGTCACCTCCAACCGCATCGGCGACTGCGTCATCTCGTCGGGCGTGATCCGCGAGATCGCGCGTCAGGTTCCGGGGGCGCAGATCACCGTGGCCTGCGGGCGTCCGCCCGCCCCCTTCTTCCGTTCGGCGCCCGGCGTGGTGCGGACCATCGTGCTCGACAAGAAGAAAATGGCCGGACACTGGCTGGACCTGTGGCGGCAGGTGGCGGGGACGCGCTGGGACCTGGTGATCGACATCCGGGGCTCGGCCCTGGCCTATCTGATCCCGGCGAAGCGGCGCATCGTCTATAACCGCTCGTGGGAGACGGGCCTGCGCAAGGTCGAGATGGTGTCGCGGCTGATGGGCTCGCCGACGCCGCTGGATCCCGAAATCTTCCTGGACGATCAGGCGCGGGCCGAGGCCGCCGCCGTTATCGATTCGCAGCTGGCGGAGGGCGCCGGGCCCGGCCCGATCATCGCCACCCGTATCATGGCCCTGGCGCCCATCGCGCATCAGCCGGGCAAGAGCTGGCCCGCCGACCGTTGGGGCGCGTTGGTCGAGAAGTTGAAGGCCGAGCCGCGGTTCGATGGTTGGCGCTTCATGCCCGTGGGCGGGCCGGGGGACCGGCCGCCCGCCACGCCGGCGCTCGAAGCCGCAGGGCCGCGCGGGATCGACTTCGTCGGCAAGGGCGACATTCTGGCCTCGGCCGCCGCCATCGACCGGGCCGACCTGTTCGTCGGCAATGATTCCGGCCTGATGCATGTGTCGGCGGCGTTGGGCCGACCGACGTTGGGCCTGTTCGGGCCGACGGAATGGTGGCTGTACGGTCCGTGGGGCCCGAAGACGCGCACCGTCGCCTCGAACGAGACGCGGGGTCAGTTCGCCCCGATCGAGGCCCTGACCGTCGATCATGTGTTCGAGGCGGTCCTGGCCCTGCATGACGCCTACATCGGCGAAACGCCTGCGACGCCTTGAAAAACCGGGGCTTCGCGCGCATATTGCCGGGCTTGAGGGGAACGTGGCGCAGGCCGCGCCATTCCGCTCATCACGACACACGCTTTATCTGACCACATAAGGAAACGACGCCCATTCGCCGTCCCATGCAAGCGCCGCCCGTGAAGGACGGGCCGCGTATGAACCAGGATATCCGCTCGCCCCGCGTTCTGCTCATTGATCAGAACGGCGAGAAGCAGGGCGTCATGCCGACCTCCGCCGCGCTGGAAGCCGCCGAAGAGGCCGGAATGGATCTGGTCGAGATCGTCTCCACCTCCGAACCGCCGGTGGCCAAGATCCTCGATTACGGCAAGCACCGTTTCCAGGAGCAGAAGAAGAAGGCCGAGCAGCGCAAGCGCCAGAAGGTCGTCGAGCTGAAGGAAATCAAGCTCCGGCCCAACATCGACACCCACGACTATGAGGTGAAGGCCAAGGCCATGCACCGCTTCTTCGACGAGGGCGACAAGGTGAAGGTCACTTTGCGCTTCCGCGGTCGTGAAATGGCGCACCCCGAACTGGGCATGAAGCTGCTGAACAAGGTCCAGGCCGACTTCGACGAGGTCGCCAAGGTCGAGTTCGCGCCCAAAATGGAAGGCCGCCAGATGATCATGATCCTGGCCCCGCGCTGATCGCGATCCCTCGCTGAACATCGAACGCCCTGGTCGAAAGACCGGGGCGTTTTTTGTTTTTCGGACGCAACGGGTTGTCTGATCCTTCGTCTTCTGGTTGAGCTTGACCGTGGAGATGGGGGCGTCGATGCGGAAGTTCGGGCGGGCCAGACGGCTTGCGGCGTTGGGCGGGCTGTTGGTCCTTTGCGTCGTCGGACGCCCCGCCCAGGCGGACCCCGCGCCCGACCAGCCCGCGCCGCCCGCGCTTGAGGCTCCCGAGCTTGAGGCTTACGCCGCCTCGCCCGCCGTCGATCTGATGGCGCTGTCGCCCAGCGGAAAGCGGGTCGCGCGGGTCGCCGTGGCGGGTGAGGAGCGGGTGATCGCCGTCACCCATCTGGACACGGGCCAACTTCTGTTCACCGCGACCCTGGGCGACTCCAAGGTGCGCGACCTGGCCTGGATCGGAGAGGAACGGGTGCTGGTCGTGGCGTCCGAAACGCGCGCCATTCCCATGCTGGGCGTGCCGAAATCGGAGCTTTACTTCGGCGTCATCGCGGACCTAGCCACCGGCAAGCTGGTCCGCGTGCTGGACCGGACCGAGGATGTCCTGCCCGTGCTTTACGGGCCGGCTTCGGTGCGAAAAGCCGACGCGGGCGAGACCGTGTTCGTGCGCGGCGTGACCGTCACCTCCGATGCGATCGACCTCTACCGGATCGACCTCAGAAACGGCCGAGGCCGGGCGGTGCAGCCGATGGATCGGGAGACGGGCGACTATGTGCTGGACCGCACCGGAGCTTTGCTGGCGCGGGCGCGCTATGTCGAGAGAAGCCGTGTGTGGACGATGCAGTTGCCGCGCGACGGCCGGTTCCGCGACGCCTGGTCCGTGACGGAGCCGATCGACACGCCGCAATTCCTGGGCATGGGCCGCTCGCCCCGCACGGTGGTGGTCGGGGCGGATCGACCGGACCTGACCGGCAGCGACCCCGAGGCCGAAGGCGCGGTGCTGTTCGAGGTGAATGTCGATACCGGGGAATGGACCCGCCTACCGTTCGAGCACGATCCCGACCAGCTGTTGCACCACCCTGAGACCCGTCTGTTGATCGGCGCCGCTCGCGTCGAGGAGGACGGCGAACACTATGAGTTCATTGAACCGACGGCGGCAAGCCGCTGGCGTTCGATCCAGCGTGCGTTGCAGGGCAAGCCGGCCCGTCTGGTGTCGTGGAGCGACGACCTGAGACGCATCCTGATCTTCACCGACACGGAAGACTCCGGCCTGTATCAACTGGTCGATTTCGACCGCGGCGTCGCCGACGTGCTGGCCGAGGCCTATCCGACGATCACGCCCCAGCAGGTCGGCGCCGTGCGTCCGATCCGGTACGCCGCCGCCGATGGTCTTGAGATTTCCGGCTATCTGACCCTGCCGCCCGGTGTCGAGACGGCCGATAATCTGCCGCTGATCGTCCTGGCGCACGGCGGGCCGGCGTCGCGCGACGTGTCGGGCTTCGACTGGCAGGCCCAGGCCCTGGCCTCGCGCGGCTATGCGGTCCTGCAGGCCAATTTCCGCGGCTCCACAGGCTACGGCCGCACCTTCCTGGAAGCCGGCTATGGCGAATGGGGCCGCAAGATGCAGACCGACCTGTCGGACGGCGTCCGGTGGCTGGCGGGCCAGGGGATGATCGACCCCGAGCGCGTCTGCATCGTCGGCGCCAGCTATGGCGGTTACGCCGCCATGGCCGGTCTGACGCTGGATCGCGGCGTCTATCGTTGCGCGGTGTCCTACGCCGGGGTTTCCGACCTACGGCGCATGGTCAACTGGGAAGCCCGGCAACAGGAACGGCGCGACAATCAGACGGTGCGCTACTGGAACCGATTCATGGGCGCGGCCCGCCTGAACGACCGGGCGGTGGACGCCCTGTCGCCCGCCTTTCTGGCCGAGACGGTGGACAAGCCCCTGCTGCTGATTCACGGCCGCGACGACACCGTCGTGCCTATCGAGCAGAGCCGCGTCATGGCCGAAGCGATGCGGCGCGCCGCAAAGCCGGTGGAGCTGATCGAGCTGACGGGCGAGGACCACTGGATGTCGCGGGCCGAGACCCGGCTGAGAGCCCTGCGCGAGACAGTGCGCTTTCTGGAAGCGAACAATCCGCCTCGCTAGTCGGCCGGCGTCGGGCTAGATCATCGGCATGACGACGTCTCCTGGTTCGCCCAAGGTCCGCGCCCCCGTGCTGGCGGTGCTGTTTTCGGTGGTGTTCATCAATCTGGTCGGGTTCGGGCTGGTGGTGCCGCTCTTGCCCTTCTTCGCCCAGAGCCTGAAGGCCGAGGCGTGGCAGATCACCCTGATGTTCTCGGCCTATTCGCTGGGGCAGTTCTTCGCCGAGCCGTTCTGGGGGCGGCTGTCGGACCGGATCGGGCGCAAGCCGGTGCTGCTGGCGACCCTGACGGCCAATGCGGTCGGCTATGTGATGCTGGCCTTCGCGCCCAACATCTGGCTGGCGATCGCGGTGCGGCTGTTCACCGGCCTGGGCGCGGGAAACATCTCGACGGTCCAGGGCTATGTCGCCGATGTGACCCCGCCCGAGCAGAGGGCCGGACGGATGGGTCTGATCGGGGCCGCCTTCGGCCTGGGCTTCATCGTCGGGCCGGGGCTGGGCGGGCTGCTGACCCAGCCGCAGTTGGGCCATATCGGATACCAACTGCCCATCTTCCTGGCGGCGGCTCTGGCGGCCCTGGCCGCGCTGGGGGTGATCGTCTTCCTGCGCGAAAGCCGGGCCAAGGCCGATCCGGCCGCGCCGCGCCCGGCCTTCCTGTCCGGTCTGCGCGACGCACGGACCAATCCGGTGGTGTCGCGTGTGCTGGTCGTGACCCTGATCTACATGGCCGGCTTTTCGGCCATGGAGAGCGTCTTCGGCCTGTGGGCCGAGCAGCGCTATGCGTGGGGGGCGCGCGAGGTGGGGCTCAGCTTCATGATCGTGGGCCTCGTCTCGGTGCTGAACCAGGGGTTCCTGGCCGGGCGGCTGGCGCGGCGGTTCGGGGAATCGCGCGTGCTGGCGACGGGGATGCTGCTGTTCGGGACGTCGCTGGTGCTGCAGGTCGTGGCGCCCGTCGCCTGGTTTCCGGCCATGCGGCTGGAGATCGGCGCCCTGACGATCCCGGTCGTGCAGGGCTGGATCGTTCCGATCGTGATGGCGGTGGGGGCCTGCGGCATGTCGCTGGCCATGCCCAATATCTCGGCCATGATCAGCCGCGCCTCTCCGCCCGACCGCCAGGGCGCCATGCTGGGGCTGAACATGGCCTCCAGCTCCATCGCGCGCATCTTCGGCCCCATGGTCGCCGGCGCCCTGTTCTCGGGCCTGGGACACGACTGGCCCTTCCTGGTCGGCGCCCTCTTGACGATTCCGGCGGCGGTGATGGCGATCAATGCGGGCCGGGCGATCCAGCGCGGCCGGAAGACCGATGCGGCGCTCTCGCAATCCCCGTCCTGAGACTCATCTTGCGCCGGATGCGGTCTTCGCGTAGAAGCCGCGCCTTCGCGTACCGAACCGCCGGGCGAACAGGCATGCCTGGGCGGTTCTTAAACTCTGAGGAAACACCGAAAGACGGGCTCAAGCAGCTCTAAGAGCGGTAGCCCCTCAAAAAGGAGACTGAAATGCCGAAACTGAAGACGAAGTCGGGCGCCAAGAAGCGCTTCAAATTCACGGCCACGGGCAAGGTGAAGGCCGGGGTTGCGGGCAAGCGTCACCGCTTGATCAGCCACAACTCGAAATACATCCGCCAGAACCGCGGCACCGAGACGATGTCCGACGCCGACGCCAAGAAGATCAAGTCCTACATGCCCTACGCCTGATCGGCGCCGGGTTCACAGACGATCTTCCGCACTGAATTTGAACAACAGTCCCTCAAGCAGCAAGCCGCCGCGCGGCGCGCGATAGGGACTTCCCAAAGGGAAAAACATCATGGCTCGCGTCAAACGTGGCGTAACTTCGCACGCCAAGCACAAGAAGGTTCTGGAGCAGGCCAAGGGCTTCCAGGGCCGTCGCAAGAACACCATCCGCACGGCCAAGGCCGCCGTCGACCGCGCCGGGCAATACGCCTATCGCGACCGTCGCGCCAAGAAGCGCAACTTCCGCGCCCTGTGGATCCAGCGCATCAACGCCGCCGCCCGTGTCGAAGGCTTCACCTACAGCCAGTTCATCAACGGCCTGAACAAGGCCGGCATCGAATTGGACCGCAAGGTTCTGGCCGCCATCGCTGCCGACGGCGCCGGCTTCAAGGCCATCGCCGACAAGGTCCGCGCCGCCCTGGCCTAAGCCGGATCGCGCCGGCGTCGCTCAAGCCGCGAACGACCGCATCACGCGCATGGCGAACAAGACTGACGCCCGCTCCGGCTTCGCCGGGGCGGGCGTTCTTCGTTGTCGGGGCGTCGCGTCGTCGTGCGTCGGCGTTCCGCGTTCGTCCTTACGGACGCCCTGGAGGGGTGATCGACCTTATGCGGCGCAAGGGGCCGAGGCGGCTTCGGCTGCGGCCGCGGTCATGATCTGACGGATGGCGTTCAGAAGGGCGTCCGGCTGGATCGGCTTTTGCGCCACGCCGTCCATGCCGGCGGCGCGATAGTCCAGGGCGTCATGTTCGTCGGCGTTGGCGGTCAGGGCCAGGATCGGCAGATGCGCCGCCGGACCGGACAGGGCGCGGATGGCGCGGGTGGCGGCGATGCCGTCCATGACCGGCATGTTGATGTCCATCAGCACCAGGTCGAAGGGGCGGGCGGCGACGGCCTCCAGCGCCTGTCGGCCGTTCTCGGCCGTCTCCAGGGTGCAGCCGAACATCTCCAGCACCCGGGCCGCGACGAAGCGGTTGGTGACGTTGTCGTCGACCACCAGAACATGAAGGGTGTCGTGGGGCGTGGGCGGGGCCGGCGGCGTCGCCACGGCGGTCGGGGAGGCGGCGGGCCGCAGGGGCAGCCGCACCTGGAACCGCGCGCCGCCCTGGGGCGAGGTCGACAGGCCGATGGCGCCGCCCATCCGCTCGGCGATCTGACGGCAGATGGCCAGGCCCAGGCCCGCGCCTGCGCCTTCCCGACCCGCCTTGCCGGTGTTGAAGGGGTCGAAGATGCCGGCCGCCGCCGCCTCGGGCACGCCGGGGCCGCTGTCGTCGATGGTCAGGACGACCTGACCGTCCGCCCGGCTTTCGATACGGGCCACGACCTCGCCTTGCGTGGTGAACTTCAGGGCGTTGCCGATCAGATTGTTCAGCAGTTGCTTCAGTCGCATCCCGTCCGCCTGCACCCACGGGGCGGCCAGGCGCGGTTCGACGCGCAGGGCCAGGCCCTTTTCCTCGGCGCGGGCGCGCCACAGGGCGTCGATGTCGAAGGCGACGGCCGCCAGGTCCAGCGGCTCCTCCTCCAGGGTCAGCATGCCGGCCGAGGCGCGCGACATGTCCAGGGCGTCGGTCAGCAGGCGCAGCAGGCTCTGGCCCGAATCGATGATGGTGCGGACGTAGGGGCGCAGTTCCTGCTGCTCCAGCTTCCTGTCCATCAGGGCGGCGACGCCCAGCACGCCGTTCAGGGGGGTGCGGATCTCGTGACTCATCACCGCCAGGAACTCGGAC
The DNA here is from genome assembly GCF_030818545.1 of Brevundimonas sp. SORGH_AS_0993. Taxonomy (NCBI): domain Bacteria; kingdom Pseudomonadati; phylum Pseudomonadota; class Alphaproteobacteria; order Caulobacterales; family Caulobacteraceae; genus Brevundimonas; species Brevundimonas sp. SORGH_AS_0993. Next base: position 2,527,553 of record NZ_JAUTAH010000001.1, read on the forward strand.
TTGGCGCGGCTGGAGGCGACGGCCTCGGCCTCGGCGGCGGCCAGATCGCGGGCCAGGGCCCCCATCTCCTCGGCCCGCTGGCGGTGCAGGGCGGCGCCGGCCTGAACGACCTGCAGGGCTGTGCCGACGCCGATGTAGCGTCCCTCCGACACCACGATGAACCCGCCCAGCAAGGCGCCCAGTTCGGCCGTGCCATAGGCGTGGAAGAAGGTCTCGGCGCTGGTGGCGGCCTCGGCCACGGGGGCGTTGCGGTCCATCAGGCTGTCGGCGGGCTTGCGCGCATACAGGGCGCGCCCGAACTCGGCCGCCATGCGCAGGGTGAAGGCGTTGCGCTCGATCAGCCCCAGCGGCCTGCCGTCGTCGGCGACCACGGCCAGGGCCAGGGTGTTGGGTTCGGCCTGAAATCGTTCGAACACCTCGGCGCCCGAGGCGGTCGGGGCCACCGGCGCGATCAAGTCGACGAAATCACCGATCAGCGGCATCGCGGTCCCCACCTCAAAGCCGGTAAGGTCTAGCCCACGAGGTTTAACGCCAGCTTTGCCGTTCGTGAACCTTTCGCAGCGGCTTTTCGACAGTCGCTCTGTCAACGGATGAAAAATGCGCGGGCTAGGCCCGGCGGGGCGGTCGGCCTAGAATAGGGGCATGACGGCACGCCCCCTGTTCCGCGGCCTGACGGCCCTCCTCTGCCTGTCCAGTCTGGCCTGGGCGGGTTGGGCGCAAGCCCAGACCCAGGCCCAGGCCCCAGCGCGGGCCGAACCGCGGCGGGTCGCCCTGACCATCGACGACCTGCCATTTCAGGCCGGACCGCAAATCCTGTGCGACCGTGCCGCGGCCCTGACGCTGACGCGGCGGTTCGTGGACATGCTGCGGCCCTTGCACACCCATGCGACGGGCTTCGTGAATGAGGGCGACGCCTGCCCCGGCGCCGGCCGAGCGGTTCTGACGGCGGCCTTGAGCGTGTGGACGGGCGCGGGCCTGGACCTGGGCAACCACACAGCCCATCACCTCGATCTGGACAAGACGACGGTGGGGGCCTGGCTGGCCGATGTCGATGCGGGCGCGGCCGTGACGCGGGGCGTCCTGAGGGCGCGGGGAAGGCCGTTGCGCTGGTTCCGCCATCCCTATCTCTCGACCGGCGACACCCGGGCCAAGCACGACGCGGCGGCCGAGGGCCTGGCCCTACGCGGCTACGCCGTCGCTCCGGTCACGATCGCCGCCAACGACTGGATGTTCGCCGACGCCTATCGCAAGGCCCAGGGTTTGGGCGACGCCGCCCTGATGCGCCGAATCGGCGAGGCCTATGTGGCCTATACGGCGGCGGTGCTGGATTTCGCCGGGCCCTTCAGCGCCGAGGTCGCCGGCGGGCGAGAGCCGCCCCAGGTTCTGCTGGTGCACGCCAGCGCCCTGAACCAGGACTGGTATCCGCGGATTCACGCCCTTTTCCTGGCGCGGGGCTATCGGTTCGTCCCGTTGCAACAGGTCCTGGCGGACCCGCTCTATCGGCGGCCCGACGCCTTCGTGGATCACGACGGAGGAACCTGGCTGCACCGCTGGCGACAGGCGGACGGGGCGACGGACCGCTATGAGCCGGCGCCCCCGGCCTGGATCGTCCAGGCCCTGTCGACGCCCCCCGAAGGCTTGGCCGCCCTTGCGCCCAAGTCGTAATTTTCGTCCGGGGCGGGGTTCAAGACCCTGTCGGCGGCGCCAGGCGGTTCCGTCCGAACCGATCATGCTCTAAGGCACGGGCCATAATGACCGATCTCGCCACACTCGAACTCGAACTGATCAACGCCATCGGCAGCGCCGAAAGCGTCGCCGCCCTGGAGGAGGTGCGCGTCGCCGCCCTGGGCAAGTCCGGCTCCGTCTCGGGCCTGCTGAAGGGCATGGGCGCCATGAGCCCGGACGAGCGCCGCGAGAAGGGACCGATGATCAACGGCCTGCGCGACCGCGTCGCCTCGGCCATCGCCGCGCGCAAGGCCGAACTGGAGGCCGCCGAACTGGATGCGCGGCTTCAGGCCGAACGCATCGACCTGACCCTGCCGGCCCGGCCGCGCCGGAAGGGCGGGGTCCATCCCACCATGCAGACGATGGACGAGATGATCGCCCTCTTCGCCGAAATGGGTTTCGCGGTGGCGGAAGGCCCCGACATCGAGGACGACTTCCACAACTTCACCGCCCTGAACTTCCCGCCCAAACATCCGGCGCGGGAGATGCACGACACCTTCTTCCTGAAGCCCGACCCCGAGACGGGCGAGCGCAAGGTGCTGCGGACCCACACCAGCCCGGTGCAGGTCCGCACCATGATGTCACAGACGCCGCCGATCCGCATCGTCGCGCCGGGCCGTACCTTCCGCAAGGATTCGGACGCCACCCACACGCCGATGTTCCACCAGATCGAAGGTCTGGTGATCGACCGCGACATCCATATGGGGCATCTGAAGACCACGTTGGAAACCTTCATCGCCCGCTTCTTCGAACTGGACGCGGTTCAGGCGCGGTTCCGCCCGCACCACTTCCCCTTCACCGAGCCGTCGGCCGAGATGGACATTCGCTGCGACCGTTCCGGCGGGAAGCTGGTGTTCAACACCGGCGACGACTGGCTGGAGATTCTGGGCTGCGGGATGGTGCATCCCAATGTGCTGCGGAACTGCGGCATCGACCCGAACGAGTATCAGGGCTTCGCCTTCGGCATGGGCGTGGACCGCCTGGCCATGCTCAAATACGGCGTGCCCGACCTGCGCCCCATGTTCGAGGCCGACACCCGCTGGCTGGCCCACTACGGCTTCTCGGCCTTCGCCGCCCCCAACCCGGCCTCGGGCCTGAGCTGATCCCATGACTGACGGGGCTCCGGCCGCGTCATACCGATTAAAAGGCTGAAGTAATGGCGCGTTTGCCGATCAACCGACCCGTCAATCTTGCACGCGACTTGACCCAGACGACGTTCGAGAACGTCGATCTGAACCTGCACGATCTTTATCAGCATTGCCGCGACAAGGGTGCGGTCGTGGGGCGCGCCTTCACCGGCTGCCGGCTGGATGGTCCGGCGATCGTTCTGGTCGGGCCTGGCACGACGTTTGACGAGACGAACTTTGGCGACTCTCGCGGCGGCATGAAGAATCTTCTGCTTCAGCCGATGGGGGATAAGGCGCTGGGCACGATTCCGATGCACGACTGCACCTTTATCGGCTGCGAGTTCTATAATGTCGGCTTCACCGGAGCCGCAGAAATTCTGGAGCAGCTGGCGGCCGTTCCTACCGTGGCGGGACAGACGGCATGAAGTTCACCCTCTCCTGGCTGAAGGACCACCTCGAAACCGAGGCGGACGTGCATCGGATCGCCGAGGCCATGACCATGGCCGGGCTGGAGGTCGAGGACGTTCTCGATCCCGCCGCCAAACTGGCGCCCTTCACCGTGGCCAAGATCGTTTCGGCCGATCGTCACCCCAACGCCGACCGGCTGCAGGTCTGTCAGGTCGAGACGGTGGACGGGATGAAGGAGATCGTTTGCGGCGCGCCGAACGCGCGGGCGGGCCTGACCACCATCTACGCCCCCATCGGCGCCTATGTGCCGGGCCTGGGCGTCACCCTGGTCGAGAAGCCGGTGCGCGGCGTGGTGTCCAATGGGATGCTGTGTTCGGCGTCGGAGCTGGAGCTGGCCGACGAAAGCGACGGCATTCAGGAACTGCCGCCCGAAATCCCGGTCGGAACCCCGGTCGCGGGCCTGTTCGGCGCCGAGCCCGTCATCGACTTCGAGGTCACGCCGAACCGGCCCGACTGGCTGGGCGTCGCCGGGATCGCGCGCGATCTGGCGGCCGCCGGCGTCGGCAAGCTGAAGCATTTCGACATCGCCGTGGTGCGCGGGGGTTTCCCCTCGCCGATCTCGGTGCGGCTGGAGGCGCCCGAGATGTGCCCGGTCTTCGCCGGGCGGGTTATCCGGGGCGTGAAGAACGGCCCGTCGCCGGCCTGGCTGCAGAAGCGGCTGACGGCCATCGGTGTGAAATCTCATAATCGACTGGTCGATGTGACCAATCTGATCGCCTACGACCGCGCGCGGCCGCTGCACGTCTATGACTTGGCCAAGCTGTCGGGGACCGAGATCGTGGTGCGGGGCGGTCTGACCTCCGCCGAGACCGCCCATATCGAGGGTGGCGAGGTCGAACATCTGATCGCGCTGGACGGCAAGACCTACGCCGCTGCGGCGACTGACTGCGTCATCGCGGACGCCAATGGAGAACGCCCCATCGGTCTGGGCGGCGTCATGGGCGGGGAATCGACCGGTTGCGACGAGACCACCACCGACGTCTTCCTGGAAAGCGCCTGGTTCGACCCGCTGGTCATCGCCCAGACAGGGCGCACGCTGGGCATCCATTCCGACGCCCAGTATCGGTTCGCGCGCGGCGTCGATCCGGTTTCGGTCACGCCGGGGCTGGAACTGGCCACACGGCTGATCCTGGACCTGTGGCGGGGGCGAGCCGTCCGACATCGTCTTCGTCGGCGAACCCCCGGCTGGGCCTTCGCCCTTCGCCTTCGACCCCGCCCATGTGAAGCGTCTGACAGGCATGGACCTGGCGGACGACCGGATCGGGACCATCCTGGGCCAGCTGGGCTTCCTGGTGCAGGCCGCGCCCGCCGGTCAGGCCGCGCCGTGGGTCGTCACCCCGCCGTCGTGGCGCCGCGACGTGGAAGGCCCCGCCGATCTGGTGGAAGAGGTGGCGCGGATCGAGGGCTTCGACAGCCTGCCCGACACGCCCCTGCCCGAGGTCGCGCGTCCGGCCGGCGGGGTGCTGAACCCCCGTCAGGCCCGCGTCCGCACGGCGCGGCGCGCCCTGGCGGCCCTGGGTTACGCCGAGGCCGTCACCTGGTCCTTCACCAAACAGTCGACGGCGGCCCTGTTCGGCGGCGGCCCAGAAATCTCGAATGGGCGTCTGGTGCTGGAGAACCCCATCGCGGCCGATCTGGACTGCATGCGGCCCTCGGCCCTGCCGAACCTGACCCAGGCCGCCGCCCGCAACGCCGCGCGCGGTTTCGCCGACGCGGCGCTGTTCGAGATCGGCCCGATCTATCTGGGCGACGGGCCAGGCGATCAGCGCACGGTCATCGCCGGGCTTGTCGCGCCGCACGCCGCCCGCCACTGGGCCGGTCCCGACGAGGACGCCCTGTTCGCGCTGAAGGGCGACCTGACCGCCGTGCTGGAGGAGATCGGCGCGCCGGTCGCCTCGCTGCAACTGGTTCAGGGCCAGAACCGCGACTGGTGGCACCCCGGCCGTTCGGCCCGGCTGCAGCTGGGGCCGAAGAATGTGATGGTCGAGTTCGGCGAACTGCACCCGCGCGTGCTGAAGGCGCTGGACGCGGATGCGCCGATGCTGGCCTTCGAGATCGTGCTGGACAATGTGCCCGAGCCGCGCGGCCAGAAAGGCAAGAATGGGTCCGGCAAGGCGCGGGGATCGGCCGACCTGTCGACCCTGATGCCCCTGACCCGCGACTTCGCCTTCGTGGTCGAGGAGTTGAAGCCCGTGGGCGATCTGGTCCGCGCGGCCGCCGGCGCCGACAAGGCCCTGATCGCCGACGTCCGCGTCTTCGACGTCTATCGCGGCAAGGGCGTGGACGAGGGCTTCAAGTCCGTCGCCCTGGAGGTCGTCATCCAGCCGCGCGACGCCACCCTGACCGAAGCCGAGATCGAGGCCCTGACCGCCAAGATCGTGGCGGCCCTGGAGAAGCAGGGCGGCAGGCTGCGGGGGTAAAGGTCGGGAGCGGCTTTCCGGCGCGATCCTGAAGGCCGCCTTTCGACCTGCTGCGGATATTCCACATGCGCCATTGGGGTTCCGTATGAAACGGCACACGCTGTATTTCCCAGCCTTAGTTGTCGCTATTGTTGGCGGCGCGACGGTGGCCTTTTACGCCGTCTATCCTAATGTCGGCTTCCTTGTTCGGCCTGTGACCTACGTTTGCGCCGCCACTGCTTTGGTCCTGTTTCTCCGAATGGTTTTCGATCCTCGATTTCACCGTGGCATCGCGGCTGCCAATCGAGAGATGCATGGTGGCCAGTCATTTCGGTCCAGATGGCCTAAACTGAGGGATCCTGAGTGGGGACTGTTCGGCTCACGCGCCGGCGACAAATCGCTGCTGTTCGTCAGAACCGCACTGTTCTTTGAGTTTGGCGTTGCAATGCTGTTTGGTCGTGTGCGGCCCGATCTGACGCTGCTGGCTGCCGCGTCGTTTGGGGTGGCGATCATGCTATCGCTCTTGAACGTTGGGCTGAAACCCTCAGCGCCACATCCCAAAGCCAGCTAACCCTGGCTGACGGCCCACTACGATTGTGTTGTGGCTCAAAGGCGATGCAGGCTTCATGTGAAAGCCGTTTCACGCTGCATCCCGTAAGTTCCCGTTAACCTTGAAGCCGCAAGGCTGCCGCAAAGGTCGGGGACGGTGGTGCAAACCCGGCGCGTCCGCCGGCCGTCCCCCTCGCCGTCCTCGGAGCGCCCCATGCATCGTCGCCAACTGATCCTGTCCGGCCTGGCCACGGCGGCCGGCGCTTCGTCGATGGGCGCCTGCGCCACGGCGCCGGCTAATCCCAACTATCCGATCGCCTCGGACGAACGGGCCCAGGCCTACAGCTTCGATGAACTGGTGGCGGCGGGATCGCGCGAACTGGGCATCGCGGCCGAGGTCGTGGGCGGCGCCATCGAACGGGTCTTCGCCGACCAGGGCGATCGTCCGACCGCCTATATCGCAGGCGAGGAGGGGGCGGGCTCCTTCGTCGTGGGCGCGCGTTACGGCCGCGGCGCTTTGCACATGAAGGACCTGTCGGCCTCGCAGGAGGTGTTCTGGCAGGGCGCCTCGATCGGCTGGGACTGGGGTGGCAACGCCAGCCGGGTCTTCACCCTGGTCTATGGCCTGTATCACCCCGACATGCTCTATCGCCGCTATCCGGGGGTGGAGGGCTCGGCCTATCTGGTCGCCGGCCTGGGCGTGAACTACCAGCGCGCCGACGGCATCGTCCTGGCGCCGATCCGCACGGGCGTCGGCCTGCGCCTGGGCGCCAACGTCGGCACCATGAGCTACAGCCGCCAGCGGAATTTGTTGCCTTTCTAGGGGCGTTCTGCTCGCGACGCGGTCGCTCGCGGCTTGGGCGCGTGAGGGTTTCTAGCTCGCCAACCGCAGCGGCGGCGGGGCGTCGATCACCGCCGTCAGTCCCTCTCGCCAGGTCGGGTAGCGCGGGCGCCAGCCCAGCTCGGCCTTGGCCAGTGCGTTCGAGACGCGCTTGGAATCCAGGTAGAAACGCCGCATGGCCGCGCTGACCGAGGGATCGTCCAACTGGACCTCGGGCGGGCGGGGCAGACCCATCCGCTCGGCCGCCCATTCCATCACCACATCGGCGGGCGCCGGCTCGTCGTCGGTCAGATTGTAGGCGGCGCCCGGTCGCGGGCGGGCCATCGAGGCGAACAGGCCCGAGACGATGTCGTCCACATGGATGCGGTTGAAGATCTGGCCAGGCTTCCTGACCAGGCGCGCGCTGCCGTCGCGTAAGCGGTCCACCAGGCTGCGCCCCGGCCCGTAGAAGCCGGGCAGGCGGAAGATCTGCACCGTCAGCCCCATGCCGCGCGCGCCGTCCAGCCAGTCGCGCTCGGCCCGGACGCGACGGGCGCCCTCCAGAGCGGCGGCGTTCAGCGGCCCGTCCTCGAACACCCAGCCGCCGGCGCGGTCGCCATAGACGGCGGTGGAGGACAGATAGCCGATCCAGTCGGGCCAGGCGTTGGCGGCCAACGGCGCCAGGGCGCGCAAGCCCGGACAACCCTGACCGTCGGGCGCCGCCGTGATCAGGACGGCCGCAGCCTGCTCCAGCGCCGCCTTCAGCGCTTCGGCGTCTGCGGGGTCCAGGGCCGCGATCCCCTCGGCCGCCAGGGCCTGGCGTCGGGCGGCGTCGCGCGCGGTGGCCCAGGCCCGGCCGCCGCGGCGGATCGCCTCGAGCGCCGCCGCGCGCCCGACATAGCCGCCGCCGAAGACCAGCAGGGACGGGGCGGGGGCGGCGGTCGGCATGGCTTCGGTCGGGCTTTCGGCGGTCAGGCGGTGCGGCTTTGGGCGGGCGGCGCATCGAACGGCCGCGCTTGGTTTTCCAGCGCCTCGGCCCGGCGTTGGTTCCAGGCGGAGACGCAAGGCACGCGCGTCAGGTCCGCCCGGTCGGCGTAGCGGCGGGCGATCTCGGTCACGTCGCGCATCAGCCCCTCGGCCAGGGTGATCGGCTTCAGCCCCAGTTCCTTGAACTGGTCGTTGGCGACGACCAGGTCGTTCTCCTCGGCCTCCTGGCGCGGGTTGGGAACGTTGTGGATGGCGGCGCCGGTCATGTCGGCGACCATTTGGGCCAGGTCGCGCACGCGCCGGCTTTCGGTCATCTGGTTCAGGATCTTGACCCGGTCGCCGCGCCGGGGCGGGTTGTTCAGCGCCAACTCGACGCAGCGCACCGTGTCCTGAATATGGATGAAGGCGCGCGTCTGGCCGCCCGATCCATGCACCGTCAGCGGATAGCCGACCGCCGCCTGCATCAGGAACCGGTTCAGCACCGTGCCGTAGTCGCCGTCATAGTCGAAGCGGTTGATCAGCCGCGCGTCCTTGCGCGTCTCTTCGGTCTGGCAGCCCCAGACGATCCCCTGGTGCAGGTCGGTGATCCGCAGCCCGTCGTTCTTGGCGTAGAACTGGAACAGCAGGGCGTCCTGGGTCTTGGTCATGTGATAGATGCTGCCCGGATTGGGCGGGAACAGGATTTCCTGTTCGGTCGGGCCGAAGTCGGTGTCCACCGTGACCTTCAGATAGCCCTCGGGGATGCGCAGGCCGGCGGTCGTATAGCCATAGACCCCCATGGTGCCCAGATGGGCCAGATGCACGTCGCGCCCGCTCTCGACGATGGCGGCCAGCAGATGGTTGGTGGCGTTGATGTTGTTGTCGACGGTGTAGAGCTTGTGCCGCGCCGACTTCATCGAATAGGGGGCCGCGCGCTGCTCGGCGAAGTGGACGACGCTGTCGGGCCGAAGGTCGCGGATCAGGGCGACCAGGCGGTCGAATTCCTTGCCCACCGTCATGTTGACGAAGCCGATGTCGCGGCCCGAGACATCCTTCCAGGCCCGGATCCGCTCGCCCATGGTGCGGATCGGCGTCAGGGACTGGACCTCCAGTTCGTTGTCGATGTTCCGGCGGCTGAGGTTGTCGACGATGGTGACGTCCCACCCCCCCGCCGACAGGTGCAGCGCCGTGGGCCAGCCGCAGAAGCCGTCGCCGCCCAGAACCAGAACGCGCATGAAATGAAGCCTCGTTGGTCGTCTCAAACTCCATGCCTAGCCCATGCGGCGCGCGGCGGCAAAGCATCGGAGGGTATCGGGGCTGCGACACCTTGACGAATATCTCTTGGAAAGGCGCGTCGCACAGGCTAAGTCATCCCCGTCTCCCACTCATGACGCAGCTTTCCGGATGAACGTCCGGCTGTTCGCGGCTTGAGCCGATCATGACGGTCGGTCCCGAAAGGACCAGCGCACCATGCGGGCGGCAAGGCATTCCGACAGATCGACAATCGGGGATCGGCCCCGGGCGAAACGGAACCACGAAACGGACGGACCCGGCCTTTCAGGCGTCGGCTCCGACCCTGCACACGGTAGCGGGCATGAGAGATTTCAAGGGCATGAAGCGTCAACGCGGACGCAATCGGAACAAGGCGGGGGCGAACAACGCCAACAGCGCCAATCCGAATCGTTCGTGGGATTCGCAAGGCCCCGAGAACATCAAGGTTCGGGGGAACGCCCAGACCGTCTATGAACGCTATCAGCAGTTGGCCCGCGACGCGGCCTCCAGCGGCGACCGGGTTCTGGCCGAAAACTATCAGCAGCACGCCGAACACTATTATCGCGTCCTGAGGGCGCTGCAGCCGCAGCGGTCCTTCTCGGACATCGCCGCGCGCGAACAGTCGAACCAGGGCTTCGACATCGATTTCGAAGATGAATCGGGCGCCCAGGCCGCCGCCTTCGTCGCCGCCCAGCAGGCCGCCGAGCGCCAGGCCCAGGACGCCGCCGAACGGGCCGAGCAGAACCAGAACCGCGATCAGAACCGGGACCGCGACCGCGACTTCAACCGCGACCGGGATCAGAATCGGGACCAGAATCGTGAACCGCGCGAACCCCGCGAGGACGGCGAGGCCCGCGCCGAGGGCGAGGGCGGCGGTCGCCGCGAAAGCCGCCGCGAACGCTGGGAACGTCGCCGCGAGGAACGCAACCGTCGCTTCGAAACCCAGGAGAACCTCGGCGGCGAGGCCGACACGGTCGTCACCGCCGATGCGCCGGTCGAGGCCGTGCCCGTCGTCGCTGCACCCGAACCCGCCGTAGAGACCGAGACGGAGGCCGCCCGTCCGGCGCGCCGCACCCGCCGTCCGGCCGCCGCCGCTGTCGAGGACGAGGCGCCCGCCGCCCTGCCGGGCTTCCTGACCCGCGCGCCCGCCACCCCCGCGCCCGCCGCATCGAGCGAGGAGGCCGAGGCCGCGCCGCGTCGCCGCGCCCCGCGTCGCAAGGCCGAAACGGCCGCCAGCGAAGACTGAAAGCAACCCTGACGGGCATGTTTACCTGAACGCAACCCTTGCGCGCGATTCTGCGTCGCAGGGAGAGCGTCATGGAATTCGTCCTGTTGGGTTTCATTCTGCTTGTGGCCGCGGCCGTGGCCGGGGCGGGTTGGCGACAGGCTTTCCGCGCCCGCCAGGAGGCCGTCGCCCTGAGGCGGCTCAATCTCGATCTGCAACGCCGTCTCGCGGCGTGGGAATCCGACACTGACGCCGCGCGGCGGGTCGAGGAGCATCACGTCCAGTCCGCCCTTTTGCGCGCCGTGGGGCGCGAACTGCGCACGCCCCTGACCACGGTGATGGGCTTCGCCCAATGGCTGGGGTCGGCGCCCGACGCCGACCCCCTGACCCACCGCCAGGCCCAGGCCCTGCGCCGGATCGAGGCGGCAGCCGGCGTCCTGTGGGGGTTGGTCGAAGAGGCGGACGATCTGGCCGCGACGCCGGATGGAGGCTGCCGCCTGTCGATCCAGCGGCTGGACCTGCGACTGGCGCTGCTCCAGGTCTGCGAGGGCCTGGAGCCCCAGGCCATGGCGGCGGGCGTGATTCTGGCGTGTCCGCCGGCGGCTGCCGGGCTGGGCGTCGCCGTCGATCCCGCGGCCCTGCGCGGCCTGCTGCGTAGGCTGCTGAAGCCCGCCTTGCGTCACACGCCGCCGGGCGGGGCCGTTCGAATGACCCTGGCGCGCGTCGAGGGCCGGGTGACGGCGACGGTGCTGGACCCGGGCGGGTCGGCGACCGATCCGCTGGATCGCCTAAACGGGTCCATGGCCGGCTCTCTGGGCGGCTCTCTGGGCGTCGAGACCGTGCGGACCCTGGCCCAGCGGATGGGCGGGACGCTGGAGGCGCGGGCGGATGCGGACGGGACGCTGTACGTCCTGGGCCTGCCGGCGGCGGGCGCGCCCGTCGTGGCCGTTCGCGCGGGCGCGGTGGTGCTGCACATCGAGGACGATCCCGCCAACATCGCCCTGATGCGCCAGGTGACGCAGGCGCTGGGCCTGACCTTCTATGCCGCGACCTCGGGCGTCGAGGGGCTGGACCTGGCGCGGGCGCTGCGGCCCGATGCGATCCTGCTGGACATCGACCTGCCCGACATGGACGGCCACGAGGTGCGAACGCGGCTGGCGCTGGACCCCAAGACCTGCGCCGTGCCGGTCGTGGCGGTGACGGCCGCCGCCGGACAGGACGACATCCGCAAGGCCCAGGCCCTGGGCTTCGAAGCCTATCTGACCAAGCCGCTGGACCTGACGGCGCTGGCCGCCGTCCTGGCGGCCGTGCTGGGCGACGACGGGCCGGAAGCGGTTCCGTCGGCGGAGGCGATGCTCTAAGGGTGGGCGTGAATTAAGGATCGCTCAAGGCAAGCCCATGCGTCTGTTCGTTCGCCTCGCCTCGCTCGCCGCGCTGGTCGCCGCAGCCGCCTGTGCGACGCCGCCGCCGCCCCCGCCCGCCCCGCCGCCGGCGCCGGGCGCGACGGTTCTGATGGACTGGCGCGGTGTCATCACGAGCGCCGACCGCGACCGCTATCAGCGCCGTCAGGCCGCCTGGGACCTGGCCCTGCAGCAGGCGCAGCGGCAGAAGGGATCGGGCGATCTGACCCGTCTGGGCGACCTGATCCGGCCGGGCGCGGACCGCCCCGGCGTGACGCCGCCGGTCGGCGACTATCGCTGCCGCACGGTCAAGCTGGGCTCTCAGGGCGGCGAGGACGGCCTGGGCTCTGTCGTCTATGGCTGGTTCGCCTGCCGCATCGAACAGACGCCGCAGGGCCTGCGGTTCACCAAGCTGACGGGGTCGCAGCGGCCGTCGGGCCTGCTGTATCCGGAGAACGACCGACACATGGTGCTGCTGGGCGCCCTGGCCCTGGCGCAGGAGCCGACGGCCGGCGCCTATGGCCGCAATCCCGACCGCGACTTGGTCGGCGTGCTGGAACGGATCGGCGAGGCGCGCTGGCGGCTGGTGACGCCGTGGCCGGCCTATGAATCGAACCTGGACCTGATCGAACTGGTTCCCGTCCGGCGGGGATGAGGCGCGGCTGAACCCTGCGCGGCCTTGACCGTTTCCTTCGCTCCACCTGTGCGAGGAGACCCCGATGCGCCGCCCGACCGCCCCGACCGCTCTGGCCCCGACCGCTCTGGCCCTGGCCGCCGCCGCCGCCCTGGCCGCGTGCGGCGACAATCGGCCGAACAGCCCGGCGGAGATGTCGCCCGCCGTCAGCAGCCCGGCGCCGGGCGTGCCCCCGCAAGCCGCGCCTCAGGCGGCCTCCGACGCCCCCGACCAGCCTGACCCCGCCGCCTCCCCCACCGCCGCGGGCGAGCAGGGCGGGACCGACGCCTGGCGTCAGGTGGCCAAGCGCGACGACGCAGCCTTGCTGGGACGGCTGGACGACGCCTGGCGCATGGCGCGGGCCGAAGCCGACGCCAGGGGGTTCGCCGCCGAGGTCGAGAAGCTGGGGGCTCTGGTCGATCCGAACGCCGCCCAGGCCGGACGCCTTCAGCCCGCACCCGGACCCTATCGCTGTCGCACGATCAAGATGGGCAGCCGCGACGGCGCGGGACTGGCCTATGTCGCCTATCCCTGGTTCGCCTGTTCGGTGGAACTGACGACCGGCGGCGATTTGATTCTGAGCAAGACCGCCGGCTCGCAGCGGACGCGCGGCCTGCTGTATCCCGACACGGATCGCCGCCTGGTCTATGTCGGCGCCCAGGCATGGGGCGACGAGGCCCACTATCCCCGTTACGGCCAGACGCCCGAGCGCGACCAACTGGGCGTACTGGAACGGATCGGCCAGAACCGCTGGCGCCTGGCCATTCCCTGGCCCAAGCAGGAGGCCAAGCTGGAGCTTCTGGAGATCGTTCGGTAGGCCGTCCCAGGTCGAGTCGATCGTCATTCCGGGGCGTCCGAAGGACGAGTCCGTAACCCAGGGGCTGGCGTCCGGCGTCGAATGCGTTGGGCGGTGCGACCGTAGCCCTGGGTTCCGGTTTCTTCGCTTCGCTCAGCCCCGGAAAGACGAGTTCGGGTGGAGGGCTGCCCTCACCGCGCCCCGGTCGAGCGGGCGATGGCGGCGCGCATGCCTTCGGCGTGCAGGGCGCCGGAGGGGGCGATCTTGGTGTTGGGGGTTTCGGCCGGACCCGTGTCGGCGGTGCGGTCTTCGGGACCGGTCCAGCGCGGGGTTTCGGCCTTTCGCGCCACGGCCTTGCGAAGGTTGGCGGTCGCGGAACGGCTGTCCTTGCGCGCGGCCATTTCGTCGGCGACGCGGTCGATGGCCTCGGCCAGCAGGGCCTTCTTTTCGCGCGCGCCGGTATGCGGCTCGTCGCGACCGTCACGAACGCGGGTTCGAATCTGACGCTGCACCCGGTCGCGACGCGCCCGCAACCGTCCGATCAGGTCGCGAAGCTCGGCGGGGGCTTGGTCGGCCAGGGCCTTTGACTGTTCCACCATCTGCGCTTCGTCGCGGTCGAGGGCGCGGGGGTTCTGGGTCTTGGACATGACGATCTCCCTTTGGATTGATGGGAAGACAGCGCCTCGATCCGGCCGGCGTTCCGGCTTTGCGACCCCGCGTCACACTCGCGTCACACCCGCGTCAGGCGCAGGTCCTGATAGTCGTAGCTGAAGTCGATGTCGGGGCTGACGCCCTTCATCGTCGCGGTCGCGGGCTTGGCCGTCAGGATGTTGAAGGTGACGAAGGCGTCCTCCTCGCGCTTGTCGGGGAAGCGGGTGCGGAAGGTCTCGCCGTCATAGGGCTCCAGCCAGCCTTGCAGGGCGGGGGTGTGGGTGAAGCGCAGCCACAGGCCGCTCTTTCTGTTGCGGCCACGGCCCTCGGTCTTCGGTTCGATGACGATGTCGCCGTACCAGGGATCGCGCCAGGTTCCGGCATAGGCGTCCAGCGGCATGGCGGGCGGCGCGCCGGCGCGTTGCTTGGCGTCGATCTCGACGGCGGCGGCCTGGGACTTGGCCTCGCCCTCGGTCTCCAGCTTTTTGGAATCGGCGATCCAGTCGACGTCCACCTTGCCCATGCACAGGTCGGAAATCCCCGAGCGCAGGGCGCGCAGCAGGAAGCTCTCCTCCGCATTGGAGAAGATGCAGAAGCCGATCTTGCGGCCGGGGATCAGCACCGTGGCGGAAATGCCGCCGGGCGAGCCGCCGCCGTGGCTGGCGATCCGCTCGCCGCGATAATCCTGAACCTGCAGCCCCATCGCATAGGTCGAGGCGATGGATCGGTTCGGCAGTTCCGCCGTCGGGCCGGCCGACGAGCCGACGATGATGTTGGGCCGATACATCTCACGCGCCGCCTCTTCGGAGAACAGGCGCGAGCCGTCGGGCAGCTTGCCCTCGTTCAGGCGCACGGCGATCCATTTGGCCCAGTCGGTCGGGGTGGTGCAGATGCCGCCCGCCGCCGCCGCCGAATCCCAGTTCCAGACCTCGGCGATGGACTGGGCGATCTGGACCATCGGCCCGTGGGTCCGCAGCGGCGGCCCGACGCGGGCGTGGGGCAGGGCGGACCGAGCCGGATCGGCCAGACGCGCCAGGGGCACGGTCTCGGTCATGCCGACCCGGTCCAGGATGCGGGTCTGGATGAAGGCTTCCCAGCTCATGCCCGACACGGCCTCCAGCACGGCGCCGGCGACCACGAACATCAGGTTGCAATAGTGGTAGCGCGCGCGGAACCCGTCTTCGATCGGCACGAAGGCGGCCTGGGCCACCACCTCGGCGCGGGTGCGGTCGCTGTTGGGCCAGAACAGCAGGTCGCCGGCCCCCAGGCCGAAGCCGGCGCGGTGGCTCAGCGTATCGCGCACCGTGATGTGCTCGCCGATATAGGGGTCGGACAGTTTGAAGTCGGGCAGATAGGTTTTGACGGGCTCGTCCCACTTCACCTTGCCCTCGTCGACCAGGATGGCCAGGGCGGCGGCGGTGACGTTCTTGGTGTTCGAGGCGATGGCGAACAGGGTGTGTTCGTCGGCGCGGGCGGGCTTGCCCTGAACCTTGACCCCATAGCCGCGCGCCAGAACCGTCTGGCCGTCCTTGACCACGGCGACGCCCAGCGCCGGCTGATCGGGCCAGGCGGCCATGCATCTGGCCACATAGGCGTCCACCGCCTGGACCAGCGAAGCGTAGTCGTTGGCGGGCGCCTGCGCGAAGGCCGGTCGAGCCGCCAGCGCCGCAGCCCCTCCAGAAGCGAACAGGGAACGGCGCGACAGACGAAGGGACATGGCGAACTCCAGCGAAGACGCCGGACGCTAGCGTTCATAGGCGTCCGGGCCAAGGGCGACGCAGCCGGTTCTGCCCCCCCAATCCGTCATCCTGGGGCTTGTTCGCAGGATCCCTGCTCCCGGTGCTTCCCGCACGGTCAAGACAGTCCGAGGACCGGGCCTATGGATTGTCGCCCCAAGGGCGAGAGACGAGCCTTTGAGTCGGCCCGCGCCGCCTTACGTCAGTCGCCACGCCTGCAGCTTGTCCAGGACATCGGCGACGATCTGTCTGTGGGTGAAGCCGGTGATGTCGTGCGGGCGCGCGCCGTCGCCGGTCGGGGCGGTCAGGTGCCATTCCAGCGGGCGTCGCCCGCCCTCCGCTGCAGCCCTACCGGCGTGACGGCTCACGCCGACTTTGGCGCCCGACCCTCATCCGTGCGCTTCGCGGCCACCTTCTGCCAATAGGAGAAGGATTTCACGTTAGTGCACCCGCGCTTTGCCGATCTCCAACCCGCCCTCCCCGGCCGTGGCCGCGATCACCCCGCCGTCCTCGATCTCTCCGGCCAGCAGCTTGCGGGCGATGGGGTCGACAAGCTCCTTCTGGATGACGCGCTTCAGCGGTCGCGCGCCATAGGCGGGGTCGTAGCCGCGGTCGGCGAGCCAGGCCAGGGCGCTGTCGTCCAGGTCCAGGGTCAGGCGCCGGTCGGCGAGCAGTTTCTCGAAGCGTGACAGCTGGATGCGGACGATGCCGCCCATCTGGTCGCGGCCCAGGCGGTGGAACAGGATGATCTCGTCGATCCGGTTCAGGAACTCGGGCCGGAAGTGGGCGCGCACGGCGTCCATGACGAAGGGGCGCACGGCCTCCACGTCGTCGCCCTCGCCCTGATCGGCCAGATACTGGCTGCCCAGGTTGGAGGTCATGATGATCAGGGTGTTCCTGAAATCGATGGTTCGTCCCTGCCCGTCCGTCAGGCGGCCGTCGTCCAGCACTTGCAACAGCACGTTGAAGACGTCGGGGTGGGCCTTTTCGACCTCGTCGAACAGGACGACCTGATAGGGGCGACGACGCACGGCCTCGGTCAGGGCGCCGCCCTCGTCATAGCCGACATAGCCGGGAGGGGCCCCGATCAGGCGGCTGACCGAGTGTTTCTCCATATATTCCGACATATCCAGGCGGGTGATGGCCGCCTCGTCGTCGAACAGGAAGTCGGCCAGGGCCTTGGTCAGTTCGGTCTTGCCCACGCCGGTCGGGCCCAGGAACAGGAAGCTGCCCAGCGGACGGTTGGGGTCGTTCAGGCCGGCGCGGGCGCGGCGCACGGCGTCGGAGACGGCGGCCAGCGCCTCGTCCTGACCGACGACGCGGCCACCGAGCGCGGTCTCCATCTGCAGCAGTTTCTCGCGCTCGCCCTCCAGCATCTTGTCGACGGGCACGCCGGTCCAGCGGCTGACGACGGCGGCGATCTGTTCGGCGTCGACGACCTCGGGGGTCAGGGGGCCCCCACGACCTGAGGCGCCGGAGGTCTCATTGGCCTCGGCCTCTTCGAGTTGCTTTTCGATCTGGGGGATCTGGCCGTAGGCGATCTCTGACGCACGGCCCAGGTCGCCGGCGCGCTGGGCGTTGGCGAGTTCCAGGCGCAGGCGGTCTAGGGTTTCGCGCAGCGTCGCGCCTTGCCCGACCTTGTCCTTTTCGGCCTTCCACTGGGCGGTCAGGTCGTCGGACTGGCCTTCCAGATCGGCGATCTCGTCCTCCAGCTTTTCCAGCCGGTGCTGGGACGCCTGGTCGGTTTCCTTCTTCAGCGCCTCGCGTTCGATCTTCAGCTGGACCAGGCGGCGGTCGATCTCGTCCAGGGCCTCGGGCTTGGAGTCCACGGCCATGCGCACACGGCTGGCGGCCTCGTCGATCAGGTCGATGGCCTTGTCGGGCAGGAAGCGGTCGGTGATGTAGCGGTTCGACAGGGTGGCGGCGGCGACGATGGCGCTGTCGGAAATGCGCACGCCGTGGTGGACCTCGTACTTCTCCTTCAGGCCGCGCAGGATCGAGACCGTGTCCTCGACGGACGGCTCCTCGACGAAGACGGGCTGGAAGCGGCGGGCCAGGGCCGCGTCCTTCTCGACGTGTTTTCTGTATTCATCCAGGGTGGTCGCGCCGACGCAGTGCAGCTCGCCGCGCGCAAGCGCGGGCTTCAGCAGGTTGGAGGCGTCCATGGCGCCGTCGCCCTTTCCGGCGCCGACCAGGGTGTGCATCTCGTCGATGAACAGGATGATCCCGCCCTCGGCCGCCGACACCTCGTTCAGCACAGCCTTCAGCCGCTCTTCGAACTCGCCGCGATATTTGGCGCCGGCGATCAAACTGCCCATGTCCAGCGCCATGACGGTCTTGTCGCGCAGGGATTCGGGCACGTCGCCGTTGACGATGCGCAGGGCCAGACCCTCGACGATGGCGGTCTTGCCGACGCCCGGTTCGCCGATCAGGACGGGGTTGTTCTTGGTGCGGCGCGCCAGCACCTGGATGGTGCGGCGGATCTCTTCGTCGCGGCCGATGACCGGGTCGATCTTGCCGTCGGCCGCCGCCTGGGTCAGGTCGCGGGCGTAGCGTTTCAGGGCGTCATAGCCATCTTCGGCGCCGGCGCTGTCGGCGGTCTTGCCCTTGCGAATATCGGCGATGGCGGCCTCCAGCTTGTCGGCCGTGACGCCCGAAGCCTTCAGCACCTCGGCGGCGACCCCGCCCTCCTTGGCCAAAGCGGCCAACAGCCGTTCGGTGGTGACGAAGGCGTCGCCAGCCTTTTTCGAGGCGTCCTCGGCGGCGGCGAAGACGCGGGCGGTGTCTCCGTCCAGATAGAGCTGGCCCGAGCCGCCCGAGACCTGGGCGCGCTTCTTCAGGGCGGTTTCGACATCGGCCTCGGCGCGGCGGGCGTCGCCGCCGGCGGCGGTGATCAGGTTGCGGGCCAGGCCGTCGCGTTCCTCCATCAGCACCTTGAGCAGATGCTCGGGCGCGAACTGCTGGTGACGGCGGGCCAGGGCCAGCGACTGGGCCGACTGGACGGCCTGTTTGGCGCGGTCGGAATAGAGTTCGAGATTCATGACGGTCCCCTCATCAGGCGGATTTCGCCCGCGACGCCCTTTCAGGAAGCGACGACGCGGGTCTGTGAAATCCAGATGGTGTGGCCAATCAGGCACACAAGGGGTCGCCAGGGGTCGGGGGCGGGACTTTTTCGGCCCCGCTCGCCGGGTCGTCAGCCGCCCGTGGGGCCGGTGGAGAAGTCGAACTGTTCCGGCTGGCGACGCGGCCCGCCGAAGTTCCAGGTCAGGCCGATGTAGAAGGCCCGCAGCTTGATGTCCTGCTCCGAGCGCTCGCGGAACTGCGGCGTCTCGTAGATCGTGGTCGTGTTGAAGGTGTTGAACAGGTCGCGTGCGGTGAAGTTGAACGATAGCTGCTCGTTCAGCTTCCTGCGATAGCCCAGATTGACCATGCCGCCCGCCTCGCGCCGGCCCTGGGCCAGAAGGCTGTCGCCCTGCCAGAAGCTGGAGACCTGGACGAAGTCCTTGGCCGTCGGCTGCCAGTTCAGGCTGAGACGCCCGCTGGCCAGGGTCGCCTCTCGGTCGCCGCCGCCGATCACGGCGCCCGAGTCGATCTCCTGACGGAAGACATTGAGGCCGGCGCTGTAGCGCAGGGTCGAGGACAGGCGACCGTTCGCCGCCGCCTCCACCCCCACGTCCCGGCGCGAGCCCAGGTTTTCGGGCCGGGTCAGGAAGACGCCGCCGCCGATGTCGGAGGCCACGTCGGTGAAGGCCTTGTCCGTGTTCCGCAGATAGGCGGTGGCCTGATAGAAGCTCTGGCCCTTACGCATCTGCCACATGGCCTCGAAGCTGTCGGTCTCTTGCGGCTCCAGGTCGGGGTTGCCCGAGCGGACGTTCAGCGGGTCCTGATAGGAGACGAAGGGGTTCAGCTGGCTGGGCTGGGGCCGCTGGATGCGGCGCGAATAGCTGGCGCGCAGGGTCTGTTCGGGCGTCAGCTGATACTGGACGTGGGCGGTCGGATAGGCGCGGAAATAGTCCTGGGACGCCGAGGCGCCGCCGGTCAGATCCTTGATCCGGATGTCCGCCTGCTCCAGCCGCAGACCCAGCTGGGCCGACAGCTTCTCGCCCAGCGGCCGCTCATAGGTGGTGTAGAGGGCGTGGACCGTCTGGGTGGCCTCGAAGCGGTTGTTCAGGGCCGCAACCGGCGCCAGGGCGGCCTCGGACGGGCCGCGCAGGAATTGGGTGTCCTGCTCGGGCCGCTGGGCGTTCAGCTCATAGCCCAGACGCAGCTTGCCGCCGTCGGACAGGGGCCGCGTATAGGCGCTGGTGAAGCCCCAGATGATCTGATCGGTGGTGTTGGCGGTCCGCTCGTAAAGCGCGGGGCCGGCCGGGGTCAGGAAGGTCGTCAGGGTCTGGCCGGTGGAGTCGTTCGCATTGGAGTCGTAGCGCAGCTCGTTGGACCACTCATGGCCGTCGCCGTCGAAACGGCGCAGCACCCGGGCCGTGGCGCCCCAGTTGTTGAAGGTGAAGTCCGAACCGCCTTCGCGGCGATAGGCGCTGGTCACGGCGCCGGCGGCATTGCGCGTCTCGAACAGACTGTCGCCCGTGCCGGACCCATCGAAGGCCACGCCGCGCAGCTCGCCGGTCAGCTGGGTCTTGTCGTCCAGCTTGTATTCGGCGGTGAAGCGGGCGAAGGCGCCGTTCTGCTCGGACTCGACCGGCTGTTCGACGGTCGTGGTCGAAACCACCGCGCCGGTTATCGGGTCCAACTGTTCCCGGACGCGGTTGAAGGTCAGTTCGGTCGGATCGGAGCGATAGCTGGCGTCGCCCGACAGGGTCAGGCGGTCCTTCTGGTAGGAGCCGCTGAGGCCCGCGTTCCAGCGGCCGTTGTCGCCGACATTGACGCGCAGGGAGCCGGTCGATTGCGTTCCGGGCTTGGGCGCCGTGGGCTTGGTGATCAGGTTGATGACCCCGCCCGAGCCTTCGGGGCTGTAGGCGGCGGACGGATTGGTCATGACCTCGATGCGGGCATACTGGCTGGCCGGCAGCTGGATCAGCGCCTGGCCGCGACCGGGGCCGGTCAGGATACCGGACGGGCGGCCGTCCACCAGTATGGTCACGTTGGAATCGCCGCGCAGGGAGACGTTGCCCTCCGGGTCCACATCGACCGACGGCACGTTCCGCAGGGCGTCGGCCAGGCTGCCCGTCGTCGCCTGCAGGTCGTTGGCCAGACTGTAGCTGACGGAATCGATGGAGGTGCGGACATCGGCCGCGCGGGCGTTGACCACCACGTCGCCGACCGAGGCCGGCTCATTCCGATCGCCGGCGGTCGGCCGGGTTTGGGCGGGCGCCTGAGCGGACGGCGTCTGGCCCGGTGCGGTCTGGTTCGTCGCGGTCTGGGCCGGTGCGATCTGGGCCAGGGCCGCGCCCGCAGGCAGGGCCAGGGCCGCGCCCAGCACGGGCGCGAGCTTGATGATTGACATGGACACATCCCCTGCGGTCGTTTCGCGCCGCTCCTGTCTCGCAACTATCAGGCGACGCTCGTGCGCCCGAGTTACTTCTTCTTCATCGACAAGGCGCCTGGGTGGCCGTGGCGGTGATGGGGGTGGCGATCCTGTCGGTGCTGTCCGGCGTCGAAAAGGGCGTGCGGCGACTGTCGGAGCTGAATCTGATCCTGGCCGTCTGCCTGTGCTGTTCGCGGGCCCCACGCTGTTCGTGCTGCGAGCGCTGGCGCAGAACTTCGGCCTCTATCTGAATCATTTCTTCGAGCGCGCCTTCACTTCGGGTCGCGCAAGGCCGAGCCCTCTTCGATTGGGAGAAGCCGCCTTCATGGAGTGTGGCGACGGCGGTTTGTTGCGCGGCTGGCGCAGACGCCTCTTTTCGAACACCTGTACGGAACCGAACAGTCTCCTGCGCGCTAGAGCTGACGGCGAACGGCAAGCGCCGTCTCGCCGCTGGATTCCAGCCTGACTTTACGGACGCCGGTTTGGACTTCTTGGGTGACGACACCGAGACGGGCGCGCTGATCCGCGCGGCGGACTGGGCGGGGACGCCGCTCGGCCATCCGAAGGGCTGGCCGCTGTCGCTCAAGGCCGCCGTGGGGATGATGCTGGCGACGCGCCAGCCGGCCTGCCTGGCCTGGGGGCCGGAACTGACCTTCATCTATAACGACGCCTATCGCCCCATTCTGGCCGGCCGCCACCCCGCCGCCCTGGGCGCGCGCCTGCCTGAGGTATGGCCCGACGTCTGGCCCGACATCGAACCCCTGGTCGAGACGGCTCTGTCCGGCGGATCGACCTGGTCGGAAGACATGCACATGGTCATGACCCGCAAGGGTTATCCGGAAGACACCTGGTGGAGCTTTTCCTACAGCCCCCTGCGGGACGACGCCGGCCAGGTGGTCGGCTTCCTGGACCTGTGCCTGGACACCACCGCCAAGGTGATGGGCGAGCGACAGGCGAAGGCCCTGGGCGATCTGGCCGACCTGACCGGCGCCACCCGCGACCCCGCCGAGGTCCAGCGCCTGGCCGCCGCCCTTCTGGGCCGTGTGCTGGGCGTGTCGCGCGTCAGCTATGGCGAGGCGGACGCCAAGGCCGAACGGGTGATCATGACGCGCGACTGGACCCTGACGGGCGACAGCCTGGCCGGCGAGGTGGCGACCCTGGCGGACTTCGGCCCCCAGATCGCCGCCACCCTGGCGCGGGGCGAGACCCTGCGGATCGACGACATCGAGACAGACCCGCGGGCCGCCGGGCGGCTCCAGCCCTATCGGGACCGGGGCGTGCGCGCCGGCCTGGCCATTCCCCTTATCCGCAACGGCCGGCTGACCGCCGCCCTGGTGCTGCTGGGGACCGCGCCACGCCGGTGGTCCGACTATGACGTGGCCCTGGCCGAGGCCTTCGCCGCCCGCACCTGGGACGCGGTCGAGCGGGCGCGGGCCGAAGAGGCGCTTCAGGCCCTGAACGAGACGCTGGAATCCCGCGTCGCCGCCCGCACCGCCGAATTGCAGGAGGCCCAGGAGGCCCTGCGTCAGGCCCAGAAGCTGGAGGCCATGGGCCAGTTGACCGGCGGCGTGGCCCATGATTTCAACAATCTGCTGACGCCCATCTTCGGCAGTCTGGACCTGCTGCAACGGCGCAAGATCGGCGGGGAGCGCGAGCAGAAACTGATCGAAGGCGCCCTGCAGTCGGCCGAACGGGCGCGTGTGCTGGTCCAGCGCCTGCTGGCCTTTGCGCGTCGTCAGCCGCTGCAGACCACGGCGGTGGATGTTTCGGCCCTGGTCGTGGACATGGGCGACCTGCTGGACAGCATCACCGGCCCCCAGATCCGTGTGGCGATCGAGGCGCACGAGGGCCTGCCCGCCGCCCGCGCCGACCGCAACCAGCTTGAGATGGCCATCCTGAACCTGGGGGTGAATGCGCGCGACGCCATGCCGGACGGCGGCGTGCTGCGTCTGTCGGTGACGGCGGTGGGGCCGCGCGGCAAGCGTCCGTCTGATCTGGCCGAGGGCTCCTACATCCGCCTGTCGGTTGCGGACACGGGCGTGGGCATGGACGAGGCGACGCGGACCCGCGCCATCGAACCCTTCTTCTCGACCAAGGGGGTGGGCAAGGGCACGGGCCTGGGTCTGTCCATGGCGCACGGTCTGGCGGCCCAGTTGGGCGGCGCCCTGACCATCGCCAGCGCGCCGGGCCTGGGGGCCAACATCGAGCTGTGGCTGCCCGCGACGGAAGAGGCCGCGGACATGGGGCCGGCCGAAACGCGCTGTGCGACGGCCGAATCCGGCCTGGCCCTGGTGGTGGACGACGAGCCCCTGGTCCGCGCGGCCACGGTCGCCTCCCTGTCGGAACTGGGGTTCGGCGTCATCGAGGCCGACAGCGGCGAGGCGGCCCTGGCCCTGATGGAGTCCGGCGTCCGGCCCAAGGTTCTGGTCACGGATCACCTGATGCCCGGTCTGACGGGCGTGGAACTGGCTCGTCAGGTGCAGAACCGCAGCCCCGACTGCGCCGTCCTGATCGTTTCGGGATATGCGGAGGTGGAGGACCTGGCCCCGGACCTGCCGCGTCTGGTCAAGCCCTTCCGCCACGCCGATTTGGCCGCCGCCCTGGCCAGCACGCGCGGCTGACCCCGCTTTCGGCCTAGCCCGTTCGGGCCAAGGGTCCTAAAGCTCGGGTTCGACCGCCGCCGGACCCGCCTTGACGCCAGACCCCGCCCCCTTCGCCCCCCGCGCCGATGCCGCGACCCGGACCGTGGCCTGGGTCTGCGCGCCCGGCGTTCTGAAGGTCCCGTTCCTGGACGCCTTCCTGCCCGACTACGCCTTGCGCCGTCTGCCGGGAGACGAGGTTCGGGCGGTGCTGGGCTGGGGCATGAAGCCGACAGCGGCGGCGGGGTGGGGGTGGGCGCAGAAGAACGGGCGGCCCTATGTGGCGCTGGAGGACGGGTTTTTGCGCTCGGTCGGGATCGGGGAGACGGGGGCGACCAGTCTCAGCCTGATCGTCGACGATCTGGGCGTCTATTATGATGCGACGCGGCCCAGTCGGCTGGAGCATCTGATCCAGACGGCGGACGACTGGTGCGACGCGGCCATGACGGCGCGGGCGCGCGGACTGATCGACTGGATCGTGGCGTCCGGCGTGTCCAAGACCAATATGGGCGGGCCGCTGGATCATGGCGTGCTTAAGCCCGGTCGGCGCGTGCTGATCGTGGACCAGACGTTCGGGGACGCCTCCATCGCCTGCGGCCTCGCGACGGCGCAGAGTTTCGACGACATGATCGCCGCCGCTCGGCGCGACGAGCCGGACGCGCAGTTGATCGTCAAACGCCATCCGGCGGTGGCGGCGGGGAAAAAGCGCGGCTGCGTGACGGACCTGACGGGCGTCACCCTGGTCGATACGGACGTGCGGCCCGTCGACCTGCTGGCGGCGGTGGATGCGGTCTATTGCGTCACCTCGGCCCTGGGCTTCGAGGCCCTGTTGCGGGGCCTGCCGGTGCGGTGTTTCGGGGCGCCCTTCTATTCCGGCTGGGGTCTGACGACCGATGCGGTCCAGACCGGACGGCGCGGCGTGGCGCGGTCCATCGAACAGGTCGCCGCCGCCGCACTGATCGCCTACAGCCGCTATGTCGATCCGGTGACGGGCCAGCGATGCGAGGCCGAACAGGCGCTGGAGCGGTTGATCGCCCTGCGCGACCGGGCCGACCGGCTGGCGGGCTCGTGGTCGGCGGTGGGGTTCGCGCCCGCCAAGCGGCCGCCGGTGCGTCGCCTGCTGAACTCGCCCAAGGCGTCGATGCGCTATTTCATGTCGCCGTCGCGGGCCGCCGCCCATGCGAAGGCGACCGACGGCCGGCTGATCTGGTGGGCGGGCAAGGAGAGCGAGGCGACGCGGCAGGCCGCCGCCGCATTCGCCGGTCCGACGGTGCGGATGGAGGACGGCTTCATTCGCTCGCGCGGCCTGGGGTCCGATTTCGTCGGCGCCCTGTCGGTCGCCCTGGACGATCAGGGCGTCTATTACGACCCGTCGCGGCCGTCGCGGCTGGAGACCCTGATCGAGGCGTCGGACCTGTCGCCGGTTCAGCTGGCGCGGGCCGCCGCCCTGCGGACGCGCGTGGTCGATGCGGGCCTGTCGAAGTATAATCTGAGGGGCCAGGCGCCGACCGACTGGCCGGCTGATCGCGACATCCTGCTGGTGGTCGGTCAGGTCGAGAACGACAAGTCGATCCTGCTGGGCTGTGCGCCGGATATGAACACCAACTCGGCCCTGGTGGAGGCGGCGCGGCGCGATCATCCGAACGCCTTTCTGGTCTATCGCAACCACCCCGACGTGCTGGCGGGCAACCGGCCGGGGCGGCTGGACGCCGGGGCCATGGCCTCGGTCGACGCGGTGGGCGACGGGCTGGATATCGTGGACTGTCTGAACGCCTGTCGGCGGGTGGCGACCCTGACCTCGCTGACCGGGTTCGAGGCCCTGATGCGGGGCAAGGCGGTGTCGGTCTATGGCCGGCCCTTCTATGCCGGATGGGGGCTGACCGACGACCGGCTGACGTTCGAGCGCCGCAGCCGCCGCGCCGGCGTCGATCACCTGGTCCACGCCGCCCTGATCGCCTATCCCCTGTATGTCACGCCCGAGGGCTGGCCCTGCGAGGCCGAGGATCTGGTGGATCGGCTGATCGCCGCGCGCGACCAGCCGACGCCCAGGGCGCCGCGCGGTCAGGTGCAGCGCTGGGCCGCCGGCATCGTCGCCAGTCTCGACCGCAGGCCGCCGCCGTCCTATTGATGCGTTCGGATAGGAAACGGACCTTCCTCAAGCAGCGGGACGCCGCGCGTCGAGCGGTAGGAACGAATATCTCCTCAAGCAGCGAGGCCCCGCGGGCCGAGCGATAGGAACAGAACAAAGTGACCCACGCCGTCATCGCCGCCACCGGCCTCTTCACCCCCGAGCAGTCGGTCTCCAACGCCGAACTGGTCGACAGCTACAACGCCTGGGCCGACGGCTGGAACGCCCGCCACGCCGCCCGGATCGAGGCCGGCGAACTGGAGGCGAAGTCGCATTCCTCGCCCGAGTTCATCGAAAAGGCTTCGGGCATCAAGAGCCGGTTCGTGCTGGACAAGGCCGGGATCATCGATCCCGAGCGGATGGCGCCGAACCTGGCCGAACGCTCCAACGACGAAATCTCGATCCTGGCCGAGATGGCGGTCAAGGCCGCGCGTCAGGCGATCGCGGCCTGGGGCAAGCCGGTGTCGGAAATCGGCGCCGTCCTGTGCGCCGCCTCGAACATGCAGCGCGCCTATCCGGCCATGGCCATCGAGGTTCAGCAGGCCCTGGGCATCGAGGGTTTCGCCTTCGACATGAATGTGGCGTGCAGTTCGGCGACCTTCGGCATCAAGACGGCGGCGGATTTCATCGCCGGCGGCTCGGTCAAGGCCGTGCTGATGGTCAACCCCGAGGTCTGTTCGGCCCATTTGAACTTCACCGACCGCGACAGCCATTTCATCTTCGGCGACGTGGCGACGGCGGTGATCGTGGAGTCGTCGGAGACGGCGGGACCGGGCGGCTGGGACGTGCTGGGCACGCGGCTGAAGACGACCTTCTCGAACAATATCCGCAACAACTTCGGCTTCCTGAACCGCAATGCGCGCGACACCGCGCATCTGGACAGCCCCGAGGCCGACGACAGCACTCAGAACGACAAGCTGTTCATCCAGCAGGGCCGCAAGGTTTTCCGCGACGTGGTGCCGATGGTGTCGGACATGATCGTGGATCACGCCGGCGAACTGGGCCTGGATCCGCACGGCCTGAAGCGGCTGTGGCTGCACCAGGCCAACATCAACATGAACACGATGATCGGCAAGAAGGTGCTGGGTCGCGAGCCGTCGGCGGACGAGAACGTCATCATCCTGGACGAATACGCCAACACCTCCTCGGCCGGGTCGATCATCGCCTTCCACCTGCACAATGACGGGTTCGAGGCGGGCGAGACCGGGCTGATCTGCAGCTTTGGCGCCGGCTATTCGGCCGGTACGGTCTTCGTCAGGAAGCGCGCCTGAAGCCTTAAAGCCGGGGCAGGAACAGGACGAAGTCCAGGCTCCAAAGCCCCGGTCCATTGGCGATCAGCCAGATCAGGATGACCATCAGCAGGGTCTCGGGCAGGTCGAAATAGCTGGAGAGGCGAAAGCCCAGGCTGGTCCCCTCCACCGACTTTGACGCCACGGTCACCAGGGCGACCAGGCTGATCACCAGCAGCACCAGTGCGGCCAGGCTGGTGAACAGGCCCATGATCAGCAGGGCGCCGAAGGCGAACTCGCACACCGAGACGAACCTGGCGGTCTGGCGCGGCGCGGCGATCCCCGCCTCCACCATGGTCTTTTGCATCTCCTCGGCCTGGGCCGGGGTGAACAGCTTGTAGAAGCCCGACAGGAAGAACATTCCCCCGACCACGACCCGCGCGATCAAGGGCGCGATGTCCATCAGCGCCGGAACGCCCAGGCCGAGGCCGCGATAGAGGTCGATCATGGGACGAAGGCTCCGCTGGGAATAGCAAAGCCTTCAATGCCTTAGGGGCGCGTCGGTTGCTCTGCCAAGGGTTGGGGTGGATGCGTCGCCTTCCATTCCATCGCGCGGCGTATGCGGTTCTCCACGCTGGGGTGATCGTAGAACAGGAACTCCTCGATCGCCGAGGGAGAGGGCGCGCGGTATTCGGCCGTCTTGATCAGGGCCTTGGACAGGCCGTCCGGCTCATTGGCGTGAACCAGGGAGAAGCGATCGGCGTCCGCCTCCATGGTGCGGGTCATGGTGGCCAGGACGGGCGTGCCCAGAACCCCGAGGAATGCCAGGATCAGCGCCAGGATCGGCAGGCCCGCCGGATCGGAGATGTCGCCCACCCGATCCGCCCGCAGCAGGCGGCGGACCAGGGGATAGAGGCGATCGGTCAACCAGAAGGCCAGGGCGGAGAGGACGATCAGGATCGCCACCGTCCACAGGATGTGGACGTGGACGTAGTGGCCCATCTCATGGCCGACCACGCCGCGCACCTCGGCCAGGTCCGCGCCCTGCTTGAACATGGTGTCGCTCATGGCCACCCGCGCCGTGCCGAACAGGCCCGAGACGTTGGCGGTGTAGCGGTCGGACTGTTTGGAGCCGTCGTAGATGAAGATTTTGTCCGACGGCGTGCCGGTCTGTGTGGCCAGGGCCACCACGGCGTCGCGCACCGGGCCGTTCGGGGCTGGCGTATAGGTGTTGAAGATCGGCTCGATCACCAAGGGCGACAGCACCAGGCCGATGACGATGAAGGCCGCCGTCACGCCCGCGCCCCACGCCCACCAGAACCGACGCGCCCGGCGGATCAGGGCGTAGATGGCGACCAGCATCAGGGCGCTCACGACGACCGAAATGGCGGCGCCGATCAGGGCCTCGCCCAGCCAGCCGCCGAACGCCTGGCTGGTCAGCCCATACTGTCTTTCCCGATACCAGCCGGCGTAGATCGACCACGGCAGGGTCAGGACCCAACTCAGGATCGAATAGACCGCAGCGACCAGGAAGCTGGCCATGACCGGCCGACGGCGGCGGCGCTCGATCCGGCTGCGGATAGCCGTCAGCAGGCCAGTTCGCACGATGATCCAGGCGACCAGGGCCGAGACTAGGAAACTCCACAGGATCAGCCAGTGCGATCCGTGCGTATAGGCGACCGCGCGGGCCGTCTCTTGCGGCGACAGGGTCGCCAGCCACTGGGCCGTCGCGGCCGCCGCATCGAAAGTGTTCATTCTCGCCCCGTTCACCGAACCAAAAGCTTCGATCGGCGGTATGTCACGTTAATTCGCGGCCATGCGGATTCTTTCGCCGCCACGCTTGAAACTGTCACGTGTTTTTGTCACCCCTTCTCTCGTCGAGAACAGGGGAAATCCCAGATGGCTCACAACACGCCCAAGCAGGTGCTGGAAAGCTTGGCCAAGGATATCGCCGCCGTGCTGAAAAGCATGGGCGGTTCGGCGCATCAGAACCTGGTGGTCGACTGCGTCGCGGCGATGAAGCGCCAGCGCGGCGAAGCAGTCAATCCGCCCGATCTGCGCCAGAAGATCATCGAAACCTTCGAACAGTACCGCGACTGGTTCGTGCGCCCGTTCGGCGAGGGTTCGCAACGCTGGGCCCTGGCCGGCGACTTCGCCTGATCCGCCTTCCGAAAAGACGAAAGGCGCGCTCCTTGCGGAGCGCGCCTCGTCGTTTGACCTGAATCGTCAGGATCAGAAGCGACGGATGTAGCTGACCGAATAGGCGTCGGCCTTGCCCGCGTCGTCGCGGTAGTCGCGGCGGGTCCAGTCGGCGCGCACGCCGTTGACGCCGTCCACGAAGTAGTTGGCGCCCGCGCCATAGTTCCAGCTGTCGCCGCCCACGTCGGTGTCGGCGCCGGGGAACTTCTGCTTCAGCTCGGTGTGGCCGTAGCCGCCACGCGCGAACAGCTCAAGCTTGTCGGAGACCGGCACCTTGCCGACGACGTAACCGGCGGCGTCCCACTCGTGCTTGATCTCGCCATCCACGCCGGCGACGGTGAAGTCGTCGTGTTTGACGCCGACCGAAGCTTCGGTCTCGACGGCCAGGTAACGGTTCAGGTTCACGCCCAGACGACCCGTGACGGCGCCAGTCGTTGCATTGTCACCTTCAAGATGAGTGTAGCCCAGCGAGCCGTAACCACGCGGCTCTGGATTGGTTTGAGCAAAGGCCGGAGCGGCGATTGCGGAAACGGCGACAGCGGCAAGAAGAATGTTACGCATTGTTTCTTATTAACTCCTAGATGTGATGACCAGACCGATCATCAGCCCCATCCAGCGAGTGCTTAAATAGGTCGGGAGCTTATCTGTTCCAGAGGTGTGAAAACACGAGGAATGCCTGTGGACGCCGGGACACATACAGCGTTCCGCTAAGATCGGCGACTTTGTGGCGCCGCAGCAAAAAGGGCGGCCTCGACAGAGACCGCCCTTCTTCCGTTCGGCGTGCTGTGAAGACCTAGCGGTCCTTCTCGCGCTCCCCGTTCAGCGCGGCCTGGGCGGCGGCGAGGCGGGCGATGGGCACGCGGTAGGGCGAGCAGGAAACGTAGTCCAACCCGGCCTTCTCGCAGAAGGCGATCGAGGACGGGTCGCCGCCGTGTTCGCCGCAGATGCCCAGCTTGACCTCGGGCCGGACCTTGCGGCCGCGTTCGGCGGCGATCTCGATCAGGCCGCCGACGCCGTCCTGGTCCAGACGCACGAAGGGATCGGTCTCGAAGATGCCCTTGTCCAGATAGGCCTGCAGGAAGCGGCCGGAATCGTCGCGGCTGATGCCGAACGTCGTCTGGGTCAGGTCGTTGGTGCCGAAGCTGAAGAACTGGGCGTATTCGGCCAGGTCCCCGGCGCGGATGGCGGCGCGCGGCAGTTCGATCATGGTCCCGACCAGATAGTCGACGCTGTCGCCCGCCTGCTCGAACACGGCCTTGGCCGTGCGGTCGGTCAGCTCGCGCAGATATTTCATCTCCAGGCCCAGGGCGACCAGGGGGTGCATGATCTCCGGGATTGGCGCCTGGCCCGAGGTCGTCTTGACCTCCAGCGCGGCCTCCAGCACGGCCCGGACCTGCATCTCGTAGATTTCGGGATAGGCCACGCCCAGGCGGCAGCCGCGATGGCCCAACATCGGGTTGGTCTCGTGCAGTTCCTTGGCGCGACGCTTCAGCTTGTCGGCGTCGATGCCGGACGAGGCGGCCAGGGCGTCGATGTCCTCGTCCGTGTGCGGAATGAACTCGTGCAGCGGCGGGTCCAGCAGCCGCACCGTGACGGGCAGGCCCGCCATGATGGTGAACAACTCCACGAAGTCCGATTTCTGGAACGGCGCGATCTTGGCCAGGGCCGTGCGGCGTCCCGTCTCGTCGTCGGCCAGGATCATTTCGCGCACGGCGGCGATGCGGCTGTCGTCGAAGAACATATGTTCGGTGCGGCACAGGCCGATGCCCTCGGCGCCGAAGCCGCGCGCGGTCTTGGCGTCCAGCGGGGTCTCGGCGTTGGCGCGGACCTTCAGGCGGCGCACCGCGTCGGCCCAGCCCATCAGGGTCTGGAAGTCGCCGGTCAGTTCCGGTTCGATCATCGGCACGGCGCCGTCCAGAACCTCG
Source organism: Brevundimonas sp. SORGH_AS_0993 (assembly GCF_030818545.1). Classification (NCBI taxonomy): domain Bacteria; kingdom Pseudomonadati; phylum Pseudomonadota; class Alphaproteobacteria; order Caulobacterales; family Caulobacteraceae; genus Brevundimonas; species Brevundimonas sp. SORGH_AS_0993. The sequence goes on from NZ_JAUTAH010000001.1 coordinate 2,558,962, forward strand.
CCCTTCGATCCGTCGATGGTGATGATCTCGCCGGCCTTGAAGGTGCGGCCGCGCGCGGTGAAGACGCCCTTGGCCTCGTCGATGTGGATTTCGCCGGCGCCGGACACGCAGGCCCGGCCCATGCCGCGCGCCACGACCGCCGCGTGGCTGGTCATGCCGCCGCGCGCCGTGACGATGCCGCGCGCCGCATGCATGCCGTGAATGTCCTCGGGGCTGGTCTCCTCGCGCACCAGGATGACGGCCTCGCCCAGACCGGCCAGGCGCTCGGCCTCGTCGGCGTCGAAGACGATCTTGCCGGTCGCCGCGCCGGGCGAGGCGGGCAGGCCGGCGGCGACCACGGTGCGGGCCGCATCGGGGTCCAGGGTCGGGTGCAGCAACTGGTCCAGGGCCGAGGGTTCGACGCGGCTGATGGCCTCCTCCTGAGAGATCACGCCCTCGGCCGCCAGATCGACCGCCACCTTCAGCGCCGACTTGGCCGTGCGCTTGCCGTTGCGGGTCTGCAGCATCCACAGCCGGCCCTGTTCGACCGTGAACTCGATGTCCTGCATGTCGCGGTAATGGCTTTCCAGCTTGCCGACGACCTCGACGAACTGGGCGAAGACCTCGGGCATGGCCTCTTCCATCGAGGGGGCGGTCTCGCCCATCTCCTCGCGGCCGATCTTGGTCAGGCTCTGCGGCGTGCGGATGCCGGCCACGACATCCTCGCCCTGGGCGTTGATCAGGAACTCGCCGTACAGGCGAGCTTCGCCGGTCGAGGGGTTGCGGGTGAAGGCCACGCCCGTGGCCGAGGTCTCGCCCATATTGCCGAACACCATCGACTGGACGTTGACCGCCGTGCCCCAGCTTTCGGGGATGTCGTGCATGCGGCGATAGAATTTCGCCCGGTCGTTCATCCAGCTTTCGAACACGGCGCCGATCGCGCCCCACAACTGGTCCTTGGGGTCCTGCGGGAAGGGATGGCCCAGTTCGCGCATCACCACCGCCTTGTAGTCGGCGACGACCTTCTCCCAGTCGGCGGCGGTCAGGTCGGTGTCGACGGCGAGGCCCAGCCGGTCCTTGTGCCGGTCCAGCACCTCTTCGAAATCGTCGTGGCTGAGGCCCAGCACCACGTTCGAATACATGGTGATGAAGCGGCGATAGCTGTCGAAGGCGAAGCGGCGGTCGCCCGACAGCTTGGCCAGGCCCTCGACCGTCTGGTCGTTCAGGCCCAGGTTCAGCACCGTGTCCATCATGCCGGGCATCGACGCCCGCGCGCCGGAACGGACCGACACCAGGAGCGGATTGTCCACGTCGCCGAAGGTCTTGCCCACCACGCCCTCGACCTTGGCCAGGGCGGCCTGGACCTGGGCGTCCAGATCGGCGGGATAGGTCTCGCCGTGGGCGTAATAGTAGGTGCAGACCTCGGTGGTGATGGTAAAGCCGGGCGGGACGGGCAGGCCCAGGGCGGACATTTCCGCCAGGTTCGCGCCCTTGCCGCCGAGAAGGTTCTTCATCGACGCATCGCCGTCGGCGGAGCCTCCGCCGAAGCCGTACACCCACTGAGTCATCTGTAGCCCCTGAGCATTTTCAGATCGCCGGCGGGTTGGCCCCGCTCGCACACGCAGCACGATCTAGCGCGGCGAACCCGCCTTGACCATGGCGGATGTAACAAAGCGTGAGCCGCCGCGGAGTTTCCCCATATTTGGGGGCGCAGATGAAATCCGATGTAGATCGGACCGTCAAAAAGGAGTCCGATCAGTCCGATCAGTCCGATCAGTCCGATCAGTCCGATCAGTCCGATCAGTCCGATCAGTCCGATCAGTCCGATCAGTCCGATCAGTCCGATCAGTCCGATCGGTCCGATCAGTCCGATCAGTCCGATCAGTCCGATCAGTCCGAATTGAACCGGGTTCGTCCCCCTCCGGTCGCCGGATGAAACCCGGCATCATAGGCGAGGCGCGGCGTAGGGCGACGGGATCGCGGCCAGGGCGCCGCAACGTCTTGAAAGCGTGGCGGAAGGTTCGCCGACTTGGGGGCGCAAGGCCGGTTCGCCGCCCCTTCCGAGCGGAAAGGGCGGCGACGAGGATCAGCCGTGTGTCTGGTCCCAATAGCGCACGGCGTCGGCGTCGCGGGCCGAGAGGTCGGGGTAGGCGGGGTCGGAGCCGACATCGGGGACGCGGCGCCACGAGCGGGCGCATTTGGGATAGTCGGCCGAGTGAATTTCCGCTGTGATCACATTGCTGTCGTTGACGATCAGGTCGGCACCGCTTGTTCGGAAGACTTCCGCTGCATCGAGGTCAGCGAATAGTGCATTGGCCTCGGAGGGTAGGAAGACCTTGGGCCACGCATCGAGTGCTCCACCGATCTGTTTGCCGCGACGTGCTTCTTCCAGTCCAAATGTCACGATCTCCAGCACCTTTTGCACGCCCGCCCAGCGCGCGGCCTCGTCTGGATTCTTCCATTTGGTCGGGGTTTCGGGGATGACGCGGGCGCAATTGCTGCCTGCGTCGGGGAAGCGCGTCGTCCATGCCTCTTCCATGGTGAAGGGGGTCAGGGGGGCCAGCCAGGCGGTCAGTCGGGCGAAGACCGCGTCCATCACCGTGCGGGCGGCGCGGCGACGCAAGGCGTCGGGACGGTCGCAGTAGAGGGCGTCTTTGCGGATGTCGAAATACAGGGCCGACAGGTCGCCGGCGCAGAACTCCAGCACGGGACGGACCACGTCCTGGAAGCGGTAATCGGCGTAGGCCGCGCGGACCTGGGCGTCCAGTTCGTGCAGGCGATGCAGGATGAACCGCTCCAGCGGCGGGAACTGATCCAGATCGGTCAGGCGCTCGGCCTCGTCGAAACCGGCCAGGGCGCCCAGCAGATAGCGGACGGTGTTCCGAAGCTTGCGATAGGCGTCGACCGTGGTTTGCAGGATTTGTTTGCCGATGCGCTGGTCGTCCGAATAGTCGACCAGAGCCACCCACAGCCGCAGGATGTCCGCGCCCGATTCCTTGATGATAGTCAGGGGGTCGGTGGTGTTGCCCCGCGACTTGGACATCTTCTCCCCGTTCTCGTCCAGGGTGAAGCCGTGGGTCAGGACCGCCTTGAACGGGGCGCGGCCGCGCGTGCCGCAACCCTCCAGCAGGGACGACTGGAACCAGCCGCGGTGCTGGTCCGAGCCTTCCAGGTAGAGGTCGGCGGGCCAGTGGGCCGGGCGGTCGCCGGTGTAGCCGTTTTCCGGCAGGCGCGGGTCCAGGGTGAAGGCGTGCGTCGAACCCGAGTCGAACCAGACGTCCAGGATGTCCTCGACCTTTTCGTAGCGGGCCGGGTCGTGGGCGCCCAGGAAGTCGCTGTCGGGGGCGGTGAACCAGATGTCGGCGCCGTGTTCGGCGATGGCCTTGACGATGCGGGCGTCCACCTCGGGGTCATGCAGGGGCTGGCCCGTCTGTTTGTCGACGAACATCGCCAGAGGCGTGCCCCAGGCGCGCTGGCGGCTGACCAGCCAGTCGGGACGGCCCTCGACCATCGAGCGGATGCGGTTCTTTCCCGCCGCCGGGTGGAAGGCGGTGTCGTCGATGGCCTGAAGCGCCGTCTCGCGCAGGGTGTCGCCGCTCTTGAGCGCCTCATCCATTCGGATGAACCCCAGAGTCTTGGAAGAGAGTGGTTCATCCATTCGGATGAACCACTGGGGGGTGTTGCGGAAGATGATCGGGGCCTTGGAGCGCCAGCTGTGCGGATAGGAGTGCTCCAGCCGCCCGCGCGCCAACAGGTTTCCGGCCTCGATCAGCTTGTCCATCACCGCGCCGTTGGCCGGGCCGAACTTGCCGGTCTTCTTGCCCTCGGTCTCCAGCACCTTCAGGCCGGCGAACAGGGGGACGGAGGGGTAATAGGCGCCGTCGGGATCGACGGTGTCGGGCACCTCGTGATGACCGTGGGCCTTCCACACCTCGAAGTCGTCGGCGCCGTGGCCCGGCGCGGTGTGGACGAAGCCGGTTCCGGCGTCGTCGGTGACGTGATCGCCGGCCAGCAGGGGCACGGAGAAGCCGTAGCCGCTGTCCAGCGCGGCCAGCGGGTGGGCGGTCTCAAGGCCCGACGGATTGATGTCGTAAACGCGGGTCCAGGCGGCGATCCTGGCGGCCTTGAACACGTCCTCGGCCAGCTTGTCGGCCAGGATCAGGCGGTCGCCGGGCTTGGCCCAGGGCGCGAATTCAAGACCCTCTTCCATCGCCGTGACCTCATACAGGCCATAGGCGATCTCGGGGCCGTAGGAGATGGCGCGGTTGGCCGGGATGGTCCAGGGCGTGGTCGTCCAGATGACGATGGACGGGGTGCTGGACCGGAAGGCCAGGAGGTCGTCGGGATGGTCGTCGGACATGGCCGTGACCGGGAATTTGACCCAGATCGTCGGGCTGACGTGGTCGTGGTATTCGATCTCGGCGTCGGCCAGGGCTGTGCGTTCGACCGGCGACCACATGACGGGCTTGGACCCGCGATACAGCTGGCCCGAGTTCTTGAACTTGTGGAACTCGGCGACGATGGCCGCCTCGGACGTGAAGTCCATGGTGGCGTAGCGGTTGGCGAAGTCGCCGGTGACGCCCAGGCGTTTGAACTGGTCGCGCTGAAGGTCGATGTATTGGCCGGCGTAATCGCGGCAGGCGCGACGGAACTCGTCCTTGGACACCTCGTCCTTGCGGCGGCCCTTGGCGCGGAACTGCTCCTCGATCTTCCATTCGATCGGCAGGCCGTGGCAGTCCCAGCCGGGAACATAATCGACGTCGTAGCCCAGGAGGAAGCGGCTGCGGACCACGAAGTCCTTCAGCGTCTTGTTCAGCGCATGGCCGATGTGGATGTCGCCGTTGGCGTAGGGCGGGCCGTCATGCAGGACATAGAGGGGGGCGTTCTGCTTCTGCCGCTCGGCGCGCAGGGTTCCGTAGAGATCGCCCCACTGTTCCAGGATCAGCGGCTCCTTCTGGGGCAGGCCGCCGCGCATGGGGAAGGGCGTCTCGGGCAGGAAGACGGTGTCGCGATAGTCGCGGTCCCCGCCTTCGCGGGGCTGAGCGGGGGATTCGGAAGTGGCGTCGGCCATGGGGCGTCTCGGCGTCTAGGTTGTCGTTCGCTGGTCTGTTCGCCCTGTCGCGCCCGGCGCGGCCTTGAGGGCTGTCGATCCCGGCGTGCGCGGGGCCGGATGGCCCATAAGCGCTACGCCGGGCGGCTAATCGAAATCAGGCGAAGGAAGACGCGGACGGTCATAGTGCGGGCGGTCTAGCAGACGGATGCGGCGTTGCGCCATCCCCGAACGACGCCCGGCGCGGGGCGTATCAACGGAAACGAAAGGCTTTTGATGTTTGGGTGAAGGCTGGATCGGTCGGCCCCACGCCTGACCGAGCGATTTTCGTTCGGGAGTTCCGCCCATGCGGCTGCGGATCACACACTGGATGCTGGGCCTGGCGGCCGGTCTGTTCGTCATGACCAGCGCCGGCGCCGCTCTGGCGCAATGCAACTCGGGCTGTACGCCGCCCGACCCGGACCCTTGCGGCTCCGCGTGTCAGCCCCCTCCGCCGCCGCCGTCCGGCTGTGGCGGAAGTGACTGCGGCGGCGGCCGTCCCGGCTGGAACGGCAACTGGAACCAGAATCAGAACGTCAATGTGAACGTCAACATCAACAACGCCGGGGCCAACGCCAATGCGAACGCCGGCGGCTATGCGCGCGGCTATCTGAACGCGCGCAGCTGGGCAGGGGCGGGCGGTTACGGCGGGGGCGGGGGCGCGGCCTATGTCTCGGTCGATCAGCCCTATCCGACGACGATTCAGGGTCTGGCCGTGGAAGGCATGGCGGCCCAGGTGGTGCGGACTCCCGTCACCGCCTGGCGGCGCATGATGAAGCGGGTGGTGATCCAGGCGGTCTGCATCGACGACCGCCAGGTGCCGCACCCGGCTTCTCAGGTGAAGCCGGACCGGGAGATCGCCGACGGCTATGAGGGCGAAATCTATCGCTGCCTGGCCGGCGCCTGGCTGCAGGCGACCATCGCCGACTACGAGGGCGAGGTGAACTTCGATCACGGCGCGACCCTGACCTGCAAGAAGCACGAAGCCTTGTGGTTCGGGGAGGGCGGCCAACTGGTCTGCCGGCCCGAGAAGCCGGAGCGGGACTGCAACGAACGCTCGCTGCTGCGTCGCTACGGCGCCGGGATCAAGATCCTGACGATGTACCGCGAGGAGGAATACACCGAATACCGCGAGGAGCAGGTCCAGGCCGCCACCGTCATCACCGGCGCCATCACCCTGGACGGCGGCGTCGGCGGCCGGGTGTTCTGAATCGCAGCCGAACGGGGCCGTTCAGGCGCCGATCAGGGTCCGGATGCGAAAAAGGACCGTCGGCTCTCCGTCGACGATCCTGAAGAGAACGACTGGCCCCGGCTCTGATCGAGCCGGGGCCTTTTTCTTGCGCCCGATCAGGGCCTGGCGGGCGCCTTGTCCGAGACGATCTCGGCGCGCCAGGCGGTCGAGGGTTTCAGATACTGCTGCGCCAGGCGTTGCAGGTCGGCCGGGGTGACGGCCTCCAGCACGGCGATCTGACGGCGCGTCTGCTCCAGGCTTTCCGGGTGGGACTGGGCTTCCGACAGCTGGGTCAGCCAGTAGCCGTTGTCGGCCATGTTGCGGCGGATGCGTTCGACCGCCGGCAGGCGGGCGCGGTTCAGCTCGTCGGCGCTGACGGGCTTGTCCCGCAGATCGGCGGCGATGCCGTCCACCGTCTCGAACAGCTTGGACAGGGCCTCGGGCGGCACCTCGGCCGTCACCGCCAGATAGCCGTAGCCTGGGAAGACGTCCGAGGACGAGGAGGCCGCGCGCGGCGAATAGGCCAGGCCCTGCTTCTCGCGGATCTCGTCGTTCAGGCGCAGTTGCAGCACGCTGGACAGGACGCCCAGCTGGCGGGCCGTGGTGCGGTCGCCCACCTGATCGGTGGTCGGCCAGGCGGTGAAGCCCAGGGCCTGTTCGGCCGGACCCGTGTGGGTCAGGCGCACCGGCGTCGCCGTCGGGGCCGGGAAACGACGGGTCGCCGAAGCGGGCGCCGGCGTCGGGGCCGGGCCGCGCGCGGGCAGGGCGCCGAAGGTGGAGCCGACGGCGGCGATGACCGCGTCCACATCGACGTCGCCGACGACCGTGATCTCGATCGGACCCTGGGCCAGGGCGCTGTGGACGCCCGCGCGGATCTCGTCGATCGACATGGCGGCCACCTCCTGGGCGGTCGGTACGGTCTCGCGCTTGTCGCCCGAGGCCAGAAGGCCGGTCACGTCCCGCTGGAACACGCCGCCCGGCGTGGCCGACAGCTGGGCCAGAATCTGCGGAAAGGCGGCCTTGGTCTGCTCGAACGGCGCGGCGCGCAGGCCGGGATCGGTCAGATAGGCGGCCAGGATCTGCATTTCCAGCTGCAGGTCCTCGGGTCGGGTCGCGCCCGAGAAGGTGTAGGAGTCCGCGCCCTGGTTGACGTTGGCGCTATAGACGTGGCCGTTCAGGGCGCGGTTCAACTCGTCCAGGCTCAGCTTGCCCGTGCCGCCCGGACCCATGACCGTGTCGGCCAGAGCCATGGATGTGACGCGGTCGGTCGGCAGGCCCAGTTCGCCGATGCCCGTCGAGGCGCTGACCAGAATCTGGTCTTCGCGGAACTGGGTCGGCTTGATGTTCAGAAGCACGCCGTTGGGGAAGCGGACCAGGGTGGCGCCCAGGTCGGCGACCTCGGTGCGGATCGCGGGCGCGCCCGGCGTTCCGAAGTCGGTGTAGGGCCATTGCAGGGCGGTCTGGGCGGCGCGGGCCGTGACCGGGACCTGGCGCGAGTCCTGAAGGGCGGCGGTGACGGCGGCCTCTCCGCCTTCGACCGGGACCGGGCTGGTGAACAGGACCAGCGGACCCTGGCCTTCGAAGACCGGGCGAACGGCGGCGTTGACCTGATCGACCGTCAGATCCTTCACCCCCTGTTCGAACAGGGCCAGGCCCTCCTGCGGGGTGTTGAACACCTCGTCGTCGTTGACGTCGCCGAGAAGGGCGCCGGCCAGGGCGGACGTCGAGCGGGTGGCGGCGGTGGCGACCGCGTTCTGAAGCGCGGTGCGGTACTGGGTGATCTCCCGCTGCAATTCCTCGGTGGTGACGCCGTACTGGGCCAGGCGGCGGGCTTCCTGCTCGGTCGCGGTCAGGGCTTTCTTCCAGTCGCCTGGATTGAAGGAGACGGCCAGGACGCCCGCGTCCAGACTGTCGAACAGCGACTGATAGCCCGCGCCGGCGCCCAGGAAGGGCGGATTGTCGGCGCGCGCCATCTCGCCCAGGCGGCGGTTCAGCACGGCCAGCCCCAGGCTGCGGCGCAGGGCGGCGGTGCGCTTGGCTGCGGTGTCGGGCGACAGGTCGGGCGCCTTGATCCAGTTGATCTGGATCGAGGACTGGACGCCGGGCTCGACGATGATGCTGGTCTCGGGCGCGCGCGGGGCGACATGGCCCAGGTCGGGCTGCGGCCCGTCCGGCGCCTTGGGCGTCCAGGAGGCGAAGGCGTCGCGCACCTGGCGCTCCATCACGTCCACGTCGAAGTCGCCGACGGCGATCAGGGTGGCGCGCGACGGGCGGTAATAGGCGTCATAGAAGTCCACGAAACGCTGGCGCTCCGCCGTGCGGATGATGTTCAGGTCGCCGATGGGCAGGCGCTGGGACAGGCGCTGGCCGGGCGCCAGAAGGGCCAGCTGGGTCTTGAGGACGCGCTGCTGGGGCGTGTCGCGCATGCGCGCCTCGCCCACGATGACGCCGCGTTCGGAATCGATGTCGGTCTCGGCCATCAGGGCGTCGGACATCATCTCGCGCAGGACGTGCAGCGAGGTCTCGACCGTCTCGGTCTTGGTGTTGGGCAGCTCCAGCGAATAGGCCGTCTGGTCGAAGCTGGTGAAGGCGTTGGTGTCGGCGCCGAAGGCCAGGCCCAGCCGTTCGAGGATGCGCAGCATCTCGTTCTCGGGGATGTCCTTGGTGCCGTTGAAGGCCATGTGCTCCATGAAGTGGGCCAGACCCTTCTGGTCGTCGCGCTCCATCAACGACCCGGCGGCGATGCGCAGGCGGACCGACGCCTGACCGGGCGGGGTGGCGTTGTGCATCAGGGCGTAGCGCATGCCGTTGGGCAGCTGGCCGAAGCGGACGGCCGGATCGGCGGGAATGTCGCTGGCGGCCTGGGCCCAGGGCGAGGAGGGAGCTTGCGCCTGGCTGGCCATGGTCGGGGCGCTTTGGGCCGGGGCGGTTCGGGTCGGGGCGGTTTGAGCCAAGGCGCCGCCCGGAGCCGACAAACCCGCGGCGAGGGCGAGGCCAGAGGCCGCGACAAGAAGAAGACGCGCAGAACGCATGAACCAGCTCCGAAAGACCGCAACCCCCGATGGGGCGGACAATCGGCACTAGGCCCGGGGCGCCGCCGGGGCAAGACGCCTTCGCCGATCCGGGTGCTTTCACGCAACGCCGCCCGAAAGGAAGCCTCAGCCGCCGGGGCGCGAAATGTAGAAGGTGGCGGTGTTGCCGACGGCGTTGGAGCCGACCACGGCGGCGCGACCCGGTTGGGCGATGCTGACATTGGCGGTGGCGGAGACCGGGCCGGTGTTGACCTGGGTGTTGTCGACGTTGACCTCGCCCCCGCACTGGGAACAGGCGTAGCCGACGACGCTGTTGCCCGCCGCCTCGGCGCTGACGTAGCTGTCGTAGCCCTTGACCCCGACGTATTCGGCCGTCGCCTCGACCCCGCCCGAGTTCAACTGATCGTTGTTCAGCTTCAGATAGATGTCGTTGACGCCGGCGACGACCTCGTTGGCCACGGCGCGGGCGCCGGCCGTGGTCTGCCCCTGAAGATTGGTCTGGACGCGGGTGTAGGCGCGGACCCGGCCCTGGTTGTCCTGGGTCGTGTCGGCGATCATGGAGCCGCCGCTGTTCTGAAGCGTGGCGCGGTTGGCCGAGGCGTTGGACCGGCCCGCCAGGTTCCAGGCGTTGTCGACATAGACGCTGGTGCGGGCCTCGATGGTCGAGGCGGCGTTGGTCTGGTCGACCGTCAGGGCCTGATGCGAGGGGCCGGTCGTGACCGCCTGGGCGGCGTTGCCTTGCGCGTCGGCCGAGACGATCAGGGGCGCGGGCACATATTGTATGTCGGCCACCGTTTCGGCGAAGACGGTCGTCTGGCTGGTCTGGCCGACGCGGCCGGTCAGGATGGTGGAGGGGCCGCCCATGGCCACGGCGTTGGCCGTCGCCCCGCTGGCGACCCGGCCGCCCTGAAGGATATGGGCCGAGGGGCCGTGCAGATCGGTGCGGGCGCTGACATTGTCGCCGCGCGCGGACTGTCCCGCGTCCACGTCGAAGGTCGCGCCGTCGGTCGAGACCTGGAACTGGTTGCCGGCCGCCTGGGTGGTCGAATCGACGAAGCCGTCGCTGACGCCGTTCAGGGCGACGGGCGTGCGGGCGGACGTGGCGCCCGTCAGGATCTGGCGCGAGACGACGGCGCCGTGGGTCGACTGGACGCCGCCGACGACGTGGTTGCCCGTGGCCGTATTGATCACGGTCAGCTGACCCACCGCCACGTCCAGATCGACCGTCCCCGTCACCTCGCCCGTCTGGGTCTGGTCGATCCGGCAGGCCGAGCCGGTTTCCGGCGGGCAGGCCGGCGTCGTCTGGGCGGTCGCCTCAGTAGCGGCTAGGGCGAACGTCGCGGTCGCGGCGATCATGCCAGCGAGAGGGATCGGCGCGAGTCTGGCCATTGTTCGTGTCCTGGGTGGGATAGGCCGGGTAGTAGCCGCCGGTCGGTCCGACCGTGGACTCACCGAGGGGGTCGTTGGCCGCGTTCAGGCAGATTTCCGGCCCCGGCGCGCCATAGAGATTGGCCATGAACTCGACCGTCGCGCGCTCGACAAGGGCGCGCACGGCCAGTTGCGTCGGCTCCATGCCGCCCGTGCCGGCCGACAGGTCGAAGACATTGCCGTTCAGGAAGTCGAACACCCCGGCCGAGATTTCCCGGCCGATGATCTGTTTCTGATAGGAGACGACATCGACCACCTCCAGCGTCGTGGTCTGCACCAGGCGCAGGTCCATGGCGATGTTCATCACATAGACGCGGTGGTTGATCAGGCTCGAACCGGGGCGTTTGCTGTCGATCTCGCCCGTGGCCAGGTCGACCCCGCCCGAGCGGATGTTGTAGTTCACCTCGGTAATGCCGCCGACGATGTAGAAGTCCGAGCCGGGCACCTGGCCGGCCAGGATGCGGCGATACTGGGTGTCGTCCGGGTTTTGGGCGCCGGACGCGCGATCGCCGATCAGCTTGTTGTTGGCGTAGCGCAGTTCCAGCTCGGACACCGAGGTGTCGTAGCGTTCGACGATCTGCGCCCCGGCCTTGGCCAGGGCCGACGTCGCCATCAGAGAGGCGCCGCCCGTGATCTGACGCCCGCCGTCGGCCGAGACCGTGCCGGTGTAGTCGCTGATCCGGCCCACGGCCATGCGCGGCGAGGGCAGGTTGTAGCGCCGGGCGTAGTCCGCCAGGCAGTAGAGGGCCGTCGAATAGGGCGTCGGGTTGGACGTCACCGGCGCATTGCCGATCGGCGAGGCGTAGAGGCCCGAAGGCCCCGCCACCGGGCTGACGCAGCCGGCCAGCAGCAGGGCGGCCGCCGTCGCGGCGGCGCCGATGCGAAGAAAAGAACGACGGCTCATGGCAGGTTGATGCTTCCGTTCAGCGCCGTGCCGGCGTTGATCGGGCCGGTGTTGGTCTGGTTCGAATTGACGATGACGGTGTTGCGGCTGCCCTGGACCACCACGTTCAACTGGTTGCCGATGGCGGTGGCCCCGCCGATGATCGTGCCGTGGGAGCGGGTGGAGCCCGCGCCCGAATAGGCCGAGGCCACGCCGTTGGACTGGCTGGAATAGGAGGAGGCGCCGGCCTGGATGATGCCGTTGACGATCAGGCGGTTGCCGTTGGCGTCGCGGGTGGAGCCGGTGGTCGCGTTGGCGGCGGCCGAGCGCGCGCCGCCGTAACCCTGCTGGAAGCGGGCCGCGCCGCCAGAGCCGGTCGACTGGGCGACGGCGGGCAGGGCGACGGCGGCCACGACGGCCAGGCCGACGGCGGACGCGATCGTCGCGGGCGGGATCAGCCTTGTGGCGGACATCTCAGAAGCCTCCTGGCGTGCAAGTTCGACACGGATCCAAGACGCGATCCGTCGCCCAAACTGCATTAAGGTTATTAAGAAGCGCTTGATGCGAACGAACGGCTTGTCCACATGGACGCCATGTCCGACGACGACGCCCGATTCGGCGGATCGCCCGCCCGCGAGAGGATGTTCAACGCCCCCCTGGCGGTGATCGTGATCGCCGTGGCCCTCCCGGTGCTGTTCTTTCTTCAGATGCGGCTGCCGGATCTGGGCGCGGGGATGGCCTTCGTCCCGGCGGATCTGCAGCAGGGGGGATGGGGCGGCCTGTTCTCCTATATGTTGATCCACGGCGGGTGGGGCCATGTGCTGATGAACGCCGTCGGCGTCCTGGCCTTCGGAACCCCGGTCGCCCGCCAGTTCGGCCCGCGATACGGGTCCAGCGTCTTCCTGCTGTTCTTCGTCGTCTGCGGGGCGGCGGCGGCCCTGGGCTATGGGTTGATCCACTGGGGATCGACGGCGAGCGTGGGCGGCGCCTCGGGCGCGGTGTTCGGCCTGATCGGGGCGGCGACGCGCCTCCTGGGCGGACACGGCCGGGTGCTGCCGCTGTTGGACCGGCGCGTGGTGACGATGTCGCTGGTCTGGATGGCGGTCAACGCCTTCACGGGCCTGATCGGTTTCGCACCCGGCCTGAACGGCGCGCAGATCGCCTGGGAGGCGCACGCCGTCGGCTTCCTGGTCGGGCTGATCGCCATCGGGCCGCTGGGACGTGTCTTCGGACGTGTCGCCCTGGCCGTTTGATTCCCGCCGCCGGCTGAGCGATCATCGTCGGCGAGCGGCCCTGTCGCCATCCCGGCCCCGCGGTCGTCTCTTCTATCGGAGAGAAGGAGCCGCGATGTTCGTCGCTGAAATCCTCAAGACCAAGGGAAACGCCGTCTTCACCGTGACGCCCGACCTGTCGGTCGCCGGCGCCTGCCGCGAACTGGAGCAACGCCGTGTCGGCGCCCTGGTGGTGTGCGATGGCGACCGGGTGGCCGGCGTCTTCTCCGAACGGGACGTGGTGCGCGCCCTGGCGTCGGAGGGCCCGGCCGCCCTGGGTCGGCCCGTCTCCGCCTATATGACCGAGAAGGTCATAGTCGCCGAACCGCGCGAGCCCATGGCGGCGCTGATGACGCGCATGACCGACCGGCGCATCCGCCACCTGCCGGTGATGGAGAGCGGGCGATTGGTCGGGGTCGTTTCGATCGGCGACGTGGTCAAAGCCCAGATCGCCGAACACGCGCAAGAGGCCGAGAGCCTCAGAACCTATATTGCAGGCTGATCCGGCCGACGGCGACCTCCGTTCAGGGATTCCGGGTCCGTGAGATATTTCATTTCCCTGTCAGAATTTTCTTGCTGGGTGGAAGGGTGGTCCGTATAGAGCCGCCTCGCTCGGAAACGGGCTGGCCGTCGGGGCCGCGGGGGTTCAGATCTCCGGGGTTCCACGGAAGGAAGAAGCGAAAAACTTCTTGCTTTCGTTGGTTGGTTTGGATAGTTTCCGCGCTCCAATCGAATCGCCGACGGGTTTTAGGGGCAAGCCTCGCTTTCCTCCGGTGGTTTCTTGCGGTCTGAAGGGTTCGCTCTTCTCTCCGAAAGATCTCTGAAAAGAGCGGTTGACATGAGGTTCGGCGGTCTCTAAATCGCCGCCTCCGCCGACGACTGAGGCGCTAAACAAGTCGGGCCGCTCTGGCGGTTCTGGTCTTTGACATTGTTGATATGGAAAGAGAAACGCAGGCGGCGGTGTTCTTGCGATGGCCCTTCGAGGTCATCATACGACACTGACTATCTGCGGTCTTTTTGAAAAGATACCATGCGTCGGTCTTTAGATCGATGACGTGGGAACTCGTCAATAGAATACGTAGAACTAATGCCAAGCTCACCACGGTGAGCTTCAAGCTTAGGTCAGAAGTCAACTCAACCTGAGAGTTTGATCCTGGCTCAGAGCGAACGCTGGCGGCAGGCCTAACACATGCAAGTCGAACGAACTCTTCGGAGTTAGTGGCGGACGGGTGAGTAACACGTGGGAACGTGCCTTTAGGTTCGGAATAACTCAGGGAAACTTGTGCTAATACCGAATGTGCCCTTCGGGGGAAAGATTTATCGCCTTTAGAGCGGCCCGCGTCTGATTAGCTAGTTGGTAGTGTAATGGACTACCAAGGCGACGATCAGTAGCTGGTCTGAGAGGATGATCAGCCACATTGGGACTGAGACACGGCCCAAACTCCTACGGGAGGCAGCAGTGGGGAATCTTGCGCAATGGGCGAAAGCCTGACGCAGCCATGCCGCGTGAATGATGAAGGTCTTAGGATTGTAAAATTCTTTCACCGGGGACGATAATGACGGTACCCGGAGAAGAAGCCCCGGCTAACTTCGTGCCAGCAGCCGCGGTAATACGAAGGGGGCTAGCGTTGCTCGGAATTACTGGGCGTAAAGGGAGCGTAGGCGGACATTTAAGTCAGGGGTGAAATCCCGGGGCTCAACCTCGGAATTGCCTTTGATACTGGGTGTCTTGAGTATGAGAGAGGTGTGTGGAACTCCGAGTGTAGAGGTGAAATTCGTAGATATTCGGAAGAACACCAGTGGCGAAGGCGACACACTGGCTCATTACTGACGCTGAGGCTCGAAAGCGTGGGGAGCAAACAGGATTAGATACCCTGGTAGTCCACGCCGTAAACGATGATTGCTAGTTGTCGGGATGCATGCATTTCGGTGACGCAGCTAACGCATTAAGCAATCCGCCTGGGGAGTACGGTCGCAAGATTAAAACTCAAAGGAATTGACGGGGGCCCGCACAAGCGGTGGAGCATGTGGTTTAATTCGAAGCAACGCGCAGAACCTTACCACCTTTTGACATGCCCGGACCGCCACAGAGATGTGGCTTTCCCTTCGGGGACTGGGACACAGGTGCTGCATGGCTGTCGTCAGCTCGTGTCGTGAGATGTTGGGTTAAGTCCCGCAACGAGCGCAACCCTCGCCATTAGTTGCCATCATTTAGTTGGGAACTCTAATGGGACTGCCGGTGCTAAGCCGGAGGAAGGTGGGGATGACGTCAAGTCCTCATGGCCCTTACAGGGTGGGCTACACACGTGCTACAATGGCGACTACAGAGGGTTAATCCTTAAAAGTCGTCTCAGTTCGGATTGTCCTCTGCAACTCGAGGGCATGAAGTTGGAATCGCTAGTAATCGCGGATCAGCATGCCGCGGTGAATACGTTCCCGGGCCTTGTACACACCGCCCGTCACACCATGGGAGTTGGTTCTACCCGAAGGCGCTGCGCTGACCGCAAGGAGGCAGGCGACCACGGTAGGGTCAGCGACTGGGGTGAAGTCGTAACAAGGTAGCCGTAGGGGAACCTGCGGCTGGATCACCTCCTTTCTAAGGATGCTTCTCCAGCCTCTCACGAGGCTATTGAGGCTCCGCATAGCGAAGCGCTTCGCAGCGCTGAGCAAACAATGCGGAACGCCGCCGTCTCCGTTTCTCTTTCCACTTTCGTCATCGACGCCTCGGCCATACGGGTCGTTGCGTGGGTGACGCGATCGCGAGCCTGGGCTTGAACGCCTGGCTGTCGCTGCCATAGGCCCGTAGCTCAGGTGGTTAGAGCGTACGCCTGATAAGCGTAAGGTCGGCAGTTCGAGTCTGCCCGGGCCTACCAGGTCATTCTGGTGGCGCTAACGCAAATACGTCCGCGTATTTGCTGCTTGAGCGCAGCTTGGGTCGCCGACAGCTCTCCTGGGCTGCGCACCGTTCTCTGGAACGGGGCCATAGCTCAGTTGGTAGAGCGCCTGCTTTGCAAGCAGGATGTCGTCGGTTCGACTCCGTCTGGCTCCACCAGGCCGCACCCGCGGCCCTGGATTTGACCCGAGGCTCCGCTTTGAAAGCGGTGGCGCACCCCGCCAAAGCTCGCAGATCGCATCAGGAATTGCCCGTTGGCGCTCGCCAACTGGCATTGACATCGTGAAGGAAGAACTAGACCGGCTCCCCTGAGCTTTTAGGTCGTGTTCGAGAAGAAGACATTGTCTGACAAAAATCAGGCTTGGTCCCCCGGCATCTTTCCAGTCGGGCGGAATAAACCAGGCATGAGTTTTGCTGAGAAACGATCAAACGTTGAAGGGCTTCTGACGGATGCCTTGGCGTAGAGAGGCGATGAAGGACGTGGCAAGCTGCGATAAGAACCGGGGAGGCGCTAGCACCCTTTGATCCGGTTATTTCCGAATGGGGAAACCCACCTTTACAGTCTTCCAACTCTGCTCTTCGGGGTTGAGATTGGCGGATTGTTGAAAGGTATAATGAGCTGAATACATAGGCTTCATTAAGCGAACCCGGGGAACTGAAACATCTCAGTACCCGGAGGAAAGGACATCAACCGAGACTCCCGTAGTAGTGGCGAGCGAACCGGGACCAGGCCAGTGCTCTTGTGAAATAAAGACGAACGATCTGGAAAGGTCGGCCATAGTGGGTGAAAGCCCCGTAGTCATCAAACAGCAAGAGACTCGAGTAGGGCGGGACACGTGAAATCCTGTCTGAACATGGGGGGACCACCCTCCAAGCCTAAGTACTCCTCTACGACCGATAGTGAACAAGTACCGTGAGGGAAAGGTGAAAAGCACCCCGACAAGGGGAGTGAAACAGATCCTGAAATCGGAAGCCTACAAGCAGTCGGAGCCGCCAAGCGCGGTGACGGCGTACCTTTTGTATAATGGGTCAGCGACTTCATGTGTCGAGCAAGCTTAAGCCGTTAGGTGTAGGCGCAGCGAAAGCGAGTCTGAATAGGGCGCTAAGTTCGACGTATGACGACCCGAAACCAGGTGATCTATCCATGAGCAGGTTGAAGGTTAGGTAACACTAACTGGAGGACCGAACCCGTGAATGTTGAAAAATTCTGGGATGACTTGTGGATAGGGGTGAAAGGCCAATCAAACCTGGACATAGCTGGTTCTCCGCGAAATCTATTTAGGTAGAGCGTCCGACGAATTCCTTGGGGGGTAGAGCACTGGATGGTTGCGGGCTGCGCGAGCGGTACCAATACTAACCAAACTCCGAATACCCAAGAGAACTATCGGGCAGACACACGGCGGGTGCTAACGTCCGTCGTGAAAAGGGAAACAACCCTAACCATCATCTAAGGCCCCCAAGTCACGGCTAAGTGGGAAACGATGTGGGATTGCTTTGACAATCAGGAGGTTGGCTTAGAAGCAGCCATCCTTTAAAGAAAGCGTAACAGCTCACTGATCAAGCGATCCTGCGCGGAAAATGTAACGGGGCTCAAGCCGTGCGCCGAAGATATGGGTTTGCAGTTTACTGCAAGCGGTAGCGGAGCGTTCCGTAGGCCGGTGAAGGTCAGGCGTGAGCCTGGCTGGAGGTATCGGAAGTGAGAATGCTGACATGAGTAACGATAAGAGTGTGAGAGACACTCTCGCCGAAAGACCAAGGGTTCCTGCGTAAAGCTAATCTGCGCAGGGTTAGTCGGCCCCTAAGGCGAGGCTGAAAAGCGTAGTCGATGGGAAGCAGGTAAATATTCCTGCACCAGCTGGAAGTGACGGATGGCATAACTCGTACACACTTATTGGATTGTGTGTGCGGGGGCGTTGTCCCAGGAAATAACTCCAGCAGAGACCGTACCCGAAACCGACACAGGTGGTCAGGTAGAGCATACCAAGGCGTTTGAGAGAACTATGCTGAAGGAACTCGGCAAATTGCACGCGTAACTTCGGAATAAGCGTGACTCACCCTGCGCAAGCAGGACTGAGTGGCACAAGCCAGGGGGTAGCGACTGTTTAGCAAAAACACAGGGCTCTGCGAAGCAGCAATGCGACGTATAGGGTCTGACGCCTGCCCGGTGCCTGAAGGTTAAAGGGAGGAGTGAAAGCTCCGAACTGAAGCCCAGGTAAACGGCGGCCGTAACTATAACGGTCCTAAGGTAGCGAAATTCCTTGTCGGGTAAGTTCCGACCTGCACGAATGGCGTAACGACTTCCCCACTGTCTCCAGCATAGGCTCAGTGAAATTGAACTCCCCGTGAAGATGCGGGGTTCCCGCGGTCAGACGGAAAGACCCTATGAACCTTTACTATAGCTTCGCCTTGGCGTTAGCGACCGTATGTGTAGGATAGGTGGGAGACTATGAAACCGGGGCGCCAGCTCTGGTGGAGTCGTCCTTGAAATACCACCCTTACTGTCGTTGACGTCTAACCGAGGACCGTTATCCGGTCCCGGGACATGGCGTGGTGGGTAGTTTGACTGGGGCGGTCGCCTCCCAAAGTGTAACGGAGGCGCGCGATGGTGAGCTCAGAGCGGTCGGAAATCGCTCGTCGAGTGCAATGGCATAAGCTCGCCTGACTGCGAGACTGACAAGTCGAGCAGAGACGAAAGTCGGCCATAGTGATCCGGTGGTCCCGAGTGGAAGGGCCATCGCTCAACGGATAAAAGGTACTCTAGGGATAACAGGCTGATTTTGCCCAAGAGTCCATATCGACGGCAAAGTTTGGCACCTCGATGTCGGCTCATCACATCCTGGGGCTGGAGCAGGTCCCAAGGGTATGGCTGTTCGCCATTTAAAGTGGTACGTGAGCTGGGTTCAGAACGTCGTGAGACAGTTTGGTCCCTATCTGCCGTGGGTGTTCGAAGCTTGAGAGGATCTGTCCCTAGTACGAGAGGACCGGGATGGACATACCTCTGGTGTACCTGTCATGGCGCCAGCTGTGCAGCAGGGTAGCTAAGTATGGAATAGATAACCGCTGAAAGCATCTAAGCGGGAAACTAACCTCAAAACAAGGCTTCGCTGAGGATCGTGGAAGACTACCACGTTGATAGGCCAGGTGTGGAAGTGGGGCGACCCATGAAGCTTACTGGTACTAATAATCCGATCGGTTTGATCGTTTCTCAGCAAAACTCATTCGATGATCGTTCAGACCCGAACGATCCAGACAATGTCTTCTCTTCATTCCGCTGTCCGCCTCGTTGACCTGGTGGCTATGTCGGAGGTTCCCCACCCGATCCCATTCCGAACTCGGTCGTTAAGCCCTCCAGAGCCAATGGTACTTCGTCTTAAGGCGCGGGAGAGTAGGTCGCCGCCGGGTCTACCAGGCGGACAACGAAATGAAGACCAATACAGCCGATACACTCGGCCTTCTCGAACGCACTCTTCCTTCCGATCCACCCCTTCGACGCGGGATGGAGCAGCCCGGTAGCTCGTCAGGCTCATAACCTGAAGGTCGCAGGTTCAAATCCTGCTCCCGCACCCACCGACACCGACACCCCCGCCGCGTAAGCGACGGGGGTGTCGACGTTTCTGGACCACACACAGTCCAGAAACGTCAGCAACAACCGCGCTTCGCCCAGGCCCCTCGCCGCGAAATCGACACGCTGAAAAATCTAGACCGACAGCTCTCGCCAGGTCTTGCCGGCGGCGCCCTGATAGTTGGTGGCGTGATAGACGCCGCGCGCCACGGCGCGGGCCAGGACGTCGGCGGCGACGTTGCCCAACTGGGCAACCGCGACCTGGCGCAGCGCCGGGTTGTCAATCTGTTTCTTGCCGGTGGACAGGCAGAACAGGGTGTCGCCGTCGAAGGGGGCGTGGCTGGGGCGAATGGCGCGGGCCATGCCGTCCTGGGCCATGATGGCCATGCGCTGGCATTCCACCCGCGTCAGGGCCACGTCGGTGGCGATGCAGGCGATGGTCGTGTTCTCGCGCGGGCGCGCGCGGAACTTGGACAGACCCCAGTCCTCGGCCGAGGCGTGAAGACCCACGGCGCCCAGGCCGCCGAACTCGTCGCCGATCTCATAGGGGGCGGCCCAGAAGGTCTTGCCGCCGGGCGCGACGACCGAGCCGACGCTGTTGACCGCGACGATGGCGCCGACCGTCCAGCCCGCCTCCATCACCGCCGAGGCCGAGCCGATCCCGCCCTTCAGCGCCCCGGCCTCGGCGCCATAGCCGGCGCCGGCCGTGCCCAGGTCGAAGCGGTCGCCGGCGGCTTCCAGCGCCTGGACCGACAGTCGGCGATAGGGCGGCTCCATCCCCCACTGCTTGTTCCCGCCATTGGCCAGATCGTAGAGGCAGGCGGTCGGGATGATGGGCGAGGGCGGCACGCCCGGCGCCCCGCCCATGCCATAGCCGCGCCCGCGCATCCCCATCCAGGCGGCGACGCTGTCGGCCGACCCCAGCCCATAGACCGAGCCGCCCGACAGGATGATGGCGTCCACCTCCTGCACCAGGTTCTCGGGCCGCAGCACGTCGGTCTCGCGTCCGGCGGGGCCGCCGCCGCGCACGTCGACGGCGGCGGTGGCCGGCTTTTCGGCCAGGATGACGGTGACGCCGGTGCGCACGTCGGCGTCGTGGGCCTGGCCGACCTGTAGGCCCTCCACATCGGTGATCAGGTTCAGCGGCCCGGTGCGGCCCGAGGCGCGGGCGGCGGCTTGAGCGGCCGGCTTGGCGCTCGCGGCGCCGGCGGCGGAGGCTGCGGCGCCGATCAGGGCCGAGCCGAGGACGGTTCTGCGGTTCATCGGGCGGTTTCCTTTTCCAGGACGGGATTGCGGACCAGATCCGGCGTCGCCGCCAGAAGCTTCTGCGTATAGGGGTGGGCCGGGGCGGCGAAGACGGCGGCGGTCTGGCCCTGTTCGACGATCCTGCCGCCCTGCATGACCAGGAGGCGATCCGTGACGCTTCGGACCACGCCGAGGTCATGGGTGACGAAGAGGTAGGACAGGCCGAGACGATCCGACAGGTCGGCCAGCAGGTCCAGCACCTGGGCCCGGACAGAAACGTCCAGGGCCGACACCGCCTCGTCCAGACAGATGACCGAGGGTTCGGTGATCAGGGCGCGGGCGATGGCGATGCGCTGGCGCTGGCCGCCCGAGAACTCGTGTGGATAGCGGTCGGCGGCGCCGCTGGCCAGGCCGACGCGCTCCAGCATTTCGTCGATGCGGCGGCGGGCCTCTGCGGGGTCGGGCCTTACGTCCAGCAGGTGGAAGTTTTCGGCGACCAGATCGCGGACCTTCCAGCGCGGGTCGAAACTGCCGTAGGGGTCCTGGAACACCACCTGAATGTCGCGGCGGATGGCCTTCCGCGCGGCGCCGCGCGCGGCGGTGATGTCGCGGCCCTTGACCCGGACGCGGCCGGCCTGGGGCGGTTCCAGCGCCAGGATGGCGCGCAGAAGGGTGGACTTGCCGCAGCCGCTTTCGCCCACCAGTCCGACGCTCTCGCCCGGCTGGATCGACAGGCTGACGTCGTCGACGGCGCGGAAGGTTCTGGACTTGCCGAACAGGGCGGGCGCGCCGCCGTAATCGCGCACCAGGCCCTGGACCTCCAGCACGGGGGCGGCGTCGGCCTGAGGCCGGCTGCGGCGCACCGGCGCGTGGGTCGCATTGGCCAGCAGGCGTTGCGAGTAGGGATGGGTCATGCCCGTGCGGATGCGGCCGACCGGCGCTTCCTCGACCACCTCGCCGTCCTTCATCACCGCCAGACGGTCGCAGGTCTCGGCCACCACGGCCAGGTCGTGGGTGATGAGGATCAGGCCCATGCCGTCCTCGCGCACCAGCCGTTTCAACAGGTCCAGCACCTGGGCCTGGGTGGTGACGTCCAGAGCCGTCGTCGCTTCGTCCGCGATCAGCAGTTTCGGCGTTAGGGCGATGGCGATGGCGATGGCGACGCGCTGCCTCTGGCCGCCCGACAGCTCGTGCGGATAGCGGGTCAGGGGGAAGCGGTCGGCGGGCAGGCCGACGCGGTCCAGCACCGAACGGGCCACGGCCAGGGCCGCCTTGCGCGACACCTTCCTGTGCAGGCGCACCGTCTCGGCGACCTGATCGCCGATGGTCATGACGGGGTTCAGGGCCGTCATCGGCTCTTGAAACACGATGCCGACCTCGCGGCCGCGCATCTGCTGCATCAGGGCGTCGGGGGCGTTGGAGATCGCCCGGCCGTTCAGGCGGATGTCGCCGGTCAGGGTCGCGCGCGGCGGCGTCAGGCCCAGCACGGCCAGGGCCGTCATCGACTTGCCCGATCCGCTTTCGCCGACCAGGCCCAGGATCTCGCCGGGGGCGACGGACAGCGAAACCCCTTTCAGGATCGGCGTCTGGCCGATGGTCAGGTTCAGGTCGCGGATGTCGAGGACGCTCATGCGCGACGCTCCCGCCGCACGCGGGGATCGAACAGGTCGCGCAGGCCGTCGCCGGTCAGGCTGAGGCCCAGCACGGTCACGAAGATGGCCAGTCCCGGCATGACGGCCAGCCACGGCGCGAAGCCGATCAGGGTCTGGGCCTCGGCCAGCATCCGGCCCCAACTGGGCGCCGGCGGCTGGGCGCCCAGGCCGACATAGGACAGGCCCGCCTCGGCCACGATGCCGACGGCGAACTGTATGGCCGCCTGGACGATCAGCAGGCTCATCAGATTGGGCAGGATGTGCTGGACCGAGATCAGCGCCCTGGACTTGCCGGCCGTGCGGGCCGCCAGGACATATTCGCGGGTCCACAATCCTTGCGCCGCGCCGCGCGCCACGCGGGTGAAGACCGGAATGTTGAAGACGCCGATGGCGATGATCGCATTGATCGCGCCCGGCCCCATGACGGCGGTGATCATGACCGCCAGCAACAGTGCGGGGAAGGCGAAGATCAGGTCGTTGCCGCGCATCACCAGCTCGTCGATCCAACCGCCGCGCGCCGCCGCCAGAAGACCCAGCGGCGTGCCGACGCCCGCGCCGACGCCGACCGCGACCAAGGCGACGATCAGGGAGTTCCGCGCGCCCGCCATGATCATCGACAGGACGTCGCGGCCGAAATGGTCGGTCCCCATCCAGTGGGCGGCGGACGGCGCGCTCAGCTTGGCGGCGATGTCCACCGCCGCCGGATCGTAGGGAGTCCAGACCAGGGCCGTCAGGGCGGTGGCGATCACCGACGCCGTCAGGATCAGGCCGACGACCAGCGACAGGGGCCAGCGGGCGCGCGTCGGGATCGAGGGGGGAAGGGCGACGACCTGGGTCATGCGCGACGCCCCCTCAGGCGCGGATCGGCGAACAGATAGGCCAGGTCGATCAGGAAGCTGACCAGGACCACGGCGAAGACCAGCACCACCACCACGCCCTGCACCACGATCAGGTCGCGCTGGGTGATGGCCTGAAAGACCAGACGCCCCAGGCCGGGCAGGGAGAAGACGTTCTCGATGATGATGCCGCCGGCCAGAAGGAAGGGGAACTGAAGGCCCAGGATGGTCAGGACCGGAATCCAGGCGTTCCTGAGCGCATGCCGCCACAGGGCCTGATTGACGCTGAGACCCTTGGCGCGGGCGGTGCGGACATAGTCCTCGTTCATCGTGTCCAGAAGGGCGGTCCTCAACACGCGGGCCAGGATGGCGGCCTGGGGCGCGGCGAGCGCCACGGCCGGCAGGATCAGGGCCTTGAAGGCGGGCCACAAGCCGCCGCTCCAGCCCGGAAAGCCGCCCGCCGAGAACCAGCCCAGGTTCACCGAGAACAGCAGGATCAGCAGCATGGCGATCCAGAAGTTGGGCAGGGCGACGCCCATCTGGGTCAGGCCGATCAGTCCGGTGTCGACCGCCGTGCCGCGACGGCTGGCGGCGGCGACGCCTATGGGCAGGGCGACCAGAAGGGACAGGACGGTGGCCATCAGGGCCAGGGGGGCGGAGACGGCCAGACGCTCGGCGATCAGCCCGCCGACCGGCACCTGATAGGTGTAGCTGGTCCCGAAGCGGCCGGTCAGCAGATCGCCGAGCCAGGCCAGGTAGCGTTCGAGGCCCGAGCCCTCCAGCCCCATCTGCTGGCGCAGGGCGGCGATGCTTTCCGGGCTGGCGTTCAACCCCATCATATAGCTGGCCGGATCGCCCGGCACGACCTGGAGCAACAGGAAGATCACGACCGTCGCCGCCAGCAGGGTCAGGGCATGGCCGCCCAGCTTCCTCGCCAGCCAGACCGCGCCGAACCGCCAGCCGACGAAGGCCAGAAGGGCGGCGCCCGCGATCAGGCCGATCCAGCCCCAGGGCAAGGTGGCGCCGTTACGTCCACTCGTCGCTTCACCCGCTGGTCCCGACCCTTCCCAATAGGCGCCGGTCACGTCGTTGGCGGCGATGGGGGCGTTGATCCATAGGCCGTTCAGACCGGCCTTCCACACCCCGATGCGCGACGACTGGAACAGGAAGCCGTTGACCGCGTCCTCGGCGATGCGGCGTTGCAGGTCGCCCAGCAGGCGGGTGCGCGTCGCCTCGTCCGGCGCAGCCTGAACCTGTTTCAACAGGGCGTCGAACGCAGGGCTGTCATAGCCGAAATAATAGTCCTTCCGGCCATAGATGTCGTAGTCCATCGGCTCGACGTGTTCGACGATGGTCAGGTCGAACTGGCGGCGTTTGAACACCTGATCCAGCCACTGGGCCCATTCCAGATTCTCGATCTTCGCGCGGATGCCCGCCTGGGCCAGTTGCGAGACCAGCACCTCGCCGCTGCGCCGGGCGTAGGGGCGGGGCGGCAAACGCAGGGTCACGTCGATCCCGTTGGGATGACCCGCCTCGGCCAGCAGGGCGCGCGCCCTGGCCGGGTCGTGCGGATAGAGGCCGGTCAGGTCGACATAGCCCGGCGCCTGACGCGAATAGTGGCTGCCGATCGGCTCGCCGAAGCCGAACATGGCCCCCTGGATCAGGGCGTCGCGGTCGATGGCGTAGGACAGGGCGCGACGCACCCGCACGTCGTTGAACGGCGCCCTGGCGTTGTTGATCCCCAGGATGACCTTGCCCTCGGACGCGCCGACCACGACGCGGAAACGCGGATCGCGCTGGAACTGGGCGGCGTTCTCGGGCGCGGGATAGTTGGGGAAGGCGTCCACGTCCCCGGCGCTGACGGCGGCGAAGGCGGCGGTCGGGTCGCCGATGAAGCGGAAGACGACGGTGTTCAGCCGGGGCGGCGTTCCCCAATAGCCGTCGCGGCGCACCAGGGTCAGCTGGCTGCCGCGCTGCCAGCCTTGCAGGCGGAACGGGCCGGTGCCGACCGGAGCGACGGCCTCGGTCGCGGCGCTCTTGGGCGACACCATCACCGCATCGCCCCAGGCCAGGACATAGGGCAGGGTCGCCATCGGTCGGGACAGATGGATGCGAAGGGTCGCCGGATCGACGACCTCCACCCGCTGGATCGGGGCGAACAGGGCCTTCTGCGCATTGGTTGAGCCGGGCGCGGTGATGCGGTCCAGGCTGAATTTGGCGACCGAGGCGTCGAAGGGCGATCCGTCGGAGAAGGTCACGCCGCGCCGCAGGTGGAAGGTCCAGGTCAGGCCGTCGGGCGACGCCTCCCAGCTTTCGGCCAGAAGCGGGGCGACCGCGCCGTTCTGCGTCAGTTTTGTCAAGCCCTCGAAGACGTTGGCGTAAACCACCTCGTCCACCGCCGCCGCCGCGCCCGAGGTGGGGTCCAGGTTGGGCGGCTCCAGCGGCAGGCCCAGCACCAGCCGATCACCAGAAGTTCGGGGGGGCGCCTGAGCCTGAACGGCGGCGGGCAGGGCGGTCAGGCCCAGCAGCAGGGCGGCCGCCAGAACGGCGCGGCTGAACCGGCTCCACACCCTATCTGCCGATCCGCGCCTCACGTCGTGCCGTCTCCTCTTCGCCGATGGTGCAGCATCGCCCAAATCGCGCGCGCCGTCAGGCTGTGTTTCAGGGTGTTGTCTTGATCAGATCGGCCAGGCCGCTGACCAGTTCGTCGATCTGGGCCTTGTCGATGATCAGCGGCGGCGACAGGGCGATGACGTCGCCCGTCACCCGGATCAGCAGGCCGGTATCGAAGGCGCGGTGGAAAACCTCGGTCGCGCGGGCGCCCGGCGTCTCGGGCCGGGGGGCCAGCTCGACGGCGGCGACAAGGCCCAGATTGCGCACGTCGATGACGTTGGGCAGGCCCTTCAGACTGTGGACCGCCTCTTCCCAATAGTCGCCCAGATCGTGCGCCCGGTCGTACAGCCCCTCGGCCTCATAGACGTCCAGGGTCGCCAGGGCGGCGGCGGCTGCCAGCGGATGGCCGGAATAGGTGTAGCCGTGGAAGAGCTCGATCCCCGGTCCGGCCGCGCCGTTCACCACGGCGTCGTAGATGCCCTTGCGAACCCCGACGGCCCCCATCGGCACCGCCCCGTTGGTCAACCCCTTGGCGCAGGTCATCAGGTCGGGGGTGACGCCCAGCGTCTCGGCCGCCGTCACGCCGCCCACGCGGCCGAAGCCGGTGATGACCTCGTCGAAGATCAGCAGGATGTCGTGGCGCGCCGTGATCTCGCGCAGACGCTCCAGATAGCCGACCGGCGGCACGATGACCCCGGCCGAACCCGACAGGGGCTCCACGATGACGGCGGCGATGGTCTCGGCGCCGTGCTGGTCGATCAGGATTTCCAGCTCGTCGGCCAGGTGGGCGCCCCAGGCGGGCTGCCCGCGCGAGAAGGCGGCCTCTTCCAGGTTCAGCGTGTGGGGCAGGTGATCGACGCCCGGCAGGGTCAGGAAGCCGCGTTTGTTGTTCTCCAGCCCGCCTACGGAAATGCCGCCGAAGCCGACGCCGTGATAGCCCTTCTGGCGGCCGATCAGGCGCGTGCGGTTCTCGAAGCCGCGCGACCGTTGATAGGCCAGGGCGATCTTCAAGGCGCTGTCCACGGCTTCCGAACCCGAGCCGGCGAAGAAGACGTGGTCGATGTCGGCGGGAAAGAGCAGGCCCAGACGCGCCGCCAGTTCGAACACCAGCGGATGGCCCAGCTGGAAGGTGGGGGCGTAGTCCAGCACCTCGGCCTGGCGCTGGATCGCCTCGACGATGGGCTTTCGCGCATGGCCGGCGTTGACGCACCAAAGACCCGCCGTCCCGTCCAGGATGCGGCGGCCGTCGGGCGTGAAATAGTGCATGTCCCTGGCTGAGGCCAGCAACCTGGGGTGCGCCTTGAAGCTGCGGTTCGCGGTGAACGGCATCCAGAAGGGATCGAGGTCGTTGGCGGCCTGGGGTGTCATGCGGTGGTCCTTTCGCGGCGACCAATAGCGGATGAAAGGCCGGCGAAGGAAAGCCTGTTATTCCGTTGCTTCAACATGTTGAAAAGATTGGTCCCCGGTCGCGTTCCGATCAGGATTTCGGGCGTGACGATCAGGGCTGAGACGGGCGGTGCGACGCGGGGCCGCACCGCCCGACCGGGCCTCAATAGGCCAGGCTCAGACGCACGCCGATGGTGCGCGGACGGCCCGGCTGGGCGATGTCGGCGGTTGTGAAGAAGTTGCGCGTCAGGTCGTATTCCTGATCGAACAGGTTGCGCGCCCAGAAGGCGACCGACCAGTTGGCGTTTTCCGGACCCACGGTCACGCTGGCGTTGGCCAGCCAGTAGGCGGGCACGTCGTATTTCGCCCCCAGCCACGACGGATATTCGTCCCGATAGCTGTAGTTGGTTTCGGCCGTTACGGCGAAACCATCGACCGACCAGTCGTAGCTGATCGAGCCGGCATAGGACCAGGCGGGGAACAGGATGGGGTCGCCCGACTTGTCGACATAGACCGCGCGGCCGGCCAGGCGGGAGGCCGGGACGTCCATGGCCTCGTACTCGTCGTACTCGCCCTTCTTGTAGCTGAGCGACTGGCTGATCCGCAGGCCGGCGACGGGCCGCAGCACCGCCTCCAGCTCGGCGCCCCAGATGTGCGAGGACGGCACATTGGCGAACCGGCCGACCGGACCGTTCTGGCCCCAGACCGCCGACAGCACCTGCTGGTCGGTGTATTTATAGAAATAGGCCGCGCCGTTCAGTTGCAGCGCGCGCGACGGATCGGCCTTGAACCCGACCTCGTAGGCCCACAGGATTTCCGGGTTGAACGGCTGGATGCCGCTGCGGTCGCCGGTGTTGTAGGTGGTGAAGCCGCCCGACTTGGCGCCCCGGCTGGCCGAACCGTAGATCAGCAGATTGTCGGCCGGCTTGAACTCCAGCGCGGCCTTGCCGGTCAGGGGCGTCATCTTGGTTTCGACCGTGGTGGGCGGCAGGGCCGTTGCGCCGCCGAAGGCCGAGCCGAAGCCCTGAAGCGCGCGCGTTTCTTCCTCGTACCGCAGGCCCAGGATGGCCTTCAACTGATCGGTGATGGCGTATTCGCCTTGGCCGAACACGCTCCACGACTTGACCGACTGGTCGTAAGTGACCTGGGCGTAGGTGCCGTAGATGTCGATGAAGTCCGAGAAATAGCGCTCGTTCAAATCCTGTTTGGACGCATAGAAGCCCGCCACCCAGGTCAGCGGCCCGTCGCCGTCCGAGGCCAGGCGCAGTTCCTGCGAGCTGACGTCCACGTCGCTGCCGAAGAAGGTGTCGGCCTCGACCGAGGGGCTGGAATCCCAGTCGCCGTATTCGCTGCGCTTCAGCGTCTCATAGCTGGTGATGCTGGTCAGGGTCATGCCGTTCAACGCCCAGTTGGCGTTCAGCGACGTGCCCCAGGACGAGTTGTCGCGACCGGGCTTGGCGTCCGGGCTGCGGCCGATGGAGGCGGCGAAGCGGGGCGAGATGCCCCAGCCGGTCTTGGAGTGGTCCCGGTCGGCGGGAATACGGCGGCTGCCCGTGCGCCCGCCGCGCGTCACCAGGTCGCTGAGCAGATACAGGCCCTGGTTCTCGGACTTGTCGATCCCGCCATGCACGTCCAGCAACAGGGACAGGTTTTCGGTCGGGTCCCAGGCTATCAGGGCGCGCGCGCCGGTGCGGTCGGCGTCGCCCAGGCTCTGGCCCGTGTCGCGATTGCGCTGCCAGGCGCCGCCCTGCTCGGTCGAGACGGCCAGGCGACCGCGCAGACCCCCGCCGATCGGACCCGAGACATAGCCCTCGGCCCGGAACTGCTCGAAGGTTCCCCATTCGGTCATCAGGCCGGCGGCCAGGTCCTCGGTCGGCCGTTTGGTCACGAAGCTGATGGCGCCGCCGGTGGTGTTGCGGCCGTACAGCGTGCCCTGCGGCCCGCGCAGCACCTCGACCCGGTCGATGTCGAAGATCAGGCCCTGGGTCATGACCGGGACCGGATAGGCGACCTCGTTCACATAGACGCCGACGGTGGGCGAGTTGTTGGAGGCGTAGTCCTGAAAGCCCACGCCGCGCATGCGGAACTGGGCCGCGCCGCCGCCGAAGGCCGGTTCAACCTCCAGGTTCGGGGTGACGTTCTGAAGCTGGTTGACGTTGGTGACGCCCTGTTTGGTCAGGGTCTCGCCGCTGAGGACGCTGAGCGCGATGCCGACGTCCTGGGCCGCCTGTTCGCGGCGCTGGGCGGTGACGATGACGTCGTCCACCCGGTCGGCGCGCTCGGCCTCTTGCGGTTTGGACTGGGCCTGAGCCTGGGTCTGGGCCTGGGCGCCGGACGCCAGGCCGACAGACATCAGGGCGGCGAGCGCCCCGGCGGATACGCTGACCAAAAGACGATTCATCGTCCACATCCCCTCTAAGGCCGCGGGATCGTTCTGAGCGATCTTGCGCCGCCGATCAGCGAGACTTACGGGGCCCGCCGTCCCTGTTGGCGCCCTGGATCGAACCCTGCGGCCCTGGCCGCCAAGCCCCCGTTCCATCCCGCCGCCACATGAGAAGTAGCTGACCAAACGCGAAGCGCGGCAAGCCTATTTCTTGCGCAAGGCAAATAGCTGACATCTCTCGGAAATAAAGAATCTTGATCAGGATTCTGATCAAATAATCGACTTGTCAGAAGGTCGGGGGCGTGCAGGCGCTGATCACGACGCACGGCGTGTCGCCCACATTGCGGAAACGATGGGGCAGGGGGCTGGGAAACAGATAGCCGTCGCCGGCCTTCAGCACCCGCGACTGGCCGTCCACCGTCACCTCCAGACGGCCGGAGATGATCAGCCCGCCCTCCTCCCCTTCGTGGGACAGCATGACCCGGCCGCTATCGGATCCGGGCTGGTAGGTTTCGTAGAGGATCTGCAGGCTGCTGCCGTGGCCCCGGCCCAGCTGGCGATAGGACACCTCGCCGCGCGAGATGTCGGTCAGTTCGTCGTGGCGATAGAAATATTTGGTCGAGGCTTCGAACTCGGAGCTGAAGAACTCGCCCAGCGACACGCCCGCCGCGTCCAGCAGGCGTTTCAGCGATCCGACCGAGGGGCTGGTCCGGCCGCTCTCGACCAGGCTGACGGTGCTGGAGGGGACGCCGGCCTTGCGGGCCAGGGCGCGCTGCGACAGGCCCAGACGTTCGCGCAGGGCGCGCAGGCGCGGGCCGATGATGTTCTCGTCGTCCAAAGGCCCTAGCTCCGTCGTCGGGTCAGAAGGTCGTAGGCGGCGCGCGCCATGACCTTGGCCGAGTTGGTCATGTCCTCGATCCCGACCCATTCGTCCGGCTGGTGCGCCAGGTCCAGCACGCCGGGACCATAGGCGATGCAGTCCTTCAGCTTGCCGATGCGGTCGACGTGCTTCTGGTCGTAGGTGCCGGGCGAGCAGACGAACTGCGCCCGCTTGCCCAGGACGGTCTGGATGGCGGCGGCGGTGGTGCTGGCCACCGGCCCGTCCCGGTCTGCCATGCTGGGCGCCACCTGGAAGAGGTCGCGCATCTCGTAGCGGAAGCCGTGACGCCGGGCCGCCAGTCCGTCCAGTATGGCCTTCACCTCGCCCTTCACGTCGTCCAGCGTCTCCTCGATCAGGAAGCGGCGGTCGATGATCATGCGGGTCGAATCCGCCACGCAGGGCGCCGGCAGGCCGTCGAAGCCCTCGGCCTGGCCGCCGTGGATGGAGTTGATGTTCATCGTCGACTGGCGCGCCCCCTCGGGCACCACCGGCATGTCGGAATGGCGGGCGGCCATGGCGGGATAGAGCTTGCTCTCGAACGCCTCCATCACCGCGCCCATGTGGCGGATGGCCGAGTCGCCCAGGAAGGGCATGGAGCCGTGGGCGATGCGGCCCTTGGTCTCGATTTCGGCCCACCAGACGCCGCGATGGCCGATGCAGACTCGGTCCACGTTCAGCGGCTCGGGGATGATGACGTGGTTGACGCGCGGTTCGGAGAACCAGCCCCGCTCGGCCAGATAGGCGACGCCGCCGTAGCCGCCGGATTCCTCGTCCACCGTGCCCGAAATCTCCAGCGCGCCGGGCAGGGGCAGGCCGGAATCGATCAGGGCCTCGACCGCCAGGATGGAGGCCGCCAGCCCGCCCTTCATGTCGCAGGCGCCCCGGCCATAGATGCGGCCGTCCTTCACCTCGCCGCCGAAGGGATCGACCGTCCAGCCGGCGCCGACCTCGACCACGTCGATATGGCTGTTGAAGTGGACGCAAGGGCCCGGCTCGACGCCGTCCCAGCGGGCGATGACATTGGTGCGGGGATATTTGTCGCTGTCGCCCGGCGAGCCCTCGCCCCGGACGTATTCGACCTTGAAGCCGCGCTTTTTCAGCCGATCGCCGATGTATTCGGCGCATGGGCGATAGGCTTCGCCCGGCGGGTTCACCGTCGGAAAGCGGATCAAATCCTGGGTCAGGGCGACCAGATCGTCGGTGCGGCCGTCGATCAGGTCCATGACGGTCTGGATTGTCGGGGCGCTCATCGGTCCAACCTCATTCGGTTTCGGCGTCCAGCGCGGCCAGAACCGCGTCGGTCATCTGGGTGGTTGAGACGGGGGCGACCCCGGCTTCCGCGATGTCGGGGGTTCGCACGCCGCTGGACACGACCCGGCGCACCGCCCGCTCCAGCCGGTCGGCCAGGTCCGCCCGGTCCAGCGACCAGCGCAGGCACAGGGCGAAGGACAGGATGGTGGCGATGGGGTTGGCGACGCCCTGGCCCGCGATGTCGGGCGCCGAGCCATGGATGGGTTCGTAAAGGCCCCGGCTGCGCCCGCCCTGGGCCAAGCCGGACAGGGAGGCGGAAGGCAGCAGGCCCAGCGATCCCGTCAGGGCGGCGGCGGCGTCCGACAGGATGTCCCCGAACAGATTGTCGGTGACGATGACGTCGAACTGATCCGGCCGCCGCACCAGCTGCATGGCGCAGTTGTCGGCGTACATGTGCGACAGTTCGACGTCGGGATAATCGGCCGCGACCTCGCTGGCGACCGCGCGCCACAGGGCGCCGGTCTCCATGACGTTGGCCTTGTCCACCGAACAGAGACGGCGCTTGCGGCTGCGGGCCAGTTCGAAGGCGGTGCGGCAGACGCGGGCGATCTCGGCCTCCGTATAGGCCTGGGTGTCATAGGCGCGGCGGGCGCCGTCCGCATCGACCGTGTTAGCGCGGGGCAGGCTGAAATAGACGCCCGCCGTCGCCTCGCGCACGATCAGGATGTCCAGGCCCCGGATCAGATCGGGCTTTAGGGCCGAGGCGTCCAGCAGTTCGTCGAAACAGACGGCGGGCCGCAGGTTGGCGTAGAGGTCCAGCGCCTGACGCAGGCGCAGGATTCCCATCTCGGGCCGCTGGGCGCGGGGCAGGTGGTCCCACTTCGGCCCGCCCACGGCGCCGAACAGCACGGCGTCCGACGCCAGGGCCTGATCGACCACGGCCTCGGACACCGGCGCGCCGACGGCGTCGATGCTGGCCCCGCCCGCCAGGCCCTGGGTCAGGCTCAGGCGCAGGCCGGCCTTGCGGCCGAACCAGTCGGCGACCCGCAGGGTTTCGCCGACGATCTCGGGTCCGATGCCGTCGCCCGGCAGGACCAAAAGGTCGAAGACGCGGTCAGATGCAGCGGCCACCGTCCACCTCCAGCGCCACGCCCGTGATCATCGAGGCGTCGTCCGAACACAGGAAGGCCGCCGCCGCGCCCATGTCCTGGGGCGTCGAAAAGCGGCCGATGGGGATGGAGGCCAGGAATTTGGCCCGCACCTCGGGCGTGTCGGCCCCCATGAAGGTCTTCAGCAAGGGCGTGTCGCCCGCCACCGGGTTCAGGGCGTTCACCCGCACCTGGAAGGGCGCCAGCTCCACCGCCATGGCCCGCGTCGCCGTGATGACCCAGCCTTTCGAGGCGTTGTACCAGGTCAGGTTCGGCCGGGGGCTGACCCCCCGCCGGTGGAGGCGATGTTCAGGACGGCGCCCGACCCTTGCGCCTTCATCGCCGGCACGAAGGCTTTCGACATCAGATAGAGGGCGCGCATGTTGACGGCGGCGATGCGGTCGAAGGTCTCGTCGGCCAGTTCGTCCAGCGGCTGGGGCGTATGACCGACGCCGGCGTTGTTGACCACGATGTCGATCCCGCCCAGCAGGCGGTGGGCGGTTTCCGCCAGGGCGGCGACCTGTTCGGCGCTGGACACGTCGACCGCCACGCCCAGGTCGGCGCCGCCCAGATCGGCGGCCAGGGCGCGGGCGGCCTCGCCGTTCAGGTCCGCGACGATGACGCGGGCGCCTTCCTCGGCGAAGCGGCGCGCGATGCCGGCGCCGAAGCCGGAGGCCCCGCCGGTGACGATGGCCCGCTTGCCGGCCAGCCGCCTGGCTCTGTTCTCTCCCACGACGCCTGCGCTCCTATCCGTGATGGGCCGCGACGGTCTTCAGGGCGGTGAAGGCGTAAAGCGCCTCGAACCCCTTTTCCCGTCCATGACCCGACTTGCCGACGCCGCCGAAGGGCAGTTCGACCCCGCCCGCCGCGCCATAGTTGTTGATGAAGACCTGTCCCGCGCGCAGCCGTTTCGCCAGTCGCATCTGGCGCCCCCCGTCGGCGGTCCAGACCCCGGCGACCAGGCCATAGGGCGTGCCGTTGGCGATGGCGACGGCCTGCGCCTCCGTGTCGAAGGGGATGACCACGACGGCCGGGCCGAAAATCTCCTGCTGCGCCAGCGGATGATCGGGCGCGACCCCGGCGAACAGGGTCGGCGCCACATAGGCCCCGCCTTCGGGCAGGTCGGCCAGGGTCGCCTGGGCCACGATCAGACCGTCGGCGCGCCCCTTCTCGATGAAGCCTTCGACCATGGCCTGCTGCTTCTTCGACACCAGGGGGCCGACGTCGCGGTCGTCCAGGGCGGGGCCGACCGTCAGGGCGCCGAAGCGTTCCGCCATGCGGCGCACGACGGCGTCGTAAACGCCGCGCTGGACCAGGACGCGCGACCCGGCCGAACAGGTCTGGCCTGCGTTCTGGATTCCGGCGTTGACCAGGAAGGGCAGGGCCTTGTCCAGATCGGCGTCGTCGAACACCAACTGGGGCGACTTGCCGCCCAGCTCCAGCGTCACGGGAACGGCGTTGGCCGCCGCCGCCTGCTGGATCGCCACCCCCACTCCGGTCGAGCCTGTGAAGGACAGATGGTCGATCCCCGGATGGGCCGCCAGGGCCGCGCCGGCCTCGGCCCCCGTGCCGGGCACGACGTTCAGGGCGCCGGCCGGCAGGCCGCAGTCGGCGGCGATCCGGGCGAAGGCCAGGGCCGTCAGCGAGGCCTGTTCGGCCGGCTTCAGCACCACGGCGTTGCCGACGCACAGAGCCGCCACGACCGAGCGCCCGATGATCTGCATCGGATAGTTCCAGGGGATGATGTGTCCCGTCACCCCGTGCGGCTCGCGCAGGGTGTAAACGGTGTAGCCGTCCTGAAAGGGGATCGTCTCGCCGTGCAGCTTGTCCGCCGCGCCCGAGTAGAACTCCAGATAGCGGGCCAGGGCGATCACGTCGTTGCGCGCCTGTTTCAGGGGCTTGCCGACATCCAGGGCCTCCAGCTCGGCCAGATGGTCGATGCGGGCCTCCACCTCGCGGCTCATGCGGGCCAGGATGCGGCCGCGCTCCACCGCCGTCGTCCGGCCCCATGCGCCTTGTTCGTCGGCGCCCTCGAAAGCCGCGCGGGCGGCCTCGACGGCGGCGTCCACGTCGGCGGCGGTTCCGGCCGCCAGACGGCCCAGGGGCTCGCCCGTGGAGGGGTTGTCGATCGGCAGGGTCGCGCCCCCGTCCGGCGCCCGCCAGACGCCGCCGATGAAGACCCGATCCGTGGCGAAGGCCGTCGTCATACGCTTCCCGTCCGTCCCCCTGCGGCCGCGCCTGCGACCGTCGATCCGACAGTGGGCCTGATTATGGATTGCGCAACAAGCCCTTTACGACGCGCGCACAAGTCATTGATTTTACTATTGGCATGATCGGAATATCGAGCGTTTCGGCTCCTGGTGGACAGACACGCCGTTGTTACTTTCCAGACAGGCGACTTATGCCGTTTTTGGCCTGCAAGCGGGTGAACTTGCCTGCTATGAGGCTGGCAACAGCAAAAATTCTCATAGGGATAACTCGGCATGGTACGCGACATTCGCCACTTCATCGACGGCCTGGCGTTCGAGGGCGCCTCGGGCCGGTTCGGCGACGTGTTCAATCCCAACACGGGCGAGGTTCAGGCCCGCGTCCCGCTGGCCACGGTCGGCGAGGTTGATCGCGCGGTCCAGGCGGCGCAGAACGCCTTCGAGGGCTGGGCCTCCACCAATCCGCAGCGTCGCGCGCGGGTGATGTTCGAGTTCAAACGCCTGGTCGAGGCGAACATGACCGAACTGGCCGAACTGCTGTCCAGCGAACACGGCAAGGTCGTCGCCGATTCCAAGGGCGACATTCAGCGCGGGCTGGAGGTGATCGAGTTCGCCTGCGGCATCCCCCACGCGCTGAAGGGCGAATACACCCATGGCGCCGGGCCGGGCATCGACGTCTATTCGATGCGCCAGCCGCTGGGCGTGGTGGCGGGCGTCACCCCGTTCAACTTCCCGGCCATGATCCCGATGTGGATGTTCGGCGTGGCCATCGCGGTGGGCAACACCTTCGTGCTGAAGCCGTCCGAGCGCGATCCGTCTGTGCCGGTGCGCCTGGCCGAACTGATGCTCGAAGCCGGCGCCCCCAAGGGCGTGCTGAACGTCGTCCATGGCGACAAGGCGGCGGTCGACGCCGTCCTGACCCATCCGCTGGTCCACGCGGTCAGCTTCGTCGGCTCATCCGACATCGCCCACTATGTCTATCAGACCGGGGCGGCGCACGGGAAACGGGTCCAGGCCATGGGCGGCGCCAAGAACCACGGCATCGTCCTGCCCGACGCCGACATGGATCAGGTGATCAAGGACCTGTCGGGCGCGGCCTATGGCTCGGCCGGGGAACGCTGCATGGCTCTGCCCGTCGTCGTCCCGGTCGGCAAGAAGACCGCCGACGAACTGCGCGAGCGGATGGTCGCCGAAATCCCGTCGATGCGGGTCGGCGTCTCCACCGACGCGGGCGCCCACTATGGTCCCGTCGTCACGGCCCAGCACCGCGCGCGCGTCGCCGGCTGGATCGAAAAGGGCGTTCAGGAAGGCGCCGAACTGGTCGTGGACGGCCGCGACTTCAGCCTGCAGGGCCACGAGAAGGGCTATTTCATCGGCCCGTCCCTGTTCGACCACGTCAAGCCGACGATGGAGTCCTACCGCGAGGAAATCTTCGGACCCGTGCTGCAGATCGTGCGCGCCGAGAGCTTCGAGGAGGCCCTGGCCTTGCCGTCGCAGCACCAGTACGGAAACGGCGTCGCCATCTTCACCCAGAACGGCCGCGCGGCGCGCGACTTCGCCGCCCGCGTCAACGTGGGCATGGTCGGCATCAACGTGCCGATCCCGGTGCCGGTCGCCTATCACACCTTCGGCGGCTGGAAGCGGTCGGCCTTCGGCGACATCAACCAGCACGGCATGGAAGGGCTGCGGTTCTGGACCAAGACCAAGACCGTCACCGCCCGCTGGCCGGATTCGGCCCTGGAGCATTCGGACAGTTCGTTCGTCATCCCGACGATGCGTTGATCCTTCGACCTCGTATCCGGTCGTCACCCTCGCCCTTGTGGCGAGGGCCCAGACTCCCGGTACTGATCGTGGGCCCGGCCCAAAACCGGGAGTCTGGATCCTCGGGACAAGCCCGAGGATGACGAAGGGAAAGAACAGGGAATGGATTTCGCCCTTACCGACGACCAGCGCGCCATCCAGGACGCGGCGCGCGCCTTTTCCGACGCCGAACTGGCGCCCCACTCCGCCCGCTGGGACGAGGAGAAGCATTTCCCCGTCGAGGTGATGAAACAGGCGGCCGAGATGGGCTTCTGCGGCATCTATACGGGCGAGGACCACGGCGGCATGGCCCTGGGGCGGGTCGAGGCGGCGCTGATCTTCGAGGAGCTGTCGCGCGGCGACGTGGCGACGGCGGCCTTCATCTCGATCCACAATATGGCGACCTGGATGATCGACCGTTTCGGCTCGGACGACCTGCGCGGCCGGTTCGTGCCGTCGCTGGTCGGGATGGAGAAGATCGCCTCCTATTGCCTGACCGAGCCGGGGTCGGGGTCGGACGCGGCGGCTTTGCGCACGACGGCCGTGCGCGACGGCGACCACTATGTGCTTAACGGGTCAAAGGCTTTCATCTCCGGCGCGGGCACGTCTGACATCTATGTCGTCATGGTCCGCACGGGCGGAGAGGGGCCGAAGGGCGTCAGCGCCCTGGTGGTCGAGGCCGGGACGCCCGGCCTGTCGTTCGGCGCGCAGGAAAGGAAAATGGGCTGGAACGCCCAGCCGACCGCCATCGTACAGTTCGACGACTGCCGCGTGCCGGTCGCCCAATCTGCTGGGCGAAGAAGGCGCGGGCTTCCGCTACGCCATGGCGGGGCTGGACGGCGGGCGGCTGAACATCGCCGCCTGTTCCCTGGGCGGGGCGCGACGGGCGCTGGAGACGGCGCAAGACTATGTCGCCACCCGCAAACAGTTCGGCCGACCGATCGGCGAGTTTCAGGCGCTTCAGTTTCGCCTGGCCGACATGGCGACCGATCTGGAGGCCGCGCGCCTGATGGTGCTGCGCGGCGCCTGGGCCATCGACAACGACCACCCGGAAAAGACGAAATGGTGCGCCATGGCCAAGCGGATGGCCACCGACGCCTGTTTCCAGATCGCCGACGAGGCCCTGCAACTGCACGGCGGCTACGGCTATCTGAAGGACTATCCGCTGGAACGGATCGTGCGCGACCTCAGGGTCCACCGCATCCTGGAAGGGACGAACGAGATCATGCGGGTGATCGTCGCGCGGGAGATGGCCAGATGAGTGAAGTCGAGATCATCACCCGCGTCGAAAACGCCGTCGGTCGCATCACCCTGAACCGGCCCAAGGCGATCCATGCGTTGAACCGGGCGATGTGCGAGGCGATGACCCAGGCCCTGCTGTCCTGGCGCGACGATCCGGCCGTGACCTCGGTGCTGATCGACCATGCGGGAGAGCGCGGCTTCTGCGCGGGCGGCGATATCCGCATGATCGCCGAGAGCGGGGCGGGCGATGCGGTGGAGGCCAGGGCCTTCTTCCTGGCCGAATATCGGCTGAACCATCTGATGTTCGACTATCCCAAGCCGATCACGGCCGTCGTGGACGGCGTCGTCATGGGCGGCGGGGTCGGGATTTCGGAGCCGGCCGACATTCGCGTGGCGACCGAGCGGACCACCTACGCCATGCCCGAGACGGGGATCGGCCTGTTCCCCGACGTGGGCGGCGGCTGGTTCCTGCCGCGCCTGCCGGGCCAGACCGGCGTGTGGCTGGCCCTGACGGGCGTTCGGCTGAAGGCGCAACAGACAATCGAACTCGGCATTCATACCCACTATGTTCCCTCTGAACACATTGGTGCGCTCAAGGCGGACTTGCTGACAGGGGTTAGTCCGATTGAGGCCGTGGGCAATTACGATATGCCGATCCCGCCCGGCTTCACGTTCGAGCGCGAGGGCATCGACCGGCTGTTCGCCTTCGACACGGTGGAAGAGATTTTCGACGCGCTGGAGGCGGACGGCTCGGACTGGGCGCTCACGCAGTTGGCGACGCTGAAAACCAAGTCGCCGCAGTCTCTGAAGGTGTCGCTGCGCCAGATCCGAACGGGCGCGACGCTGAACAGCTTCGCCGAAAACATGGCTATGGAATATGCGCTGGGTGGTCGCATCGTGCGCACGCCCGATTTCCAGGAAGGCGTCCGCGCCGTGATCGTGGACAAGGACAATGCGCCGAAATGGTCCCCGGCGGACCTGTCGGGCGTTACGGATGCGACGCTGGACGCCCTGTTCGCGCCCTTGCCGGACAACGAAAAATGGACGCCGCTGGCCTGACCGCGACGCTGACAAAAGGGAGAGAGACCATGACCAAGATCGCCTTCATCGGCCTGGGCAACATGGGCGGAGGCATGGCGGCGAACCAGGCCAAGGCCGGCCATGCGGTCGCCGCCTTCGACCTGTCGCCCAGCGCGCTGGAGCGGGCGCGGTCGCAGGGCTGTGTTCCCGTCGGTTCGGTCGCCGAGGCGGTCAAGGACGCCGAGGTGGTCATCACCATGCTGCCGGCCGGACCCCATGTGCTGAGCGTCTATTCCGAACAGATCATCGGCGCGGCGCCGTCGTCGGCCCTGTTGCTCGACTGTTCGACCATCGACGTGGAGACGGCGCGCAAGGTCGCGGGTCTGGCGAAATCGGCCGGCTACGCCTTCGCCGACGCCCCGGTGTCGGGCGGCACGGCGGCGGCGGATGCGGGAAGCCTGGCCTTCATGGTCGGCTGCGACGAAGGCGATTTCGCCCGCGTCGAGGCGGCCCTGGCGCCGATGAGCCGCATCGCCATCCGCGCGGGCGATCACGGCGCGGGTCAGGCGGCCAAGATCTGCAACAACATGCTTTTGGGCGTTTCCATGCTGGGGACGTGCGAGGCCATCGCCCTGGCCGAGAAACTGGGGCTGGACCCCGAACGCTTCTTCGAGATCGCGTCCAAGTCATCGGGCCAGTGCTGGAGCGTGACCAGCTACTATCCCTGGCCCGGGCCGGTGCCGACCGCCCCGTCGAACCGCGACTATCAGGGCGGCTTCGCCTCGGCCATGATGCTGAAGGACCTGAAGCTGGCTCAGGACGCGGCGGCCAAGTCGGGCGCCTCCACCCCGCTGGGCGCCCAGGCCGAGGCGCTCTACGCCCTGTTCGACGGCCTCGGCCACGGCGGACGGGATTTCTCGGCCATGCTGCAGATGCTGCGCGGGCGCCTGTCGGAACTGTAGGTCCCGCTCTGGTCCGCAACGGCGGTCGTGCCTATTAGAGGGTTTCGCCAAGGATCGGACCGCCCCGCCCCATGACCGTCTCGCCGCCCCGTATCGGGGGCCTCGACATCCAGAACCGGGGTTCGCCCGACGATCCGGTGGTGCTGATGATCGGCCAGGCCGCGCCTCTGTCGCCGGACGGGCGCGACATCGCCCGCGCCCTGGCCGAGGCGGGTCGGCACGTCCTTCAGGTCGATCTGCCGCAGGAAGACGGGGCTGCGGCCCTGCGGCGTCTGTTGACCGACCTTTCCTCTCGCCCCGCCGTCCTGTGCGCCCCGGCGGCGCTGAACCGGGTGATCCCGGCCCTGGCGGTCACGGGACCGGCCCTGGCCAGTTGTCTGATCGTGGTCGGCGAAGGTCCGATGGCGGCCGAGGCGACGGCCGCGCTGGACGACCTGCCGATGCTGGCGGTCGAACCGGGCCAGGGCGCCGAGGCGCTGGACCGACTGAACGCCGCCGTCCTGGGGTTTCTGGAGCGGGAGGCCCCGCGCGAGGCGGTGGTCTATCAGGCCGGGTCCGACGCCCGCACCCTGCGCGACGCCCTGGGCTGTTTCGCCACCGGGGTCACGGTGGTCACGACCCTGGACGCGGACGGCCGGCCCATCGGCCTGACCGCCAACTCCTTCTCGTCGGTGTCGTTGGACCCGCCGCTGATCCTGTTCTGCCTGTCGCGCGGCTCGACCAATCTGGAGCGATTCCAGGCGGCCCGGCATTTCGCCATCAA
Organism: Brevundimonas sp. SORGH_AS_0993; assembly: GCF_030818545.1. Classification (NCBI taxonomy): domain Bacteria; kingdom Pseudomonadati; phylum Pseudomonadota; class Alphaproteobacteria; order Caulobacterales; family Caulobacteraceae; genus Brevundimonas; species Brevundimonas sp. SORGH_AS_0993. The sequence goes on from NZ_JAUTAH010000001.1 coordinate 2,599,718, forward strand.
TGTGCTGCACATCGGCCAGCAACCGATGTCCGGCGTCTTCGCCCGCGCCGGCGACCGCTTCCAGGATGTGGCCTGGGAGGCGTGGGACACGGGCGCGCCCATCCTGTCGGGCTCCTTGGCCAGTTTCGAATGCGCCACCGACCGGGTGATCGAGGCGGGCGACCATCTGATCTTCATCGGCCGGGTGCTGCGCGCGCGGTTCGAGCCCCGGCGCGATCCCCTGTTGTATTTCCGGGGCAAGTACCGCCGGCTGCACTTCGCCTGAAGCCTCGGCCGCATTCACAACGGGCGGGAAGACGCCTATCTCCCGCTTGAACAAGAGGAAACCGCCATGTCGTCCGCCGATCCCGTCGTCATCGTCTCCTACGCCCGCACGCCGATGGGCGGTTTCCAGGGCGCGCTGTCGGACGCCACGGCCACCGACCTGGGCGCCGTGGCGGTGAAGGCGGCGCTGGACCGGGCGGGCCTGGACCCGCAAAAGGTCGAGCAGATCATCATGGGCTGCGTCCTGCCCGCCGGCCTGGGCCAGGCCCCAGCGCGCCAGGCGGGGATGGGGGCGGGGCTTCCCGTGTCCACCGAGGCGACCACCATCAACAAGATGTGCGGCTCGGGCATGCAGGCGGCGATGATGGCGCACGATGCGCTCGCCGCCGGTTCCGCCGACGTGATCGTGGCGGGCGGCATGGAGTCCATGACCAACGCCCCCTATCTGATGACCAAGCACCGGGGCGGCGCGCGCATCGGCCACGACGTCATTTCCGACAGCATGTATCTGGACGGGCTGGAGGACGCCTACACCCCCGGCAAGCTGATGGGTCAGTTCGCCGAGGACACGGCCAAGGACTATCAGTTCACCCGCGAGCAGCAGGACGCCTACGCCATCGAAAGCGCCGGCCGGGCCAAGCGCGCCCAGGAGACGGGCGCCTTCGACGCCGAGATCGCCTCGGTCGAGGTCAAGACCCGCAAAGGGGCGGTGACGGTGGACCGCGACGAACAGCCGACCAAGTCCGACCCGTCCAAGATCCCCAACCTGCGCCCCGCCTTCGGCGCCGACGGCACCATCACCGCCGCCTCGGCCGCCTCGATCTCGGACGGCGCCGCCGCCCTGGTCATGATGCGCCGGTCCACCGCTGAATCCCTGGGCCTGACGCCGATCGCCCGCGTGGTGTCCCAGGCCGCCCACGCCCAGGAACCGCACCTGTTCACCACCGCCCCGGTCTTCGCCTTGCAAAAGGCGCTGAAGAAGGCGGGCTGGAGCGCGGACGACGTCGATCTGTGGGAGGTCAACGAGGCTTTCGCCATCGTGCCGATGATCGCCATGCAGGAACTGGGCATCCCCCACGACCGGATGAACGTCAACGGCGGCGCCTGCGCCCTGGGCCACCCGCTTGGGGCTTCAGGAGCACGCATCCTGACCACCCTGCTGTCCGCCCTAAAGGCTCACGGCAAGACCCGAGGCATGGCCGCCCTGTGCATCGGCGGCGGCGAAGCGACCGCGATGGGCGTGGAGTTGGTTTAGGCCGGGCAGTTTTTGCGTCGCCCGGCCGATTCCAAGCAGGATGGACGCCCCGCTTCAGGCCGGCGTAAGCAGGGCCTCGAGCACACCCGTCACTTCCGCTCGGATCGCGGCGGTGTTGCGTTGGAAAAAGTCGTTCAGGGAGTAGCCTATGACGCTGTCGAAGAAGGCATAGGTGCTCCTCGTCGCGTCAATGCTTTCCGAGCCCGTCAGGACCAGGAGCTTGTTCTGGCGGTATCGCTCAATGACCACCGAACTCACCTGGGTGGAGATCACCATAACCACGGGCAGATACCGTTCATCGTAGGCTGCGAGCCCGAAACGCAGGTCGGCGTTCTGGCGTTTGGCGTCAGCGCTCTTATAGCCCTGCCGGACCTCGAAGACAGCCCCTTTGATGTCGCGGTGCTGGTTGATCCTTTCGCTCGCGCTCACGAGCCATTTCGATAGACGGCTTCGCGCCTTCTTATCCAAGTGATCGCCGTCAATGCGGGCGTCCAGCGTCAGCCTCTGGTTTTTGCCGTCGCTACGGATGGAATCGTAGCCCCACCGAACCGCTTCGTCATCGAGCGACAGGGAATCCTGGATGATGGCTCGGACCAGTCGCTCGCAGCCGATGCCGACTTGGCGGTACACGGACGTCATGCCTCCGGCGGCCTTGTGGGCTGCGTACAGCAGCGGGGAATCGAGCCCGAGCCAGTGGTAGAGGGGGTCTGTTCCAAACAGACGCTTGAAAGCGTCGAGCGTGATTTCTTCCTGTCCTCGGCTCGTACCGAAAGCGGGGCGATAGTCCGCGCAGATCCTTATCGGCGTGAGGAGAATTTCACGATAGCGTTGGTCATCGTTCGCAAAGGTCATGACGCCCACTTCAAAGCGCTGCTGTCCAAAGCTTCGAGATAGTCGGCGACCGTTTTTGTCACGGCATGCCCTACGATGGGCGGCACGGCGTTGCCTATAAGCATGACGTTTCCGCCTGTGGAGTACGGGAAAATGAACTCATCCGGGAAAGATTGCAGTCGAGCGAGTTCTCGCACCGTCAGGCGGCGGTCGAGCGCGTGGTGAAAATGAATGCGCGCCTTGGCGTTTGCGCGCACCGCGTAACCGATCTTTCCTCGAACTGACTTCTGGTCGCCCTGTCCTGCGCCAGCCGTGGCCTTCGTCGCCACGAAATACTGCGACTGGTTGGGAACGCTTTCATCCTCGACCGGAATCAAGTCATCGATCGCTTCATCGATCGAGACATGGCGCATGACATGCGTGGGTTCCGGCTGTCGGGGGAAGCCCGGCAAATCTGAGCGGACGCAGATGATGAAAATCCGCTTCCTGGAGGCCGGCAAGCCGAAGTCCGGGCAGTTCAGGTACCAGTATTTCACCGTGTACCCGACAGCTGCCAGATCGGCCACGATTTGAGCGAGCAGGGCCCCTTCGTGCATGCCCTTAAGCAAAGGAACATTCTCTCCAACAACCACTTTCGGCTGATGGATTCGCATGTAATCGACCATCTTTTGGTACAGTAGGCCGCGAGGCCCGGAGAAGCCCATCTTATGGCCGCAACTTGAAAAGTCCTGACACGGAAATCCGCCAAAGAGCACTTCAGCGGCGGGAACTGTTTCCATGTCAATTTCGGTAAGGTCCGCCAGATGGGCATGATCGCTGATGTTCAGCCTATAGGCTCCAATCGCATTCGCATCGTTGTCGTAGGCCGCGAGAATGTTGAATCGCTGCGGCGCGTAATATTTGCCCATGAAGGTGAACCCACCAAGTGCGCCGAGGTCGAGGCCGCCGCAGCCTGCGAAAAAGCTGACCGTCGAAATCCCGCCTGAATGCGCGTGACCGCCCTCACGCCTCTCACGCAATGTCGGGTTCAGCTGCCCCTGGATCCCGGGATTGCTCCGAAAGCCGAACTGATAGGCCGGCATGCGCCGCAAGGCTTTGCGTTTGGGGAGGCCTGATTTGGGGCGCATCGGCGTCGAATCAGCTTTCAGCAATCGAGTCCACGGTCAGTAAAAACCTATCACGGCGCTCCTTGTAATGCATGTGCACTGGGAACGCCGATCAGGGTGCCGCTGGCCAACGCTCCCGACCAGATTCGACCAAGTCGGGTTGTGAATTTCCGGCCGATTAAAGCACGGGGCGGGGCAATCGTCGTCTGAACCTTAAGCCGCGAACGCCGCCCGGATCGGCTGCACGGTCTGGTCCGGTCGTTTCACCGGCAGGTCGAAGCTGACCACGGTGCCGACGCCGGGTTCGCTTTCCAGGGTCAGGCGGCCGCCGTGCAGTTCGATCAGGGACTTGGTCAAGGCCAGACCCAGGCCGGTGCCCTGGGTGGTCTTGGAGTGCTGGCCCTCGACCTGTTCGAAGGGGCGGGCCAGGCGGGCCAGGTCCTCGGGGGCGATGCCGATGCCGGTGTCCGCGCAGGCGACGCGGACGCGGTCCTCGCCCGCCGGTCCCTGGAAGGGCGTCAGCGACAGGGTGACGCGGCCGCCCTCGGGCGTGAACTTCACGGCGTTGGAGATCAGGTTCAGCATGACCTGCTTGACCCCGCGAGGGTCGGCCTGGATGGGCGGCAGGTCGGCGGCGTCTATGGCTATGGTCAGGCCCGCTTCCTGCGCCTTGCCGCGCATCAGCCGCACGGCGTCCTCGCACACCGTCTGCAGGGACACGGGCTCGTAGTGCAGGGTCATCTTGCCGGCCTCGATCTTGGCCATGTCCAGGATGTCGTTGATCAGGCTGAGCAGATGCTGGCCCGACTTCAGGATATCGGCGGCGTAGCCCTTGTACTTGTCGTTCAGCGGACCGAACAGCTCGCTGGCCATGATCTCGGAGAAGCCGTTGATGGCGTTCAGCGGGGTGCGCAGTTCGTGGCTCATGTTCGCCAGGAACTCGGACTTGGCCTGGTTGGCGGCCTCGGCCCGGGTCATGGCGACCTCGTATTTGCGGGCCAAAAGCGACAGCTTCTCCTGGCTGGCCTCCAGCTGGTCGACGGTGGCGCGCAGGTCGTCGGCGGCGCGGCGGCGCTCGGCCTCCTGGCGTCTGATGGCGGTGATGTCGGCGGCGGTGACGACGGAGCCGCCCTCGGAGGTGAACCGTTCGGCCAGCTGCAGCCAGCGGCCGTCGTGCAGTTCGACCTCGCGCAGGCCCGCGCGGCCCCCGGCGGCGGGGTGTTCGGCCTTGATCGCCAGGGCGGCGATGCGGTTCAGCTCGTCCTTCAGGGCGCCGCGCCGCACGACCCCGGCGCGGAAGGCGAAGGCGTCCTCGAACGCCTGGTTCCACAGGATCAGCGCGCCCCTGACGGTCGAACAGAACGAAGGCGTCGGAGATGCTTTCCACGCCGTCGCGCAGGCGGCTTTCGGCGGCCTGGGCGGCGGCCTTGGCCCGGCGCGCCTCGGTGATGTCCAGGGCCACGCCCAGGATGGCGGAAAAGCCCGTATCGCCCCGCGGCCCGCGCGCCTGACCGCGTGCGTCGACCCAGCGGATCCGGCCGTTCGGCTGCTGCACGGGAAAAGTCAGTTCGAAGGCGCCATAGACGGTCGCCTGGCGCAGGGCGTGACCGACCGCGTCGCGGAAACGGGGATGCACGCGCTCGATCACCGCCGAGGCGGGCGCGACGCCGCCTTCCTCCAGCCCCAGCAGGGTCGCCATATAGTCGGACAGATCGACCTCTCCGGCCTCCAGGTCCCATTCCCACACGCCGCAGCGGGCCGCCTCGACGGCGATGCGGAAACGCTTCTCGGACTGGCTTTCCGCGCGATTGCGCCGCGACTGGCGCAGAGTATGGATCAGATAGACGCCCACCACGCCCAGGCCCAGAAGGACGGGCGCGATCAACACCCAGGCCTCGTCCATCAGGGCGTCGAACCCGCCCGGCGCGGGGTCGGAGAGCGAGACGACATAGGGGCCGTCCGGACCCGCGCGCGCGGCCAGGAGGGTGCGCGGCGTCCCTTCCAGGACCACGGTGCGCGGCGTCTTCAGCGCGGGCAGGTCGGCGGCGGGCGCGCCGATGATCGGCGCGGCGGGCTGGCCGACCTCGGCGGCGCGGTCCGAGGCCAGGACCACGCCCTGGGCCGAGACGACCCTGAGGGTGGCGCCCGTCACGGCGGGCAGGCGGATGACACCCGTGCCGGCATCATCCGCAGCGGCGCGGGCCAGTTCGGCCACCTCTGCGGCGGCGAGGCGGGCCTGCAACATGTGGTTCTCGACCGTCAGCGTCTGGACTTCTCGCGTCGGCAGGGTCACTTCGCGCGACACCAGAAGCACATAGGCGGTGGCCGCCAGGGCCAGGCTCAGCACGAATATCCGCAGCCAGGCCGGCATGGACAGGGCGCGGGCGGCGGCGTGATCGGCGGCGCGACGCCCCGACTTCTTCCTTCGCCGCTCTATGCCCGCCAAGGACCCGCTCCCGCCAAATCACCCTGAGGGGGAATCTAGGCTGCGTCGCGGATTCCTGTCGAGATGGGGTTAGCGGTTTCTTAACGGTCAGGCCGCCGCGGCGGGCGACGACAGGCGCTCGGGCGGCGGGGCGGCCACCTGCGTCACCGCATTCAGGGTGGTGCGGGCCTGCCGCGCCAGGTGCAGGACCGCCGGCGGGGCGTCGTCCGGGTTTTCCCCGACCAGGGCTGTCAGCTGTTCGGCCAGGCGCAGGAGGGCCGGGGCCGCCGCGATCAGCCGCGCCTGGAACTCGATCCGTTCGGGCGTGCGGTCGTATTCGGCCCCCGGCACGCGCCAGCCGCCCCAGTCCGCGACGTCGGTCACGACCACGGGATAGCTGCCCGGATAGGGGTGGTGCAGGCAGTCCTCGGGCGACTGCCACCTGTTGTGGGCGCGCAGCAGCCGCCAGTTGTCCAGACCGTCGCCCGCCGCCGCATCCTCGGCCGCGACCATCAGTTCATGGGCGGCGAACTCGCGCCCCAGGCCGACGTCGTAGGTGACGCGCACCGGCTCTTCGAACCCCTTGGCCCAGACCGGCTGGACCTTTTCGACGAAGGCCCAGGCGCCGACGCATTCGACCCAGACCTTCTGACCCTTCTGAAACTGCGCGCGCGCCATCCCGCCCTCCTGCGCCGACTTCATGCGGCGGCTCGACAGAATGGCGCACGGGCGTTGACGCCCGGTGTCGCGTCGCGGTTAACGCGAGATGCTTTCCAGCGTCTCGCCCGCGTATTTCTCCTTCACGCGGATCGACAGGTCGCCCAGGGACACGACGCCGACGACGCGGCCATGCCGGTCCACCACGGGGGCGCGCCGGATCTGGCGCGCGCCCATCAGGTCCAGCACCACCTTCAGGTCGTCGGTGTCCAGCACGGTGTGCGGATCGCGGGTGATGTATTCGATCACCGTCGCCGTCGGCGCGGCCCCGGCGGCGACCGCGCGCACGGCGATGTCGCGGTCGGTGATCGTGCCGATCAGCCGATCGCCGTCGGCGACGGGCACGAAGCCGAAGTCGCCGCGGGCCATGCGGCCGGCGACCTCCTGGAGGGTGTCGCCGGGGCGCGCGATATGCACGTCCTTGGTCATCACGTCGCGGATCTTCATGGAGCGCTCCTTGGCGGTGTCGGGCCTGACAGTGTCTGGCCCTGAAAACCCGTCGCGAGCGTTGCGGTTCCTGTTTCCGTTGCGGCTCTCAGGGCGTCGCGCGCGGCTGCAGGTCGCGGGCGGCGCGGATCATCTGCACGAACTCGGCCCGTTCGCCGTAGGGATCCTCGCCGCGCGCGCCCTGGGCCTGGTCCAGGATCTGGTCCCAGCCGTAGTCGGCCGCCAGCCACGGATCGTCGCGCAGCTTCTGGCCGAAGGCGGCCACCGCGATGGCCCAGCGCGTGGCCTCGGGCGGCGCGGCGCGGACGGGGCCGGTCGTGCGATTGGTCAGGGGCTGCTGGATCAGGGCGGAGCGGTTGTCGCCCGGCTGTTTGTAGCGCACCTGGATGAAGCCGATCTCCCCGTTCGGGTCGCCGCCGCCCACGCCGATGCGATTGTCAGGATAGCGGCGCTCGGGGATCTGCGTCGGGCCGCCGACGGGGGCGATCTCATACAGGGCCGTGACGCTGGCGCCCGATCCGACCTCGCCCGCATCGATGCGGTCGTTGGCGAAGTCCTCCTCGTTCAGCAGCCGGGTCTCGTAGCCGATCAGCCGCCATTCGGCCACGCGGGCGGGATTGAACTCCACCTGAATCTTGACGTCGTCGGCGATGGGGAAGGCGCCCTTGTCGAAGGCCGGGCCGAACAGGCGGCGCGCCTCGTTCAGGTCGTCGACATAGGCCGCAACGCCGTTGCCGGCCTGGGCGATGGCCTGCATCCGGGCGTCCTGATAGTTGCCGCGCCCGAAGCCATAGACCGACAGATAGATGCCTGTCCCGCGCTTGTCGGCGACATAGTCCTCCAGCCGCTTGTCGTCGGTGACGCCGACGTTGAAGTCGCCGTCGGTGAACATCAGGATGCGGTTGACCTTGTCGCGGGCGAAGCTGGCCTGGGCCTGGTCATAGGCGTTGGTCATGCCGGTCGCCCCGGCCGTGCCGCCGGACGCCCGCAGGCTGGCGACCGCGCAGCGCATCTTCAGCTTCTGATCGCCCGGTGTCGGCTGCAGCGTCGTGCCCGCGCCCTCGGCGTAATAGGTGACGGCCAGCGTGTCCTGCGGCCTCAGCCGGTCGATGGCCAGGTTCATCGCCTTCTTGGCCAGGTCCAGCTTGTCCGCCGACCGCATCGAGCCGGAGACATCGACCAGGAAGGTCAGGTTCAGCGGCCGCTGCTCGCCCGCCGGCAGCTCATAACCTTGCAGCCCGATGTGCACGATCTGACGGCCCGGCGCCCACGGCGAGGCCGCGACCGCCGTGGTGATGGCGAACGGCCGACTCTGGCTGGTCGGCCGCGCGTAGTCATAGTCGAAGGCGTTGATCAGCTCCTCGACCCGAACCGCGTCCCTGGGCGGCGCGCGGCCCTCGTCGATGAAGCGTTTCACGTTCGAATAGGACGCCGTGTCCACGTCGATGGAGAAGGTCGAGACCGGCTGATCGCTGGTCCGCTTCACCGGATTGGGCGTCGCGTCGGGATAGCGTTCGGTGTTGGCCGGCGGGAGCGCTGGCGCCGGCGTGATCGGCGAAACCCGAAACCCGGTCACGCCCACGCTCCCTGTCACGGCGGCAGGCGGCGCCGGCGAAGGTGGGGGAGGCGGTGGGGGCGGAGGCGGCGGTGCAGGAGGTGGTGGCGGCGGCGCGATCGGCGCGTGCGTCGTCGCGGTGCGACCTTGGATGCGGGATCCCGTCACGACGAGATCCTCCACCTCGGACTCCGCTTCCAGCGTAAATCCCAGAGGCCGGCACGCGGCCGGCGTGGGCTCGCCATCCAACGGCTTGGCCAAGGCTACGGAGGGCAGGGCCGCCGGCGGCGCGGCGACCGACAGGCTCAACACTGACAAGGCGGCGATCCGGGCGAGACGGGACATGGCTTCCTCCGGTTGTTTTCTTGACGCCAGTCGCGGGTCGCTCTGAGGCGAAACTGTGGCGCTGGAACGGATTAAGGTCGCATCCGAAAATCGCCAGCACCGAACGTGGCTTTGATGTCAAAGGCCGTCGTCACACAGGAGATTTAAAGCATGACCGATCAGCTTCGACGTGCCGAGGCATTCCGAAACCAGCATCTTCACGGCGATCTGGTTCTGCCGAACTGCTGGGACGCCGCCAGTGCGCGGGTATTCCAGACTGCCGGTTTCAGCGCCGTGGCCACGACCAGCGCGGGCGTCGCCTGGGCGCGTGGGGCGCGAGACGGCGAGGGGCTGGATCGCGAGGCGATGATGCGGGAGATCGCGACGATCGCGCGATCCCTCGACCTGCCGCTGAACGCCGATGTCGAGGCAGGCTATGGGGCGAGCACGACTGACGCGGCCGAGACGGCGCGCCAGGCCTGGGCGGCGGGCGCCGTCGGGATCAATTTCGAGGACGCCGACTACGCCGCTCCTGGCGAACTGACGACGATTTCGGCGCAACAGGCTCGCATCGCCGCCATCCGCGAGGCCGCGCCGGATCTGGTGATCAACGCACGCACGGATGTCTTCCTGCTTGGGCTGGGCGACGACGAGGACCATCGCATCCATATGGCGATCGAACGGGGACGCGCCTGGCTGGACGCCGGGGCGGACGTGGTCTTTCTGCCCGGAACGACGGATCGCGCCATCGTCCGCAGACTGGCTGACGGAATCCGCGGCCCGATCAGTTTGATGGCGGGTCCCGATGCGCCGACCGCGAAGACCTTGTTCGAGGCGGGCGCATGCCGGATCAGCACCGGACCCTATCCGATGCAGGCGATGCTTGAGCGATTGAAGACCTTGGCCGACGGATTGGTCGACGATTGGGCGGTCATGAAGCCCGCCGGGGACGGTCTTACGAAGATCGGCTCGGTCTTCGGCTGAACGGGCTCGCATTATCGGCTCCGCTTCCCCAATATCAGCGGCGAAGAGACAGGGAATAAGATGGCCGAGGCGACGACGGGACTGGATCTGGGCGCGGCGGCCGCCCTGCTGGCGGCGGGCGTGATCGCCGTGCCGGTGTTCAAGCGCGTCGGCCTGGGCTCGGTGCTGGGCTATCTGGCGGCGGGCCTGGCCATCGGTCCCTTCGGCCTGAAGCTGTTCCGCGAGCCCGAGACCATCCTGCACGTCGCCGAGTTCGGCGTGGTCATCTTCCTGTTCATCATCGGGCTGGAGATGCGGCCCAAACGCCTTTGGGGCTTGAGGAAGGAAATCTTCGGCCTTGGCGCGGCCCAGGTTCTGTTCTGCGGCCTGATCCTGACCGTCACGGCCATGCTGGCCGGCTTCTCCGCCCCCGTGGCCTTCGTCGGCGCCATGGGCTTTGTCCTGTCGTCCACCGCCGTCATCATGCAGATGCTGGAAGAGCGGGGCGAGATCGCGGGCGGGCCGGGCCAACGCGCCGTCTCGATCCTGCTGCTGGAAGACCTGGCCATCGTGCCGCTCCTGGCCATCGTCGCCGTCCTGGCCTCGGTGACGGGACAGGCGACCGACCATGCGCCGCCGCTGTGGCAGACCGTCGGCTTCGCCGTCGCGGCGGTCGGCGGGGTGCTGCTGGCGGGCCGCTATGCGGTCAATCCGATCTTCCGCCTGCTGGCCCGTTATGGCGGACGCGAGGTGATGACGGCCGCCGCCCTGCTGGTCGTGGTCGGCGCCGCCTGGGCCATGTCTCTGGGCGGGCTTTCCATGGCCATGGGCGCCTTCCTGGCCGGGGTGCTGCTGTCCGAATCCACCTTCCGGCATCAGCTCGAAGCCGACGTCGAGCCCTTCCGCGCCATCCTGCTGGGCCTGTTCTTCCTCAGCGTCGGCATGTCGCTGGATATGTCGGTGGTGATCGCCGACTGGCGTCTGGTCATCGGCGGCGTCGTGGTCTTCATGTTGGTCAAGGGCGTGGGCATCTATGCGGTCGCGCGCCTGTTCAAGGCGTCGCATCACGAGGCGGTCGAGCGTGCCGGCCTGTTCGCGCAAGGGGGCGAGTTCGCCTTCGTCCTCTATGGCGCCGCCGTCGCCGCCGGCCTGTTCGACGCCCGGATCGGGGCGATGATGTCGGCGGTGGTCATCCTGTCGATGGCCCTGACGCCGCTGACCTCGATCCTGATCGCGCGCCTTCTGCCCAAGCCGACACTGTCGGCCGAGGACGCCGACGGCGTGGACTTCGCCAAGGACCTGCGCGGCCAGGTGCTGATCATCGGTTTCGGCCGGTTCGCCCAGGTGGTGTCCCAGCCCCTTCTGGCCCGCGACGTGGACGTGTCGATCATCGAGAACGACGTGGAGATGATCCAGGCCGCCTCCCAGTTCGGGTTCAAGGTCTATTACGGCGACGGCACCCAGCTGCACACCCTGCGGGCGTCCGGCGCGGAAGAGGCCGAGATCGTGCTGGTCTGCGTGGACAAGCCCGAGGCCGCCGACCGCATCGTCGAACTGGTCAAGTCCGAGTTTCCGACCACCCGGATCATGGCCCGCGCCTTCGACCGGGGGCATTCGATGCGCCTGATCCAGGCCGGGGTGGACTACCAGATCCGCGAGACGTTCGAGTCCGCGCTGAAGTTCGGCGAACGCGCCCTGGTCGAACTGGGTCTGGACGAGCGTGAGGCGGCCGAGACCATCGGCGACGTGCGCCGCCGCGACGACGCGCGTCTGGATCTGCAACTGACCGGCGGGCTCAAGGCCGGCCGCCAGCTGATGCGCGGCAATATGCCGACGCCGCAACCCGCACCCTACATCAAGCCGCGCCGCGAAGGCCGCCTGCTGAACGAGGACGAGGCAGGCCCGCCGTCGCCGGTCGCGGGCGAGCCGGTGGGCGACTGAAGGACGTCGCGTGAAGAGTGTCAGTGAGCAAGGGGTGAGCGTTCGCACGCCGTCCGTGTTGCCGCTCACCCCTTGCTCACTACCACTATTCACCCACCTCCGATCATGCTCTTAGGAGCCGACACCCCCCTCGTCAGAGCCCCTTCATGAAACGTCTCGCCATCGCCGCCCTGGCCCTCGTCGCGGTCGCCGCGCCGGCCGTCACCGTCACCGCCTGGGGCAACACCGGCCACCGCCTGATCGGCGTGGCGGCGATGCGGGCCCTGCCGGACGATCTGCCGGCCTTCCTGCGCACCCCCGGCGCCATCGCCGACGTGGGCGAACTGGCGCGCGAGCCCGACCGCTGGAAGGGCGCCGGCCAGCCGCACGACCGCGAACGCGACACCGCCCACTTCGTCGACCTGGACGACCAGGGCCGCGTCTTCGACCAGCGGGGCATGAGCCTCAACGACCTGCCGCGCCTGAAGTCCGAATATGACGCCGCCCTGACCAAGGCCGGTCTGGACGTCAACGACGCCGGCTATCTGCCCTACGCCATGATGGATGCCTGGCAGCAGCTGGGCCGCGATTTCGCCTACTGGCGCGTGCTGAACGCCGCCGAGAAGCGCGAGACCAATATGGAGCGTCAGGCCTGGTATCGCGCCGATCGCATCCGCCGCGAGGCCCTGATCCTGCGCGACATCGGCGTCATGGGCCACTATGTCGGCGACGGCTCGCAACCGCATCACACCAGCATTCACTACAACGGTTGGGGCGACTTCCCGAACCCGGAAGGCTTCACCAACTCGCGCCAGACCCACGCCCTGTTCGAGGGCGAGTTCACCAACCGCGTCGCCCGTCTGGACGCCATCGAGGCCGCCATGCCGGCCGCGAACCTGGACGGTTTCGACGTCAAGGCGCGCACGGTCTCCTATCTGACCACGACGCTCGGCACGGTGATCCCCTTCTATCGGCTGGAAAAGGCCGGCGGTTTCCGCGACGCCGACCCGCGTGGCGCGGCCTTCGTCAACGAACGTCTGGCGGCGGGCGCGGGCGAACTGCGCGACTTCATCATCACCGCCTGGACGACCTCGGGCAGCGCCTCCATCGGCTGGCCCGCCGTCAAGGTCGCCGAGGTCGAGGCCGGAACCGCCGACCCCTGGATCGCCATGGTGGGCGAGGACTGATTTCGGCCTTGGTGAGCGGTGGGGGTGAATAGTGCTAGTGAGCGAGGGGTGAGCGGGCCGTGCGCGCATCGACGCCTCGGCTCACCTCTTGCTCACTAGCACGCCTCACCTATAGCAGCGCCAATGCCTGATCTGATCCCCCCCGCCGTCATCCTCGACAAGTCGCAGATGGCCGAGAACATCGGCGCCGTCGCGCGGGTGATGGCCAACTTCGGCCTGTCGGACCTGCGCCTGGTCAGCCCTCGGGACGGCTGGCCCCAGGAACGGGCCTGGGCCACCGCCTCGGGCGCCGACTGGGTGCTGGACGGCGTGCGGGTGTTTGACAGCGTCGCCGAGGCCATCGCCGACCTGAACACTGTCTTCGCCACCACCGCCCGCCCGCGCGAGACGCGCCAGCCCGTGCGCACCCCGCGAGAGGCCGGCCGTGTCCTCTATGACGACACCGCCTCGGGCCTGAAGACCGGCCTCTTGTTCGGCGGCGAACGGGCCGGGCTGGAGACGACCGACATCGCCCTGTGTTCGGGCATTGTCACCATTCCCATCGACCCGAAACATCATTCGCTGAACCTGGCCCAGGCGGTGGCGATCAACGCCTATGAATGGCGCACCCTGATCCTGGACGCCCCGCCGCCGCGTTTCCGCGAGGGTGAGGCGCCCGCCTCCAACGCCCTGCTGGTCGGCATGTACGAACATCTGGAGGAGGAGCTTGAGAACGGCGGCTTCTTCTATCCGCCCGAGAAGAAGCGCTCGATGAGCCAGAACCTGCGCGTCATGCTGGGCCGCGCCGCCTTCTCGGAGCAGGAGGTCGCCACCATGCGCGGCGCCATCCACGCCCTGTCGCGCGGCCGCGGCCGGGTCCTGGCCAAGCTGGCGGCCGAGCGGGCGGCCAAGGCCAAGACGGACGAATAGGGGGTTCGTCTCCTCCGTCATCCTCGGGTCGAGCCCGAGGATGACGGCGGTGGAACAGACGGCGTAGGAAACTTCTCATGAAGCTGGCCCTCGTTTATCCCCTCGCTGCCCTGGCGGAGATCGGCGGCTGTTTCGCCTTCTGGGCCTGGCTGAAGCTGGATCGTTCGCCGCCCGGCGTCGCCTGCCTGAACACCACGCCTTACTTCTTCTTTCGTCATCCTCCGGCGCGAAGCGACCGGGGGACCCAGCGGCGCCGAAGGCGATGCGTCCGCCGCACGATGTTGAAGCGCTACTCTCCGCGACAGGTTCGCGCTCCCGCGCGCCGCTGGGTCCCCCGGTCTGCGCCGCGAAGGCGCGGCTTGCCGGAGGATGACGAGAAATAGGGCGTAGCCGTCCTATCCGCGTGACATCAGTCCAACGATTTCAACACCCTGCCGCCCGCCAGCGTCATCTTCCTGCCCATGCCCCAAAACCGTGCGATCCTGTCTCGGTTCGTCCGCAGGTGACGCGCCGCACGGCCGGGGAGGGGCAATTCAGACGATTCAGACGAATTAGACGGTGTTTTTCTCATGCGACCGTCTGAATGGGCGCCGGCGCCTCAGCCTGCGCCCAACAGGTCCGACCAGCGCCAGCTGCCCTTGCCCAGGGCCAACTGTGCCCCGCCGGGGCGGTCTTCCAGCTTCAGCACCGCAAGACCCGTCATCCGCTGGCTCTTGCACTCGGCCGGGGCGAAGGCGACCTCCAAAGCGATGGCCTGGCGGACGCCCGCCAGACCTTTGCCCGCCTGGTTGCGACTTTGCAGCCAGTCGCCGTTCCAGACCAGGATGGCGCGTCCGTTCGCGTCCATGTCCTGGGACGCGGCGATGACGGCGCGGCGCACGGCGTGGTCGTCGCGCACGGCGTCCTGGACCCAGCGCACCATGTCGCACGATCCTCCGCCCGATCCGGGACCCGAGCCGGTCCCGCCTGAGCCGCCCGATCCGCCCACGCCCGTTCCGCCGCCGCCGCCCGGACCTGCGCCGACCGTCATGGCCCCGGCGATCTGGGCCGCGCCCAGCAGGGGCAGGGGCGGACCCGGCGGGGCGGGCACGGCGGGCAGGGGTTCGACGTCCGGCGGGCGTTTGCTCACCACCAGTCGCGGTCGCGCCGCCGCCACGGCCGGCGGTCGCCGCTGGGGCGCGGGCTTGGGCGGCGCGGCCGCCTGGGCGGCGGCGGCCGGCGCATCGGGTTCGGGCGAGGGGGCGGGCGCGATCACGCGGGCGGGCGGGGGAGGCGGCGGCGGAGGCGGCTCGACCAGTTCGACCATCATGGGCAGGGTCTGCGGCGTCTCGACAATCGGCTCAGCACCGCCGTGCATCAGCAGCGCCAGCCCCAGATGCGCGGCCAGGATCGGCGTCGCCGCCAGCGCCCATCGCCGTGTCCGCGCCGGTCTCAATCGCCCATCCGTGATGTGGCCGGCAGCCTGTGTCGCATGGTCATCGCAACGAAACGCCTGTAAAAAATCACGACAGGCCGTTCAAAACATCCGCGCGCGTCAGGAAAGAGGCGCTGGGCCGAATACAACCGGGCGGCGTTTCAGATTTCATTGAGATCAGCCGGCCCGCCATCCGGCGCAGCCGTCGGCGGACCAACGCCGCGTCTCGCCCGTCGGTTCCATAATCTGAAAAGAATACGCGAAATCCGGGCGCCGGCTTATGGTCAAGCTGACATCTTCCCGCCCAAAGCACGTCATTACTCCGCCTTTCAGCCTACGCCATTTTCATCTGGCGCATGAACTGGGCGTGGCGCCCCCGGCAAGAAGGAGACAGAACTTGAGCAGATCGAAACTCAGGATGGCGGTCGTCGGCGGCGCCCTCATCGCCCTAGGCTTTGCGGCCAGCGGCTGCGCCAGCCATCGTTTCGTGCGTGATCAGGTCGAAGTCGTCGACAACCGCGTGACCCAAGTGGAAGGCACGGCAGGCCAGGCCCTGCAACGCGCCAACGACGCGCACAAACTGGCCGAGGGCAAGTTCCTCTATCAGGTCGTGCTGTCCGACGATTCCGTGAAATTCCCCACCGACGCGGCGGCCCTGTCGCCCGAGGCCGAGCAGCGCCTGGCCCAGTTCGCCCAGCGTTTGCAAAGCGAGAACCGCAACGTCTATCTGGAAATCCAGGGCTATACCGACGCCACCGGCACGCCCCAGCACAACGACCAGCTGGGCGAGCAGCGCGCCGAGGCCGTGCGCCGCTTCCTGAACCGTCAGGGCGTGGCCCTGAACCGCATGGCGACCATCTCCTATGGTCAGGAGCAGCCGGTCGCCTCCAACGACACGCCGGAAGGCCGTTCGCAGAACCGCCGCGTGACCATCGTGGTCCTGGCCTGATCGCCTCGACGTCGAACACCGGAACGGCGGCCGCCTTCGCAGCGGCCGCCGTTTTCGTCACTACAGCGTGTCCAGGAAGGCCGGCACGGCCTGCGTCGCCGGCCCGTAAACGCCTTCGTCGAACAGGCGCGCGCCGGACGTCGGCTCCAGATTGATCTCCACCGTCCGCGCCCCGGCATACCGCGCCGCCTGCACGAACCCCGCCGCCGGATAGACCGCGCCCGAGGTGCCGATGGAGACGAACAGGTCGCAAGCCTCCAGCGCCCGCTCGATCCGCGCCATGTCCAGCGGCATCTCGCCGAACCAGACGATGTGCGGCCTTATCCGCCCCTGCGGATGATGGGGCGAGGGCTGGTCCGCCGCCATGTCGCCCGGCCAGTCCATCACCACGCCCGAACGAGTGCAGCGGCCCTTCAGCAGTTCGCCATGCATGTGGATCAGGCCGAACCCGGCCGCCGGCGGCGTGTCGGCATGGGCCCGGTCATGCAGGTCGTCGACGTTCTGCGTCACCAGCAGGAAGTCCCCCTCCCACCGCGCCGCCAGATCGGCCAGCGCCCGGTGCGCCGCATTGGGCTGGACCTCAGCCAACTGCCGCCGCCGCCGATTGTAGAAGTCCTGCACCAGGGCCGGGTCGGCCGCATACCCCTCCGGCGTCGCCACATCCTCGATCCGATGCCCACACCACAAACCGTCCGACGCCCGAAAGGTCGGCACGCCGCTCTCGGCCGATATCCCGGCCCCGGTCAGGACGACGAGGTTCATTCCGGCGTTCTCCATTCCGGCGTTCTGCGGACGGGCGACAGCCGATCCTGCAGCCAGTCGATCATGGCGCGCACCTTGGGCGGGACGTGGCGGGGATGCGGATGGACGGCCCAGACGCCTTCGTCCGGCGGTCGGGCGTCGTCCAGCAGGGAGACGAGGGCGCCCGAGGCCAGGGCGTCCGTCACATAGAAGTCCGGCAACTGGCACAGGCCCAACCCCTGCAGCGCCGCATCCAGCACCGCCGCGCCCGAGTTGCAGCGCCAGCGGCCGCTGGGGCGCAGGGCCACTTCCCGCCCCGCCTCGGTGAAGCGCCAATGTTCGGCCGAGCCGAGCAGCCCGTCGTGGCTGGCGATCTCGGAAAGGTCGCGCGGCGCGCCTCGCTTCTCCAGATAGTCGGGGCTGGCGCACAGGATCAGCCGCCGCGAGGCCAGCCGCCGCGCCATCAGCCGCGAGTCGGTCAGATGGCCGAACCGCACCGCCAGGTCATAGCCGTCGCCGACCAGGTCTCGCAGCCGGTTGTCCAGGTCCAGGTCGATCCGCAGTTCCGGGTTCTGGCGGGCGAAGGCGTTGACGGCGGGGGCGACGAACCGCTCGCCATACGACACCGAACAGGTCATCCGCAGCAGGCCGCGCGGCGCCTGGTCGTCGGGCTGGACGGCGGCCAGGGCCTCGTCCCTTTCGTCGATCAGACGGCGGCAGCGGGCCAGGAAGTCGCGGCCCGCGTCTGTCAGCTCCACCCGGCGGGTCGTGCGGTGAAGCAGGCGGGTCTGAAGCCGGTCCTCCAGCCGCGCGATCTCCCGGCTGACAGCCGAGGTCGACAGGCCCAGCCGACGCGCGGCGGACGAGAAGCTGGCCTGTTCGGCGACAGCGGTGAATTCGTCGATCCCGTCCCAGCGGCTGCTCATGCGGATGAAGCAGCATGATTATCCCTGTCAGGCAATAATGTTTTGCGTTTGTCGCCATTTCGACGCCGCACGATCCGGCCTAGAACGGGCGGGAAATCATCGCTTTTGTCCCTCACGCAGCGAGCTTCGTCATCCCCGCGCAGGCGGGGACGCGCGGCGAGCGATAGGGCCCTCCGGAGAATCGAGCATCATGAAAACCCGCGCCGCCGTCGCCTTCGAGGCCAAACGTCCGCTGGAGATCGTCGAGGTCGATCTGGAAGGCCCGCGCGCCGGCGAGGTGCTGATCGAGATCAAGGCCACGGGCGTCTGCCACACCGACGCCTATACGCTGGACGGGCTGGACTCGGAGGGCCTCTTCCCCAGCATCCTGGGCCACGAGGGCGCCGGCGTGGTGGTCGAGGTGGGGCCGGGCGTGACCTCGGTGCAGGTCGGCGACCACGTCATCCCGCTTTACACGCCGGAATGCCGCCAGTGTAAGTCGTGCCTCAGCCGCAAGACCAATCTTTGCACCGCCATCCGGGGCACCCAGGGCAAGGGGCTGATGCCCGACGGCACCAGCCGCTTTTCCTACAAGGGGCAGGCCATCGCCCACTATATGGGCTGCTCCACCTTCTCGAACTACACCGTCCTGCCCGAGATCGCGGTGGCCAAGATCAGGAAGGACGCCCCGTTCGACAAGGCCTGCTACGTCGGCTGCGGCGTGACGACGGGGGTGGGCGCGGTGGTCAATACGGCCAAGGTGGAGCCGGGCGCCAACGCCGTCGTGTTCGGCCTGGGCGGCATCGGCCTGAACGTCATCCAGGGTCTGAAGATGGTCGGCGCCGACATGATCGTGGGCGTGGACCTGAACCCCGACAAGGAGGCGTGGGGCCGTCGTTTCGGCATGACCCATTTCGTCAATCCGAAGGACGTGTCGGACGTGGTGGCCCATCTGGTCGAACTGACCGGCGGCGGCGCGGATTACACCTTCGACTGCACCGGCAACACCGTGGTGATGCGCCAGGCGCTGGAGGCCTGCCATCGCGGCTGGGGCGAGAGCGTCGTCATCGGCGTGGCCGAGGCGGGCAAGGAGATCGCCACCCGCCCGTTCCAGCTGGTCACGGGTCGCGTCTGGCGCGGCTCGGCCTTCGGCGGCGCGCGCGGCCGCACCGACACGCCCAGGATCGTCGACTGGTACATGGACGGCAAGATCGAGATCGACCCCATGATCACCCACACCCTGCCGCTGGAACGCATCAACGAAGCCTTCGACCTGATGCACGCGGGCGAAAGCATCCGGTCGGTGGTGGTGTTCTGATCGACTTGCGGAGCGTCTGGGTTCGTTGTTTATAGAAACGGACCTGGATCAGGGAGGTTCGATCATGTTCACCCACGTCACCGTCGGCGCCGACGACGTCGAGGCTTCGCGCCGCTTCTACGACGCCGCCCTGGGGGCGCTGGGCGTCGAGCCGGGGCAGGGGCCGGACCTCAAGGGGCGCTATTGGTGGCGGACGCGGCTGGGCGCCTTCGCGGTCGGCAAGCCGATCGACGGCGAACCGGCCTGCCACGCCAACGGCGGCACCATTGGCTTCTACGCCAAAAACGCCGACGCCGTTCGGGCCTTCCATGACGCCGGCGTCGCCGCCGGCGGCCGCGCCATCGAGGACCCGCCCGGCGAGCGTCAGGGGCCGTTCGGGCCGATGATCCTGGCCTATCTGCGCGATCCGTCGGGCAACAAGATCTGCGCCATGCACCGAAAGAGCGTCTGAATGGAAACCATCAAGACCCACGCCGTCCACGGCGGAACCCTGCGCTATCTGAAGCACGACAGCACAGCGACCGGTACGCCGATGACCCTGTCGGTCTTCACGCCGGGCGGACCGGGGCCGTTTCCCGTGCTGATCTGGCTGTCGGGCCTGACCTGCACCGAGGACAATTTCACCACCAAGGCCGGCGCCTATCGGGCCGCCGCCGAGCATGGCCTCATCGTCGTGGCGCCGGACACCAGCCCGCGCGGCGAAGGGGTGGCCGACGATCCGGCCTATGACCTGGGCCAGGGCGCGGGCTTCTACGTCGATGCGACGCAAGGCCCCTGGGCGCCGCATTTCCGCATGGAAACCTATGTCACGGACGAGCTGATCGGCCTGATCGACGCGAACTTCCCTACGACCGGGGCGCGGTCGATCAGCGGCCATTCCATGGGCGGCCACGGCGCCCTGACGTTGGCCCTGAACCATCCCGACCTGTTCCGCTCGGTCTCGGCCTTCGCCCCCATCTGTTCGCCGACCCGCTGCCCCTGGGGCGAAAAGGCGTTCACCGCCTATCTAGGGCAGGATCGCGCCGCCAGGGACCGCCACGACGCGGCGAAACTGATCGCGGCCGGGGCCGCGCGCGGGGTCTATGACGACATCCTGGTGGACCAGGGCGACGCCGACAGCTTCCTGACCGACCAGCTGAAGCCCGAACTGCTGCAAGCCGCCGCCGACGCCGCCGGCCAGAAGATGACGATCCGCATCCAGCCCGGCTACGACCACTCCTACTTCTTCATGGCCAGCTTCATCGCCGACCACATCGCCTTCCACGCCGAACGGCTGAAGGGTTGAGCGTCTGTCCCGCCGCGCCGGGCGGTGCTAAGGCGGCGGCATGACCGCTCTCGACGCCTATGAACCGATGTTCGCCGCCCTCTGCCGCGAGGTGGGCTTCTGCCTGCACGAAAAGGGCCGGCGCCGCGTGGTCGAGGCCCTGCCCAAGGGGCTGGACGCCGCGGTCAAGGCCGTCTTCGCCGCCGAAGGGGTGGACGAACCCAATGCGCCGGGGGACCTGAAGCGCGCCGTGCGCGACTGTCTGAAGTCGAACTTGCCAGCTTGACCGTTGGCGGCGGATAAGGCGGAACGAAACTCCGCACTGTCGCTTGGGTTTCACGAACGGGCGCCTATGTGCAGCCCATCAAGATCTGTCGGAAAGAGGAACCTCCCATGGCCTTCACCCTGCCCCCGCTGCCCTACGCCTATGACGCCCTGGAGCCGGCCATCGACAAGGAGACGATGACCTTCCACCACGACAAGCACCACCAGACCTATGTCGACAACCTGAACAAGGCCGTGGACGCCGACGCCGCCCTGCAGGGCCAGTCGCTGGAAGACCTGTTCGCCAACATCTCCAAACTGCCCAAGGCCGTGCGCAACAACGGCGGCGGCCATTGGAACCACAGCCTGTTCTGGGAACTGCTGGCGCCACAGGGCCAGACGGGCGAGCCCTCGGCCGAGTTGGCCGCCAAGATCGACGCCGACCTGGGCGGGCTGGACAAGTTCAAAGCCGATTTCGACGCCGCCGGCGCCGGCCAGTTCGGCTCGGGCTGGGCCTGGCTGATCCTTCAGGACGGCAAGCTGAAGATCACCTCCACCCCGAACCAGGACAATCCCCTGATGGACGTGGTCGAGGAGAAGGGCGCGGTCCTGCTGGCCGCCGACGTGTGGGAACACGCCTATTACCTGAAGTACCAGAACCGCCGCGCCGACTATCTGAAGGCCTTCTGGTCGGTGGTGAACTGGAACAAGGTCAACGCCCTGTTCGACGCCGCCAAGTAAGGCGGCCCTGAATCGAAGACTGTGACGCCCGCCGGAGACCGCTCCGGCGGGCGTTCTCGTCAGATGCGCAGGTCGACGGCGCGCCAGATGCGGTCGTTCATCCGTTCGGCGTGATGCTGGCGCACCGCGCGACGCTGACGCAGCATCTCGTGAATGCCGTCGGCCAGATCCAGCAGTTGATGGTCGCTCAACGGTTCGACCAGATCGACCAGCTTGCGTTTCAGGGTCTCGAAGCCGCGGTCGGACAGGCCGGCCTGAAAGCTGTTCTTGTCGGTTCGCATTTCAATCCTCCTTTCCTCCCTCGGCGGTGTCGTGTGCAGAGGGAAGGGAGAGATTGCGGCATGGTTCCGCGCCATCGTGCTTAACGGCCCGTCCGGCTTGACTCCGAAGGTCCGCATGGCCATAAGCGCCGCCTTCCACGTCTCGGTTCGCCGCAGGCGGGATTGATGACGGAAGATGCGTGGACCGCCGTTGAGATCGCATTCCCAATCCAGGGGACGCCGGGCCGCATCGCTGAAAAGAGAATAGAATGTCCAAGCGCCACAGCGCCAAATACAAGATCGACCGCGCCATGGGTGAAAACCTGTGGGGCCGCGCCAAGTCGCCGGTCAACAAGCGCTCCTACGGCCCCGGCCAGCACGGTCAGCGCCGCAAGTCCAAGGTTTCCGACTTCGGCCTGCAGCTGAAGGCCAAGCAGAAGCTGAAGGGCTACTACGGCAACATCACCGAAAAGCAGTTCGCCAAGACCTATGACGAGGCGACGCGCCGCAAGGGCAACACCTCGGAAAACCTGATCGGCCTCTTGGAATCGCGCCTGGACGCCGTCGTCTATCGCGCCAAGTTCGTCCCGACCGTCTGGGCCGCCCGCCAGTTCGTCAGCCACGGCCACGTCCTGGTCAACGGCAAGAAGGTGGACATCGGCTCCTATCGCGTGAAGCCGGACGACGTCGTCTCGGTGAAGGAAAAGTCGCGCAACATGGCCCTGGTGCTGGAAGCCCAGCAGTCGTCGGAACGCGACGTGCCGGACTATCTGGAACTGTCGGACCGTTCGTTCGCCGTTCGCTACGTCCGCGTCCCGGAACTGTCGGACGTGCCGTATCCGGTGAAGATGGAACCGAACCTGGTCGTCGAATACTACGCTTCGTAAGCGGAGCTTTCTTCAGAGCGGCTATCGGCCTTCGGCCGACTTGAGCCGCTTCTGGATTTGAGTTTGGAGGGCCTCGGATTCGTCCGGGGCCTTTCGTTTTTATATCCTGTTCCCTCGACGGGCGAACAGGCGCATTCTCGGCCGGTTCAGGCTTCGAGGCAGGGGAGGTCGTCTGTTGCGCGACTCCATCATGAAACGCTTGGCTGTGATCGCCGCCGCATCGGCCAGCCTGGCCGCTTGCGCGAGCGACGGCGAACCGACCGTCTCCACCGTCGGCATGCCCGGCGCCCTGGAGCCGATCCACGCCGCCGCCTTCACCAAGGACCAGGCCGTCTTCTGGGTCAGCTCCAACGGCTGCACACGCAAGGAAGACCTGATCCCCATCGTCAGCCTGCAGGGCGGCAACGCCGTCATCACCCTGCGCCGCATCGACGAGGACAAGTGCCGCGACAACCGCGCCGAAGGGGTCGAGCTGAAGTGGTCGTTCGAGGAACTGGGCCTGAAGCCCGGCTCTCCCGTCAGCGTCAACAACCCCTACCAGCTGCCCCAGACCTGAAGCGCCGCGCCTGAGGGGTCAGAGCGACCGACCGTAGTCGGGCCAGCGGCCTCTGGCGGCCATGGCGTATTGCGCCGGCAAGTCCTCGGGCGCGCCCAGGGCGACGGCCGCGTGACGCGGCCAGTTCGGATCGTCCAGCGCCGCGCGGGCGATGGCCACCAGGTCCGCCTGACCCGACGCCACGACAGCTTCGGCCTGTTGCGGATCGAAGATCAGACCCACCGCCATGACCGTCGCCTCGGGTGCGGCGGCCTTCATCGCCTCGGCGAACGCGACCTGATAGCCGGGCTGGTCGCCGGGAATGGCGGCGCGCGGAACGTTGCCGCCGCTGGTCAGGTGCAGATAGTCGTAGCCCAGGGCGTGCAGAGCCTGGCCGAAGGCCATGACCTCCTCCAGGCTCACCCCGCCCTCGATCCAGTCCGAGCCGTTGAAGCGCGCGCCCAGGGCCTTGGTCCGGGGCCAGGCGTCGCGGAGAGCCTGGGCCACCCTGAGCGGAAAGCGCGCCCGGTTCCGGGCCGAGCCGCCATAGGCGTCGGTCCGCTGGTTCGACAGGGGCGACAGGAATTCGCACAGCAGATAGCCGTGGGCGGCGTGCAGTTCGACCAGGTCGAACCCGGCCCGGTCGGCGCGGCGGGCGGCCTGGACGAAGGCGTCGACCACCCGGTCCATGTCCGCCTCGGTCATGGCCGTGGGCGTGTGCCAGTCGTCGCGGAAGGGCAGGGCCGAGGGGGCGAAGGTCTCCCAGGCCCCATCGTCGGCCGACAGGGCGCCGCCGCCCTTCCATGGCGCGCTGGTCGAGGCCTTGCGCCCGGCGTGGGCCAGCTGCACCCCGATGGGCGTGTCGGAATAGGTGCGGATTCCCTTCAGGATGTCGGCGAAGGCTTCGGCCTGGGCGTCGTTCCACAGGCCGGTGTCGTCCGGGGTGATGCGGCCGGCCGCCTCCACCCCCGTCGCCTCCACGATGACCAGGCCGGCGCCGGAGACGGCCAGTCGGCCCAGGTGCTGGGCGTGCCAGGGCTGGGCCACACCGTCGACGGCCGAATACTGGCACATGGGCGCCACGACGATGCGGTTCTTCAGCGTCAGCGGCCCGACGCGGCGGGGTGAAAACAGCAGGCTCATGGGCAGTGTCCGAACGGCGAGGAGGATTTCCAGCTAAGCCCTCTCGGGCCGCGATCAAGCCCGGGCCTGTCCGATTGTTCATCTGCCTTGCCGCGAATTAACGTGCCTTGGACCCCGCCGGCGCGCCAAGTAAGGGTCAAGCTTCAACTGGGGAACACACCAATGCTTCGTCTCGCTCTCGCCATCGCCATCGCCGCCCCGCTGCTGTCGGGCTGCATCATCGTCTCGACCGAAAAGCCGACCACCCGCGTCGTCACCGCGCCCGCGGGTCAGTGATGCGCGCCGTCGTCAAGGGACTGGTGATCGCGGCCCTGGCCGCGCCGCTGCTGTCGGCCTGCGTCATCTATGACAGCGACGCCGGGGAAAAGATGGTGGTCAACGTCTCGCGCAACGACGCGCCCGTCGGGGAGGCGATCCGTCAGGCCCGCTTCGTCGACGGCGCCCTGGTCGCGCGGATCGATTCCAACGGCTGCACCCAGGCGTCGGACTTCGAGGTCCTGGTGTCGGACAGCTCGCCCGCCGAGATCACCCTGCGCCGGACCAAGCCGGACCTGTGCAAGGCCCTGGCGCCCGACGGCGTGGAACTGCGCTGGACCTACGCCGACCTGGGCCTGGCGCCCGGCACGCCGGCGCGGATCATGAACCCGCTGAAATAGCTTCGAACACGCTCAGCATCGCGGGCGGAATACGCTGCGGCCTCAGGGTCGCGGCGTCCACCAGCACCCATTCGGTGACGCCCTGGGCGCAGACGCGGCCCTGGGCGTCCTCGATGCGGACATAGCGATCGAAGCGCGGCCCCTGCGGCTGGCCGACCCAGGTGCGGGCGACCACGCCGGTCGCGCCGGGTTCGATCCCGCGCAGATAGTCGATTTCGTGCCGGGTCGCGACCCACGACCATTTCGCCCGCGTCGCCTCGTCGAAGCGCGCGTTCCAGTGGGCCGTGCCCGCGTCCTGCAGCCAGCCGACATAGACGACGTTGTTGACGTGTCCGTTGGCGTCGATGTGTTCCGGCCGGACCTCCAGCGGAACGACGAAGACCTCTCGGTCCTCGCGCGGCGTCAGGAGGGCGCGGGCCATCAGACCTCGCCCAGGACGACGCCCTTTTCGGCCATCAGGGCCTGAAGCTCGCCCGCCTGGAACATCTCGCGGATGATGTCCGAACCGCCGACGAACTCGCCCTTCACATAGAGCTGGGGAATGGTGGGCCAGTCGGTGAAGGTCTTGATGCCTTCGCGCAGGGCCTCGTCCTGAAGCACGTCCACGCCGACGAAGGCCGCGCCGACATGGTCCAGGATCTGCACCGCCAGGGAGGAGAAGCCGCAGCGCGGCTGGTCCGGCGTGCCCTTCATGAACAGCACCACGTCGTGCTGGGCGACGGTGTCGCCGATGAAGGCGTGGACGGGGTCGGCGGAGGCGGTGTCGGTCACGGTTAAGGGCCTTTCGTGAAGCCCGTCAGCTAGGGAGGCCGGGGGCTCAGGTCAAGGCGCGAGGCCGTGATCCGGCGGCGGCGTCAGGCCGCATCGCTGGCGATCACGCGACCCATTTCGATCTGGGCGGCCAGGCCGGGAGGCATGTCGCGCTCGGGAACCGCGGTCAGGAGCGCCAGTTGCTCGACATCGGCGGCCCGCACGATGACGCTGGAAACCGACGGATCGCTGAGCACATAGCCCAGGCAGATGGTCTCGGCCGTCCAGCCCTGGGTGCGATACAGAAAGCCGAAGGCGTCCTTCTGCGGCGTGTCCGGCGGACGTTTGGCCTTGCCCAGGCCGAACAGGCCCTTCTTGAAGAGCGGCTCGTCCGGAGAACGCCGCCGCCGGTCGTGGAAATAGTCGTAGGCGAAGACCGCCATATCCTGTTGGCGGGCCGTGCGGATGCGGTTGCGGATGCGCCAGTCGACGTTGATGTCCAGCGGCGTGGCCAGGACGTCGAAGGCGCCGGTGGAGACATAGGCGTCCATCACTTGGCCGCCGCCCGCCACGCCCAGCAGCTTGACCCGCCCGGTCGCCCGCAGGGTCTTCAGCGCCTGGAGCGACGCCTGGGGCAGTTCATGCTCGCCCGGCTCCTGCAGCAGGGCCAGATCGATCCAGCCCAGGCCGGAGAAATGCAGGGCGCGGTCGATGGCGCCGGTCATGCCCTCGGCCGAAAAGTCCCGATCCGGACCCCGGCCGTAGCCGACGCCCAGGGTCAGGATCACGCACACCAGGCTGCGCTCGACATAGGACAGGGCCTCGCCCAGCACCTCGGCGGCGACCGGGTCGGCGGTCTCCAGCCGGAAGGTGTTCACCCCGGCCTCCAGGGCGGAATAGATCAGCTCCAGCGCCGCCTTGCGCCCGCGCGCCAGGGCTTCGTCGCCGAAGCTCAGGGTGATGCTGGAAACGGCGGAGCTGGTCGCGCCGAAGGGACGATAGCGCATGATTCAGCCTTCCGGAGCGGCGGTTTCGAGCGCCAGGGCGTGCAGTTCGCCGCCCATCTGGCCCTTCAGGGCCGCATAGACCATCTGGTGCTGGCGCACGCGCGGCACGCCGGCGAAGGCGGTCGAGACGATGCGCGCGCGATAGTGGTCGCCGTCGCCCGCCAGATCCTCGATCGCGATCTCCGCATCGGGGAAGGCGTCGACTAGATGCTGTCGCAGGGTTTCGACGGACATGGGCATGGGCGGCTCTGGACGGACTTCGGGCGGTCTTTCGGCGCATAATCTGCCGCAGAAACCTTAATGGCTGCCTACGCCCCGGCGCACGGCCGTTCGAACAGCTGGACCGAATGATCCTTGTAGATCGCGGTCGCATAGGCGCGGTAGCCGACGCGCGCCGCCAGCTTCAAGGACGCCAGGTTTTCCGGCGCGATCATGCAGACGGTGCGCGGGGCCCCAAGAACGCGGTCGGCCCAGCCCAGCACGGCCGTCAGGGCCTCGGCCGCATAGCCCCGCCCCTGAAAGGCCGGCGCCACGCCCCAGCCCAGTTCGGGCGCATCGAAGGGCGGGTCCAGGTCGCGGCGATAGTCGAACACGCCCACGCTGCCGACATAGTCGCCGCCGTCGCGCAGCCGGACGCTCCAGTTCCCGTGGCCCCGCGCCGCCCAGTGGCCCAGGTCGCGCAGCAGGCGGAACCAGATCTCTTCCTCCGACAGGGCGCGGCCCATGATGTGGCGCGTGAAGTCCTCGTTCTTCCACAAGGTCAGCAGGTCGGTCAGGTCGCCGAGGGTGGCGGGCGTAAGGACCAGGCGGTCGGTGGTCAGCCGGTTCCGCGACATGGTTTCACACCGTAAGCGTCAGCAGGCCGCCGCCCAAGGTCCGGCTGGCGTCCTCGACGGCCTTCTGCGTCTCTGCCACGGCCTGTTTGGCCGCGCGGTCGTCCGCGTCGCTCCGCGCCGTCGCCGGGCGTCTGGCCAGGGCCTTGAGGGCGTCGGCCAGACGACGCGCCTCGCTCAGAAAGTCGCGGTCGGCCTGGGCGGCGGCGTTGCGGCTCGCCGTCTCGGCCGTGCGGGCCTCGGCCTCCTGCGCCATGCGGCGATAGGGATTGGTCTCGGTCGCGGCCGTTTTGTCCGCCTTGTCGGCTTCGGCTTCGGCATCGGGCTCGGAGCCGGTTTTGGCGTCGGTTTCGGCGTCGCCGGCCGTTGTCGTCTGGCCGGACTGATCATTCGGCGTCTGCTGCGAGGCCGCGACCGTCGAGTCTCCCGCCTGGGCCTCGGCCTGGGTGGTCTGGGCGGCCGCCTTCGTGCCGTCGGCCAGGTCCTGCGGGGCGCCGCCCGTCCCGGCGTAGGCGCTGACCGCCGCCTTCAGCTCTCGCGCCAGTTGGGCCACGGCCTTGGGATCAACGGGGCTGGTCATCTTCAGCATCTGCAGCCGGGCGCGGATCTGGTCCACCTTCTGTTTGGCGGCGGCCTTGCGTGCGTCGGATGCAGCGCTCGTCCGCTGTTTCAGCGTCGCCAGGGCCGATTGCGCCTCGCGCAGCCGCGTCGTCGCCCGATCGTTCTCGGCCGCCTGCCGTTCGGCGCGCCCCTCCGCCAGTCGGTTCACGGGCAGGCTGGACGTGGGGGGAACCGAGGACAGGGTCATGGGGAAAAGGTGGCGGATCAGGCTTAACGATCGGTGAAATCCCGCCTCACATCAGGCCCAATTGCTTGAAGCTGGCCACCCCGTCGCGGCCGACGACCAGGTGGTCGTGGACCTCGATGTTCAGCGGTCGGCCGGCCTGCACCACCTGTTTGGTCATCTCCACGTCGGCGCGGCTGGGCGTTGGATCGCCAGAGGGGTGATTATGGAGCAGAATCAAGGCACTGGCCGACAGCTCCAGCGCGCGCCGCACCACCTCGCGCGGATAGACCGGTGCATGGTCGACCGTGCCCCGGTTCTGCACCTCGTCCAGGATCAACTGGTTCTTCTTGTCCAGGTAGATGACCCGGAACTGCTCGCGCGGCTCGTGCTGAAGAGCCACGCGGACATAGGCCAGCAGCGCCGTCCACGACGAGATGACCGGCCGTTTCTCCGTCGGCTCGCGCGCGATCCGTCGCGTCACGTCGAAGATCAGTTGAAGGTCCAGCGCCACCGCCCGCGTCGCCTTGCCGACGGCGTATCTCATGGACCGCGCCACCTGACCCTCGATCGCCTCGTGACTGGCCGCCCCGATCCCCTCCAGCCCGCCGAACCGCGCCAACAGGTCCTTGGCCAGCGGCTTGGTGTCCTTGTAGGGCACGCTGCGGAACAACAGCAGCTCCAGCAGCTCGTAGTCGGGCAGGGCGTCCAGCCCGCCCTTCGCCGCCCGTTCGCGCAGACGGTCCCGATGCCCGCCGTGGCGGGGCCTGGTCTTGGATGCGGGCGCATCCGGGCCCGGCGGCGTATGGTCGAGCATGTCCCCTCCGCTCTCGCACAACCTGTGCGGAATGCGAGGCGGGATCAAGGGTGCGCTTCTACATCCAAGCTACGCCGGACAACAATTGGGGAGCGTCCTTCCGGGTTCGTCCTTCGGACGCCCCGGAAGGACGCTCCAATCGTGAGGCGCAGAGACGCTTCGCGTCAGTTCGGCCGGAACAGCCCCGCCGGTGACGCCGTGAAGATTTCCAGTCCGTCTTCCGTCACCCCGATGGTGTGCTCGCACTGGGCGGACAGGGACTTGTCGCGCGTCACGGCGGTCCAGCCGTCGGACAGGACCTTAACGTGCGGCTTGCCCAGGTTCACCATCGGCTCGACGGTGAAGAACATGCCCGGTTTCAGCGTCGCGCCCTCGCCCTTGCGGCCATAGTGCAGGACGTTGGGGCTGTCGTGGAAGACCCGGCCGATGCCATGGCCGCAGAAGTCGCGCACCACGCTCATGCGCTGGGCCTCGACGAACTTCTGGATGGCGAAGCCGATGTCGCCGAACGTATTGCCCGGCTTGACCTGTTCCAGCCCGATCTCCAGCGACTGATAGGTGACGTCGATCAGCTTTTTCGCCCGGGCGTTGATTTCGCCCACCGCATACATCCGGCTGCTGTCGCCGTGCCAGCCATCGACGATGACGGTGTGGTCGATGTTGACGATGTCGCCGTCCTTCAGAACCTTGTCGCCGGGAATCCCATGACAGACGACGTGGTTGATGGAGGTGCAGACCGTCTTCTCGTAGCCCTTGTAGCCCAGGCAGGCGGGCAGGCCGCCGTGGTCCAGGGTGAATTCCCGAATCAGGTCGTCGATGGCGCCGGTCGTCACGCCCGGCTTCACATGGGCGGCGATCATGTCCAACGCCTCGGCCACCAGACGACCGGCCTTGCGCATGCCCTCGAAATCCTCGGGCGCGTGGATGCGGATGGCGCTGGAACGGACCAGGACGTCGGTTTCCAGTTCGGGCGTTTCGTACATGGGGGTCTTCGATCAGGCTTTGAGGCGGGGCGCGATGCAGATGGCCCTTATATCACGGATGCACAAGGCGACCTTGGGGCGAGCGAAGGCGGCAAAGAAATCCGCCCAGGGCGCGCGGCAAGCCGGCCACGCTGCGAAACTTCGGGATTAGGGGACCGCTTCTTGCCGCAACGGAACCTCTCGGTGGTGTGATCGTGTGCAGCTTTTGCGACACAGTTTCGCCCGGATCGGAGCAGAGAGCGGCCATGCATGCAACGCTTTCCGGTCGAAAGCGCTGTGGCGCCGTCTCTCCCCGACACCCCACCGCCGCGTCGATGGCGGGGGCCTTTACTTAGGAAGTAACATGACCTCCAGGAATATCGCTCGCATGGGCGGCATCGCCCTGACCACCGCCCTGCTGGCGGGCGTCGCCGCGCCCGCCATGGCCGGCTCCTTCTACGTTCAGGAACAATCGACCCGCGGCCAGGGCCGGGCCAACGCCGGCGTCGGCGCCGACAAGGGCGTCCAGTCGCTGTGGTGGAACCCCGCCGCCATCGCCGGAACCCAGCGCGAAGTCTATACGGGCCTGCACGGCCTGATCCTGGATTCCAGCGTCGACGACCGCGGTTCGACCCTGACCTACAACGTTCCTGTCACCGGCGTCGGCCTCGTCAGCCGCACCTATCCGGTCAACGGCGACCCGCATGTCCATGACGTGGTCGAAAGCGGCGTCGTGCCGAACTTCGCCGTCTCGACCCCCATCGGCGACCGCTTCAACATCGGCCTGGCGGTCCAGGCGCCGTACAACTTCACCACCAAATATCTGCCGGACGACTTCGCCCGTTACGACGCCCTGACGTCCGAACTGCGCTCGGCCAACATCAGCCTGGTCGGCGCGATGAAGGTCACGGACTGGCTGGACGTCGGCGCCGGCTTCGACGCCCAGTACGCCAAGGCCACCCTGTCGTCGGCCCTGCCGAACGCGCCGATCCCGGCCGTCCTGTCGCCGGCCTATGTCGTGTCTCCGTCGACGGACGGCCGTAATCAACTGGAAGGCGATGGCTGGAACTACGGCTGGAACGCCGGCGCCCAGATGCATTTCGGCAAGCTGGACCTGGGCCTGTCCTACCGTTCGGAAATCAAGCACGAGCTGGATGGCACGGTGAACATCTCGGGCCTGACCGGGGTTCTGGCCGGCGCCAACGTCTCGGCCGACGGCGCGGCCAGGTTCACCACGCCGTGGTACGCCACCGTTTCGGCCCGCTACGCCGTCAACGACCGCCTGACCCTGAACGCCCAGGTCAACCAGATCGGCTGGAGCAAGTTCGACGCCATCCGCATCAACTACGGTGCGACCGGCGCCTCGACCATCGTTCAGGACTACGACGACGTCACCACCGGCGCGCTCGGCTTCGACTACAAGATCGACCCGACCATGACCTTCCGCGCGGGCGTGGGCTATGACCCGACCCCGACCCCGGACGATCACCGCACCGCCCGCATCCCCGACGGCGACCGCTGGCTGTACGCCGCCGGCCTGTCCAAGACGGTCGGCTCCATGACGTTCGACGGCGCCGTCACCTACATCGATATCGACACGGCGACGATCAACGACACCCGCGACGTCTATGGCAACGGCCTGGTCGTCTCCAGCCTGCGCGGCGAGGCCAAGGGCAATGGCGTCGGCTTCTCGCTGGGCGCGACCTGGAACTTCTAGGTCCGTTCAGCCCCGGCTGACATGACAACGGCGGCGCCCGCAAAGGCGCCGCCGTTTTTCGTTGCGCTGCGTCGCGGCGGATCATTCCACCGTCGTTCCGGGGGCGCAGGACGAGCCCGGAACCAGGAGGCGCGCATCTGGCCTCGGGCGCGTTCAGCAGCGCGACCGAGGCTCTGGCTTCCGGGTTCTTCGCTTCGCTCAGCCCCGGAATGACGAGTTGGAAAGGCGGCGGTCCCTCGATCCGCTGCGCTTACGGGCCGGTCGAGTTCACCCCTTCGCCGCGCCATAGCCCTTGCCGCCGTTCGAGGGGCGGCGACGGGGGCGGCGCTTCATTTCGCCGACCGGACGGGGCTCTTGCTGGCGCGTATCGGACGGACGCGGTTCGCGGGGGGCCGTCTTCTCGCCGGCCATGGGGTTGTAGGTCTTTTCCGGGCGGGGCGCCGCCGCCTCGACGCCGGGGCGGTTGCGGCGCTGGCGGTGCGGCTGGCCGCCGCCTTCCGGGCGCACGCCGTCGCGGTGCGGAACCCGGCGGCCACGGCCGCCCCGTCCCTGACCATGACCGCCCTCGTTGCGCTCGCCGCCTTCGCGGTCCGGCA
Source organism: Brevundimonas sp. SORGH_AS_0993 (assembly GCF_030818545.1). Classification (NCBI taxonomy): domain Bacteria; kingdom Pseudomonadati; phylum Pseudomonadota; class Alphaproteobacteria; order Caulobacterales; family Caulobacteraceae; genus Brevundimonas; species Brevundimonas sp. SORGH_AS_0993. Next base: position 2,632,164 of record NZ_JAUTAH010000001.1, read on the forward strand.
GGGTCGCCTTCTTGGCCACGCCGGCGGCCATGATGGAGGCGTCCAGCGCCGCCAACTGCTTGTCGTTGCGGCGATCCGCGGCCGGGATCTTCTGGCGCGTGACCTTTTCGATGTCGCGCAGCAGCTTCATCTCGTCGCCGGCCACGAAGCTGACGGCGGTGCCGTCCTTGCCCGCCCGCGCGGTGCGGCCGATGCGGTGGACATAGCTTTCCGGCACATGCGGCAGTTCGAAGTTCACGACGTGCGAGACGCCGTCCACGTCGATGCCGCGCGCGGCGATGTCTGTGGCGACCAGCACCCGCAGCTTGCCCTTCTTGAAGGCGTCCAGGGTGCGCTCGCGCTGGGGCTGGGACTTGTTGCCGTGGATGGCGCCGGCCTCGACCCCGCCGGCCTCCAGATAGGCGGCGACCTTGTCGGCGCCGTGCTTGGTCTTGGTGAAGACCAGGCAGCGCTTGTATTCCGGATCGCTGAACATCTCGGTCAGCAGGGCGCGTTTCTTGCCCTGTTCGATATAGACGACCGACTGGCTGATGCGCTGCACCGTGGTCGATTGCGGCGTGACCTGGACCTTGACCGGGTCCTTCAGCAGTTCGCCCGCCAGCTTGCCGATCTCGGTCGGCATGGTGGCCGAGAAGAACAGGTTCTGGCGGCGCGCCGGCATCCGACTGACGATCTGGCGGATCGGCTTGATGAAGCCGAGGTCCAGCATCTGGTCGGCCTCGTCCAGGACGAAGATTTCGGTCGAGGACAGGTCCAGGGTCTTCTGCTGGATGTGGTCCAGGAGGCGGCCCGGCGCGGCGACCAGAATGTCCAGACCCTGTTGCAGGGCGCGCTCCTGGGCGCCGTATTTTCACGCCGCCGAAGATGACCGCGACCCGGAAGCCCAGATGGGCGCCATAGGCTTTAAAGCTGTCGCCGATCTGGGTCGCCAGCTCGCGCGTGGGCGACAGGATCAGGGCGCGGGTGGTGCGGGGCGCGGGCGGGGTGCGGTTTTCGGCCAGGCGATGCAGGATCGGCAGGGCGAAGGCGGCGGTCTTGCCGGTGCCGGTCTGGGCGATGCCCAAAAGGTCCTTGCCCAGCATGACGTCGGGGATGGCCTTTTCCTGGATCGGCGTCGGCTTCACATAGCCGGTGGAGGCCAGGGCCTGAAGGAGGGCCTTGTTCAGGCCCATGGAGTCGAAGGTGATGCTCACAGCAATGTCTTTCGCGTTCGGCGACGCGCATCGGCCATGGCATGACGCCGTCGGGCCGCGCACCGCCAGTCCCGACAGAGCCTCAAGCAAGAGGCCCGCGGGGTGGATCGGGCGCCGCCCCGCGTGTCCGGGCAGCGAATGAATATGAGGAGCCGGCGGCTGCTACAGTCAGGTCCGAAAGCGGACCCACACGCGCTGGAGACGCCGGAGATCGCGATTGTGCGATGCCGCGCAGATGCGCCCTCCAGCGCGTGAAGTCAAGGTCGGCCCGATCAGGCCGTCCCGTCAGCGACGGGCGCGGCTTTCCAGCTCGCCGATGCGGCGGTCCAGATAGGCGCTGTCGTCGGCCGATACGCTGAGCCGCGCATAGGCCGCTTCCAGCCGCTGCAGGTCGCCCAGTTCGACGCGGATGTCGGCCGCCTCGGCGCGGGCGATGCGGCCGGCGCGTTCCGAGGTCGTGACGGCGGTGTCCAGGGCCGCCAGGCGCTGGCGGGCCGTCATCGCCGGGGCCGTGGCGTTGGGGCCGTCCCCGACGCGCGTATCCAGGGCGTCCAGTCGGCTGTCCAGATCGGCGCGCTCGCTGGCGCTCAGGACGCCGTCGGCCTGGTAGCGCGCCTCCAGCTGGATCACGGCCTGATAGTCGGCCTTCAGGCGCGTGGCCTCCGTGCGGGTCAGGCGACGCGCGGCGACGGCGGCGTCCACCCGGCTGTCGAAGGCGGCGCGGCCGGCGGCGGCCCCGCCCGTCTCGCCATAGCCGGCCGCGCCGGAATCCAGCGTCTGGATCAGGGCGTTGTAGCGGCTGTTCAGATCGGCGCGCTCCTGGGCGGTGATCCGGCCGTCGGCGGCGTAGCGGGTCTCCAGGTCCACCAGGCCGGTGTAGTCGGCGCGCAGCCGCGTCCCCGCCGAGACGGACACCGTGCCGGCGCGCACGGCGGCGTCGATCCGGCCGCCGAACTGGCTCTGGCCGTCGCGCAGGGGGCGCTGGCCGCGCAGCCAGGCCTGATCCATCGCCGATAGGCCCAGCCGGTCGCCGAACAGGGCGCCGACAAGCGCGCCCAGCTGGTCTTCGGGCCGGGGCGTGGTCTGGGCGGAGGCGGCGCCGGCCGCGAAGGCGGGCAGGGCGACGGAAAGGGCGGCGATGGCGCAGGTCAGGCGGGCGGGGCGGGACATGGACGGCTCTTCGAATGTTGACGTTTGCTGGAAAACGGCGACATCGGCGGATGGTTGCGCGGGCGCGCTCACCCCCAGGCGCGCCAGCCCATCCAGGCGGCCATGGCGATCATCATCAGGTTCTCGGTCAGGGACAGGAAGCCCAACGGCACATTGCTGTCGCCGCCGACGCAGGCGCACCTCAGCTCGCGCTTCTGGATATAGACCGCCTTGAACACCGACCAGGCGCCGACGATCCCGACGAACATCGCCGCGGGAACCGACAGCCAATGCAGCACCCCCGCGACCATCAGCACGCCTGCGCCCAACTCCACGAACGGATAGACATAGGCGTAGGACACCCAGCGCCGCGCCAGCACGTCATACCCCAGGAACATTGTGGCGAACCCGTCCAGGTCGCGCAGTTTCAGCATCGCCAGGGCGCACATGGAGAAGGCGACGAACCATTCCGGCGTCCGCGGGTTCGCAAGGGTTCCGCCCGCGAAACTGGCGGCGGCGGCCATCAGGGCGGTGACGGCGAAGACGACCAGAACCGGCGTATAGGTCTTGCGGTCCTTGTCCCTGACCGGCTTGCCCAGGAACCGGCGCAGATCGTCGTAGCCGCCGATGCGTCGCCCGTCGATGAAGGTCTGGGGCGTCGTCTTGACCCCGTGTTCGGCCTTGAACGTCTCCGTCTCCTCTCGCGTCGTCAGCCAGCGGTCGTCGACCGCATAGCCTTCGCTTTTCAGCAGGTGGCGCGCCCGCAGGCCCCAGGGACAGACGTGCTTGTCCATCACCATGCGATAGAGGACGGCGGTTTTGGCGGGGGTCATGTCTGTGGTCATGTCTGTGGTCATGTCTGTGGTCATGGGGGGGGCGGTCCTGCGACTTGGCCTTTTCAGGGTCTGACCCCATGTGGGGTGCGGACCATGGTACGGAGTCAAGGCATGACGGAGACGACCATCGCGGGCCTGGCCCGCGCCGGCGGCGTCGGGGTGGAGACGGTGCGCTACTATCAGCGGCGCGGCCTGATGCCGAAGCCGGACGGGGCGCGCGGCGTGCGGCGTTACGGTCCGGCCGAGATTCGGCGTCTGCGCTTCATACGCGCCGCCCAGGGCGCGGGCTTCACCCTGGAGCAGATCGGCGAACTGCTGGCGCTGGATGCGAGCCACGACCATGCTCAGGCCCGCGCGCTGGCCCAGGCGCGGATCACCGACCTTGACCGCCGGATCGCCGAACTTCAGGCGGCGCGCGACGCCCTGACGGCCCTGGCCGCGCGCTGCGCCGACGCCGCAAATGGCCCTTGTCCGATCCTTACGGCGTTCGAAGGCTGATGGTCGGCGTCAGTCCTGCACCTTCTCCGTGATGAAGTGGCGGCCCTGGCGGTCTTCGATCTCCACCACCCACAAATCGGGGTCGTAGCCGCTCTGGCGGGCGATATAGGCGTCCAGTTCGCTTTCGCTGTCGCTGACGACGGGCTGGATCCACAGGCGGTCGCCGTCCACGCCGAAGGCTTCGGTGTAGAGGCGGGCGGTGCGGATCGAGGTGTCGAACACCTTGACGATGACCGAGCCGGCGCGCGCGTCGCCCTTCTTCACGACGGTCGCATAGGCGCCTTCGATCTCGGCGCGGCGGATCAGGGCGCCGACCCACAGGTCGCTGGACAGAAGCAATTCGCTAACCCTGCTCGAACACGGAACCCCAACCCCTGGCGGGCTAAGGGTCGGGGCATGAGGATAGGCCCTTCCCCCCGTCGGACCCAAGCGCGCTTTTCGGCGCTGCTGTCGGCCGTGCTGATCGCCGCCGTCCCGGCCTCGGCCCTGGCCGGCCCGGCGGACCGCTATTACGAGCGCAGCTTCGTCGTCGCCGCCCACCAGCGCTGCAACCTGTTCCGGCCCCAGTTGGCCGCCGCCCTGAACGCCGCCGCCTGGCAGGCGCGCGGCGCGGCCCTGCGCGCCGGGGCCGACGACCGCCAGATGGCCGAGACCGCCGCCCGCGCCCGCGCCCGCGCCGCCGTGACCCCGTGCGCCTCCGGCGACCTGAAGACGGTCAAGGGCCGGGTGGAGACCGCCTTCGCCGGCTGGTCGCGCACCGCCCGCATGGTGTTTCCGGGCCAGAGGGCCGACTGGACGGCCGACCGCGCCGCCTACGCCCGCCCCACCTGGCGCCTGGTCCAGACCGGCCGCACCGGCGCCTCGCCCGTTCGCTTCGGTGTGACGGGCGGCCTGAACCGGCCCGATCAGCTGGCGGCCGTGGTGTCCTGGCAGGGGCGGTCGCGCCCGACCGGGGTTCGCCTGGTGCTGCGCGACAAGGCGGTTGCGCCGCGTCCCTGGCTGGCGCGCGAACTGCCGCCCGTGGCCCAGCGCCGCGTCTTCTGGGCCGCCGGCGTCGCCTCGGCGGAAGACAGCCTGCTGGCCGAAGGCCGCGAGACGGGCCAGGCCTGGACCTTTCCCGCCGCCGCCGCCGACGCCCTGACGGGCCTGGACCCGCGCGAGGTCTTCACGGTCGAGTTCGTCTTCCGCGACGGCAGCGTGACCCGCTCGCTCTTCGAAGTCGGCGACTTCGCCGCCGGCCGCGCCTTTCTGGCGATGGGCCGGGTTTAGGGGCAGGGTTCAAGAGGCGGGGCGGCTCCCTTGCCGAGGTTTCTTTGACTTCTATATCGGGCTGGACCGTGTTCCCGTGGTCAGTGCGAAAAGGCAGAGGACATGACGACCAGCAACAGGCGGGTGCTGTTGGCCCAACGACCGACGGGCCTGCCGACCCCGGCTGATTTCCGGATCGATGAGGGGCCGGTTCCGGACCCGCGCGACGGCGAGGTTCTGCTGCAGATTCTCTACCTGTCGCTGGATCCGTATATGCGGGGCCGGATGAGCGCGGCGAAATCCTATGCCGACCCGGTTGAGATCGGCGGGGTGATGGAAGGCGGAACGGTGGCGCGCGTCGTCCGCTCTCGCCATCCCGATTTCGTCGAAAATGACATCGTGCTCTCGCATTCGGGCTGGCAAAGCTACGCCGTTTCGAATGGCGAGGGCCTGCGCAAGCTGGACCCTAGCCACGCGGCGGTCAGCACGGCGCTTGGCGTCCTGGGGATGCCGGGCTTTACCGCCTATGCGGGCTTGTTGACGATCGGTCGTCCAAAGCCCGGCGAAACGGTCGTCGTCGCCGCCGCCAGCGGGGCGGTGGGCGCGACCGTGGGACAGATCGCCCGCATCAAGGGCGCGCGGGCGGTCGGCATCGCCGGGGGCGCCGACAAATGCGCCTTCGTGCGTGACGAACTAGGTTTCGACGCCGTGGTCGATCATCGGGCGCCCGATTTCGCCGTGCAGCTCAAGGCGGCCTGCCCGGACGGAATCGACGTCTATTTCGAGAATGTCGGCGGTCACGTCTGGGACGTGGTTTTCCCGCTGCTCAATCCCTTCGCCCGAGTGCCGGTCTGCGGCCTGATCGCCCAGTACAACGACGATCCGGCCATGGCGTCCGGTCCCGACCGGCTGCCGGGGGTGATGCGCGACGTGCTCACCAAGAGCCTGACGGTGCGAGGGTTCATCCAGCGCGAGTTCACAGACCAGCGACCGACCTTTTACGAAGAGGTCGGAGGCTGGATCCGAGAGGGTCGGATCAAATACCGGGAAGATATCGTGGTCGGGCTGGACAAGGCGCCCGAGGCTTTCATCGGCCTGCTTCAGGGCCGGAACTTCGGCAAGCTTGTGGTCCAGGTGGCGACCTGAGACGGAAGGCGACCGTCCTTCAATCTGCGTTTAGACGGGAACGGGGCCCGGAAGGCCGGCCTCTTCCTCCGCCGGTTCGAACGGCAGGGCGGGGGGCGAGCGGACGGGCAGGCGGACGACGATGGCCGTGCCTTCGCCCAGGGTGCTGTCGATGGTCATGCGCCCGCCGTGCAGTTCGGTCAGGCTGCGGACCAGGGACAGGCCCAGGCCGGTCCCTTGCGCCCTCTGGTCGGCGCCGCCGGCCTGTTCGAACGGGCGGCCCAGGCGCTGCAGGTCTTCGGGCGCGATGCCGACGCCGGTGTCCGACACCGCCAGCTCCAGGTCCGGGCCGACGCCGTCCAGGGTGGCCGTCACCGATCCGCCCGCCGGGGTGAACTTCACCGCATTGGACAGAAGGTTCAGCGCGATCTGCTTCAGGGCGCGGGGGTCGGCGTGGACGGGCAGGGCTTGCGTCGGCAGGACGGCGGCCAGATGCACCCCCTTGTCGTCGGCTTGCAGCCGCAACAGGGCCACGGCCGCCGACACCGCGTCGCGCGCGTCGAAGTCGGTCTGGGCCAGTTGATAGCGTTCGGCCTCGATCTTGGCCATGTCCAGCACGTCGTTGATCAGGTCCAGCAGATGGCCGCCCGCCTGGTGGATGGATTCGGCGTAGTCGGCGTAGCGGTCGGGCAGCGGGCCGAACAGGCGCTGGCGCATGATGTCGGCGAAGCCCAGGACGGCGTTCAGGGGGGTGCGCAGCTCGTGGCTCATATTGGCCAGGAAGCGGGTCTTGCCCGCGCTCTGGGCCTCGGCCTCGGCGCGGGCGTTCTCCAGCCGCAGCTCGCGGGCGAACTGGGCCGTGCCGTCGAAGGCCTGGGCGATCAGGCGCACGGGCGCGTCCGGCCGCGCGAACCGGCGCAGGACCAGCACGACCCGCCGATCCAGGGCCGTGCGGGGGGTGAACAGGATTTCGGTCGCCTGGCCGGCCAGGGCGCGCGACAGGGCCGCCGTCACCGCCGGACGCTCGGGCGCATGGACGGTGGAGACCAGGCCCTGGTCGCTCAGGGCCGAGACCGACACGGCCGGGGGCGCGGCGCCCCAGTGGGCCAGGGCCCGGCCCGCCCCATCCAGCACCAGGGTCAGGCCCGGCTGCGCGCCCATGAGGGCGGTCAGGCGGGCGGTCTCGGCTTCGGCCGCCTTCAGACGGCCCTGCCGCGCGCGCCAGGCCAGGCGCAGGGCGGCGAGCAGGGCGATCAGCACAAGAAGGCCGGAAACCGTCGCCAGACCCGGCGCAGAAGAGGTCGGATTGATCCAGGTCGAGATCAGGCCCGACAGCAGGGGCAGGGCCGCCCCCACGACGCCCGCCCGCGTCAGTCGATCGTCGCCGACGCGGGGGTGGTCCAGGGCGATCCCGGCGGCCAAGGGCAGCAGCACCAGGCCCGGAACCGCGCCGGTCACGCCCCCCGTCAGACCCGCCGCCGCCGTCGCCGCCAGCAACCAGGCCCCCATCAACACGACTCGCAGACCGGCGCCGTCGCGCGCCGCCAGCGCCACGCCCAGCACGCCGGGCAGGGCCGTCAGCAGCAGGGCAGCCTGGGTCGTCGGCGTCAGGACCAGACCCGGAACGAACGGGGCGCCCAGGGCCGTCAGCGTGACCGCCGCCGCCCATCCCGCGTGCCACGCCGCCGTCAGCGAGGCGCCCGCCAGACCTTCAGACGCCAGACCTTCGCGCGCCAGACCGTCAGGCGAAAAGGCGCGCGCGTCGGGCGCGTGGCGGTCCTCCTGAAAGCGGTGATGCTGGTGAATGTTCAAACGACGGGCTGTGGTTCTTTCCGGGGATCAAACTACCCCCGGCCTTGAGTCGGCGCGAGGCCGCTCCCCCCTGAGGCGACTCTTCCGAGGGCGTTCACCATGAATTTCAGGGGACAAAGCCGATGGTTGTCGTTAACGGCCGCCGGGCCTATCTGGCGCCCATGACCGATCGCACCCCCCCGACCGACAGCCTGGACCAGACCCTGGCCGCGCTGATCGAGGATTTCGACCTCTTGGGCGACTGGGAGCCGCGCATCGAATATGTCATCGAAATGGGCAAGGACCTGGCCCCGCTGGACGCGGCCGACCGGACCCCGGCCAACAAGGTGCCCGGCTGCGCCGCCCAGGTCTGGCTGGCCGTCCACCCCGCCGACGACGGCCGGCTGTGGTTCGCCGCCGACAGCGACAGCGCCCTGTCCAAGGGCAATATCGCCCTGCTTCTGAAACTCTATTCCGGCCGCACCCCGGCCGAAATCCTGGCCTTCGACGCCAGGGCCGCCCTGGACCGCCTGGGCCTGCCCTCGGCCCTGACCCGCCAGCGCGCCAACGGCCTGAACAGCATGGTCGGCCGGATCCGAGAGGCCGCGCTGGCGGCGGGTTCGTGAGGGGTGCGCGCGCCATTCACCCCTCACGATTGACGCTTCACCCGATCCCGTAATGCTCGGCCAGGGCCTGAAGGGCCTGGCGCAGCAGGGTCTTGCCTTGGCGGCGGCGCAGACCCAGGCCGGTTTCGGCGAGTTTCAGACTGTCGCCGTGGATGCAGATGCGGCTCAGGATCGGGCGCAGGCGCGGGCCGACGGCGCTCAGGGCCTCTTCGATCCGGCGGGCGGCGGCCAGGGCCTGATCGCCGGGCTCGACCCGGACCGATCCGCCCGATCCGGCGTGCGGCAGGGCGTCCCAGCGCATGGTCAGGGACGGGCCGCGCCGGGCTGCTTCGACATCGGACCGCAGCCGTTCGCCGGCGGCGACGTCGGCGGGCGTCAGCCAGGGTCGGCCCGAGACGTCCTTGCGCCGCGCCAGCCAGGCGATGGGGCTTTCGCCCAGATTGGCGGCCTTGAGGACCAGGCGGCCCGCCTCGTCCATCACCTGACGTTCCCCCAGGATCACGCCGGGTCGGCCGGGCGGCGCGGCGGCCGCTCGCTCTGGCGCGGCGACGCGCGCGATCCAGCCGCCCTGGTCGCGGGGCTTCAGGCCGGGCGTCTGGATCAGGGCGCGGAATTCGTCCTCGCTGAGGCGCAGGCTGACCCGCCCGCGCCGGTCCGGCCCCAGACGCAGGGCGTAGTCGGCCCCGTCCTGACCCAGCCAGGCGCCGGGCCGTCCCAACAGGGCGCGGGCGCGTTCGACCGCCCGGCTCATCGCTGCAACTCGCACGGCGGCGCCTGATAGAGGTCGTCGATACAGACCTCCAGCCGGCTCAACAGGTCGTCGATCGGCTGACGGTCGCGTTCGTCCTCGGCCCAGCGGCAGGCCTTGCCCGCCGTCGCCCGGTTCATGCCGAACACGTCGGCCACCCGCTCCAGCGTCCAGCCGAAGGCGATGTGCGACAGATACATGGCCAGCCAGCGCGCCCGCGACCCGCCGGGGTCCAGCCGCCCGCCGCCCACCATCTGTTCGGGCCGCGTCCCCGTGCGCGCCGCCACCAGATGCACCGCCAGCCCCGCCTTGATCCGGTCTTCCTGCGAAACCGGCGCCCTGTACGCCTCCAACATCACGCCCTCGTCCTTTCTGACTGTCCGACGGGGCTCATTCTAAGTCCGCCGGCTTCCCGCGATAGGAATAAAATCCTATATCGCGTCAAAATCGGTCGTAGCGCCTTATGGTACTTGAGGTTGTGTTCGGCCAAATGCGCGCGATCAGAGGGCGAAGGCCGGGACGCAGACGGGACGCAGTCGGAGCGAGGGGTGATCATGGTTAATAAATTTCGAATCGTTGACTCGCGACTCTCGACGCCGATTCGCAAATCAGCCTAGGATTCGACTCAATCCGATGGCGTTAACCCTTCTTAAGGTTTTCGCGTCTTAACCTGCGAACAAGGTTACCCGGCCGTTCGCCAGGGTAGTTACCGCTAAGCTATGGCCTGGAGGGGCACGAATGCGCGTCCTGTTGATTGAAGACGATCACGCAACTGCCCAAAGCATCGAGCTGATGCTGAAGTCCGAAGGCTTCAACGTTTACACCACCGATCTGGGTGAGGAAGGCATCGATCTGGGCAAGATCTATGACTACGACCTCATTCTGCTGGACCTGAACCTGCCGGACATGAGCGGCCTGGAAGTGCTGCGTCAGTTGCGCGTGGGCAAGATCAACACCCCGGTCATGATCCTGTCGGGCAGCCACGAGATCGAAACCAAGGTCAAGACCTTTGGCGGCGGCGCCGACGACTATCTGACCAAGCCCTTCCACAAGGACGAGCTGATCGCCCGCACCCATGCGGTGGTGCGTCGCTCCAAGGGTCACGCCCAGGCCATCATCCACACCGGCGACATCGCCGTGAACCTGGACGCCAAGACGGTGGAGGTGAACGGCCACCGCGTGCACCTGACCGGCAAGGAATACCAGATGCTGGAGCTGCTCTCGCTCCGCAAGGGCACGACCCTGACCAAGGAAATGTTCCTGAACCACCTGTATGGCGGCATGGACGAGCCCGAGCTGAAGATCATCGACGTCTTCATCTGCAAGCTGCGCAAGAAACTGGCCACCGCCGCCGACGGCAAACACTATATCGAAACCGTCTGGGGCCGCGGCTACGTCCTGCGCGATCCGGCGGAAGCGGGCCAGAGCGTCGCCGCCTGATTGGCGTCTGACCTCAAGCCAGTTTGTTAGGCCCGCCGGGGACGGCGGGCCTTCTTCTTTTTGGGGCCGTCGTCAGTCCTGGAACCCCGCCGCCAGGGCTGCCGCTATCGGATTGGGGCGGCCGAAGCTGTCGAAGGGCAGGGGCTTGTCGCGGCCGTCGTCCTTGGCGCCCTGGCGATACCAGCTGTCGGTGTCGCGCAGACCCCAGACGGTGAAGGCGAACTGCTGGACCTTGGGCAGGGCGGCGAAGGCCGAGGCCAGTTCGGTGACGCGCGCGCCCTGGGCCGCCAGACGGTCGGCCTGACCACGGAAATCCAGCCGCCTGTCGGTCCTCAGGGTGCAGTCCAGCTCCGACACATGGATCGGCAAGCCGAACTGACCGATCTTGCGCATATAGGCGGCGATGACGCCTTCGGGGATGTCGATCCACAGGTGGGATTGCAGGCCCAGCCCCTGCAGCGGACAGCCGGCCTTCAGCAGCCGCTCGACCAGTTTCAGGAATTGCGCGCCCTTGGCCGGCACGCTTTCCTGATTGTATTCATTGAGAAACAGGACGGCCTGCGGGTCCGCGATCCGGGCCTTTTCGAAGGCGCGCAGGATATAGCCGTCGTGGCCGTATCGCGCCGACCAGTGGCAGTCGCGCATGCCCGAACCGTCGTCCAGGATCGGCTCGTTGACCACGTCCCAGCTGCGGACCTTGCCGCGATACCGGCCGGCCATGGCGGCGATATAGCCGTCGAAGGCCCGGTCGAAGGCGGCGCCCGTCAGGCCCGAAAACGCCTCGGCCCCTTGCGAATACCAGATCAGGGTGTGGCCGTGCATCGCCATGCCATTGGCCTGGGCGAAGGCGGCGATGCGGTCGGTGCGGTCGAAGTTCGGGCGGCCCAGGCCGTTCGCCAGGACATATTCCATCTTCATCTCCCACTCGGGCGTGAGCTGGGAGACGTTGGCGCGGGCCAGGGCGACCCAGTCCGGGTCGTCGATCTGCATGGCCTTGATCGCCGTGCCGAACGGGGCGGGCGAGACCGACTTCAACGGCGGAACCACAGGCGGCGTCGGCTCGGCGGCGGCGAAGCGGTCGCAGGCGGCGAGGCCCCCCGCGCAGAGCGCGAGCGGGGCGGCGAGGAGGGTGCGTCGGTTCGGCGTCATGCCGTTCCCGCCCCCGCAGGGAGAGGAAGAAGGCTGTCGGTCGTCAGACCGCACGCTTCCGCAGGCCCAGTTCGTCGAAGGCGGCGGTTTCGCGCCTGGCGATGGCGATCAGCGTGTTCAGGCGGGTGGTTTCGGCCACATGCTCGAACTTCTTCAGCTCTTCGAAGGCGCCGGTCAGGGCGTCGCGGGCGCCGGCTTCCTCGGCGTCCAGAGCCGACAGATCGGATTCGGCGACGGTCTTCCGGGCCTTCCAGCCGTTCAGATAGGCGCCCAGCATCAACCCCGCGTCGGCGTCGTGACGGGCGCGGTCGCGTTCGGCCTCCGCCTCGGCGTCCAGCACGGCGATGCGGATCTCGGCCTGGCTGCGGCGTTCGGCGATCTCGGCCAGGCGCTTCTGCAGCGTCTCGACCTCATAGTTGGAGATGCGGATCAGGGATTGGGCCCAGGCGGTCATGCGGTCACGATGCGGTTCGAGAGGTTAAGAATGAGTGGCGGGTGACGAGTGGCGAGTGGCGAGTTCTCGGCGTTGGCCGAGCGACCGGCCGGTGAACAGCGGAACTGACCCGAGCGCCCTCGCCACTCGTCACTCGCCACTGTGGATCATGCCCTGGTTCAGGATGGCCTCCAGCCGAACGAAGGAGTCTTCCAGACGGGTCGCATCGTCCTTGTCCTGCCCCAGGAAATCCTCCAGCGCGGGGTTCAGGGCGATGGCCCGGTCCACGATGGGGTCGGCGCCGGTCCGGTAGGCGCCGATCTTGATCAGCTCTTCCATATTGGCATAGGCCGACAGGCACTGGCGGGCGCGCTTGTTCAGGTCGCGCTCGGGCGGTGTCTGACAGGCGGGCATGGTCCGGCTGACGGACTTCAGCACGTCGATGGCGGGAAAGCGCCCGCGCTCGGCGATCTTGCGGTCCATGACGATATGGCCGTCCAGAATGCCTCGAACGGCGTCGGCGATCGGCTCGTCATGGTCGCCGCCGTCCACCAGAACGGTGAACAGGGCGGTGATGGGGGCCGCCGTCGTGCCGTCCGGCCGGATCGGCCCCGGCCCGGCCCGCTCCAGCAGCTTGGGCAGTTCGGTGAAGACGGTGGGGGTGTAGCCCTTGGTGGTCGGGGGCTCCCCGGCGGCCAGGCCGATCTCGCGCTGGGCCATCGCAAACCGGGTGACGCTGTCCATCAGGCACAGCACCTCCAGGTCCTGGTCGCGCAGATATTCGGCGATGGCCATGGTCATATAGGCCGACTGGCGGCGCTTCAGGGCCGGTTCGTCACTGGTGGCGACCACGACGACGGCGCGTTTCAGCCCCTCTTCGCCCAGGGTCTCTTCGACGAACTCGCGCACCTCGCGGCCCCGTTCGCCGATCAGGCCGACCACCACGGCATCACAGGTGGCTTGCTTGGCCAGCATGGACAGCAGCACCGACTTGCCCACGCCCGATCCGGCGAAGATGCCCAGGCGCTGGCCCCGGCAGGTGGTGGTGAAGACGTCCATGGCCCGCACGCCCAGGTCCAGACGCTCGCCGACCCGGCCGCGCGAATGGGCCGGGGGTGGGGGCGCGCGCAGAGGGTAGGGGGCGGGGCCTTGCGGCAGCGGTCCCTTGCCGTCGATCGGCTGGCCGAAGGCGTCGATGATCCGGCCCAGCCAGGCGGTGGTGGGGCGCACGCTGGCGGCCTGGTCGATGATGCGGATGTCGGCGCCGGGGGCCACGCCCTCGACCGGACCGAAGGGCATCAGCAGGGCCTTGGAGTCGCGGAAACCGACGACCTCGGCCGGCAGGGGATCGTGGCCGCGCCGCCCGATCTCGGCCCGCGCCCCGACCGCCAGACGCGACAGGCCGCCGCGCGATTCGATCAGCAGGCCCGACACGCCCGCCACCTTGCCGGTGACGACCAGCGGGTCGATCGCTTCGACGGCGGCGACGAGATTACGCAAGCGGACGACCCCGAAAACAGTGGTTAACCGTTTGCGCCATCGTGGTTAACGCGGGATGAAGCCGGGGACGTCGGGGGGCGGCTCAGACGGTTTCGGACACCACCCGTTCGGCCCGCGTGGTGGCGATGGCGCCGACCGAGGCGGCCACGATGAACAGGATGGCCAGCCACTGCTGGGCGGTCAGATGCTCGTGCAGTATGGCCAGGGCCGCCAGGGCGCCGACCGCCGGTTCGGCGCTCAGCACCACGCCGAAGGTGCGCTTGGGGATGGCGCGCATGGCGAACATTTCAAACGTATAGGGCAGGGCGCTGGAGAACAGGGCCACCGCCGCCCCGGCCAGTAGCAGGGCGGGGTTCAGCAGGGCCGTCCCCGCATGGACCAGGCCGAAGGGCACGACCACCAGGGCCGCCACGCTCATGCCCGTCGCCACCGTCTGGCCCGGATGCAGATGCGACAGCCGCTTGCCGAACACGATGTACAGCGCCCAGAACAGGCCCGCGAGCGCCGCCAGGGCCATGCCGCCGGGGTCCAGGGCGTCCGCCCCGCTCCGGATCGGCAGCAGCAGGGCCAGCCCCGCCGCCGCAAAGCCGATGCAGGCGAAATGGACGGGCTTTCTGGAATGGATCAGGGCCAGGGCCAGCGGCCCCATGAACTCGATGGCGATGGCCAGGCCCAGGGGAATGGTCCGCAACGACATGTAGAAGCTGAGGTTCATCGCCCCCATGACCGCGCCGTACAGGGCCACGCCGATCAGGTCCTGACGGTTCAGGCGCGCGCGCCAGGGCCGGAACACCAGAACCAGCAACAGGGCCGACAGACCGACGCGATAGGCCGAGACGCCTTGCGCCCCCACCAGGGGGAACAGGGTCTTGGCGAAGGAGGTGCCGCACGCCAGGGTCGCCATGCCGGCGAACAGGGCCGCATAGGGGATCAGGCGTCCCATCTGGGGCGAGGTCAGGCGGGATTTCAGGGCCATGGTCGTCATGAGGCTTGAATAGCCGGTTCCGGCTTGCGCTTCTCGCCGATTTCCGGCCTGATTGCGCCTGAAATCGTCACGAAAGGACAGTCCATGACGAATTTCGTCGCGCTGGACGATTTCGACCGCAAGCTGCTGGCCCGCGTCCGGCGCAACACCCTGGAGCCGGCCCGGGTGACGGCCGAGGCGGTGGGCCTGTCGGAATCGGCGGTGCTGCGTCGCCTGCGCCGTCTGCGGGCCGAAGGGGTCATCGCCGCCGACGTGGCCCTGATCGACCCGGCCCGCCTGGCGCCGCGCATCGTCGTTCAGGTGCTGGTGGAGATGACCACCCAGGACCGCAAGGTGATGGAGACCTTCCAGCGGGCGATGAAGGCCAGCCCCGAGGTCCAGGGCTGTTGGGACGTGACCGGAGAGACCGACTATCTGGTCATGGTCGCCGTCCCCTCCATGCAGGCCTACGAGGCCTTCGGCATCCGCGAACTGGTCCCCGACAAGGGGGTGCGCGGCTTCAAGAGCATGATCGTGATCCGCGAGGTCGTCGGCTTCGACCCTGCGCGAGCGGCGTTGGGGCGTTAGAGCCTGATTCAGGCGCTTAGAGCGTTTCGCGGAAGAAGCGGACGACGTCTCGGTTGAAGTCGCGGTGAAAGGCGGCGCGGTCGAAACCGGGCGTCGGGGTGCAAATCTGCGGCGCGTCGGCGGCGAGGCCGGGCGAGCACGGCGGCAGGAAGTCGTAGTGGCCCGCGGGGAGGATGGCGTCGGCGCCCGCCTGCCACAGCTGAACCGGGATGCGGACGCCCGCCGACGCGCCGACGGTCGAGGGCGACGAACCCCCGTTCCCCCGCAATCCGTCCGCGCGGCTGGATCATGACCTGATCTCTCTCCAGATGGAGGATCACTATGTCCGCGTCCACACCGCGCGGGGGTCTCGGCTGGTGCTGATGCCCCTGTCCCAGGCCGTTGCGGGACTGCAGGGCGTCGAAGGGATGCAAACGCATCGCTCGGGGTGGGTGGCGCGGGCGGCCATCGTGGGGGTGGTCGAGGAGGGGCGGAACCTGCGGCTGGTTCTGACCGGCGGGCTGACGGCGGCGGTGTCGCGCGCGCGGGTGGCCAGCCTTAGGGCCGCAGGCTGGCTGCAAGCCGCCACCGCTTGTACCAGCTCGTTTTAGAAATCATCGTCTCGGCCCCCTTGCATGGCGCGCCGAGGCCTTATCTGTTGAGCGCCAGCCAATCGAGGAGACCGCCCCATGTCCGACTTCAGCTACGACGCCTCCCGCCACCTGAAGACGGGTCGGGGCAAGGTCTATGACTCGATCGTCGACACCCTTGGCGACACGCCGATCGTGCGCCTGCCGCGCCTGTCGGCGGAATACGGGGCCAAGGCGACGGTCCTGGCCAAGCTGGAGTTCTTCAACCCCATCGCCTCGGTCAAGGACCGGATCGGCGTGGCCATGGTCGAGGCGCTGGAGCAGGCGGGCGAGATCAATGCGGACACGGTGCTGGTCGAACCGACCAGCGGCAACACCGGCATCGCCCTGGCCTTCGTGGCGGCCGCCAAGGGGTTGAAGCTGATCCTGTGCATGCCCGAGAGCATGTCGATCGAACGCCGCAAGATGCTGGCCCTGCTGGGCGCCCAGCTGGAGCTGACCCCCGCCGAGAAGGGGATGAAGGGCGCCATCGCCCGCGCCCAGGAGCTGCTGGACAGCACGCCCGGCGCCGTCAGCCCTTCGCAGTTCGAGAACCTGGCCAACCCCGCCATCCACCGGGTCACGACGGCGGAGGAGATCTGGAACGACACGGCCGGCGCCGTCGACATCGTCGTCGCGGGCGTGGGCACGGGCGGCACCATCTCGGGCGTCGGCCAGGCGCTGAAGGCCAGGAAGCCCTCGGTTCGGATGATCGCGGTGGAGCCCGAGGCGTCGCCGGTCCTGTCGGGCGGCCAGCCGGGGCCGCACAAGATCCAGGGCATCGGCGCCGGCTTCGTGCCGGCCATCTACGACGGCTCGGTCGTGGACGGGGTGGAGCAGGTCTCCAACGACGACAGTTTCGACATGGCGAGGAAGGCCGCCCGCGTCGAAGGAATTCCCGTCGGCATCAGCTCGGGCGCGGCCCTGACAGCCGCCTTCCGCCTGGCGGCGCGCGAGGAGAATGCGGGCAAGACCATCGTGGTCGTCATCCCCTCCTTCGCCGAACGCTACCTGTCCACGGCCCTGTTCGAAGGGCTTTAGACGGACCCGCGCCGCCCGAACGATCGGCGACGACGGATCGCGCATCCGTCGGCGCGGGCTCACGCACGGTTAACCCGTGTACGCTAGGCTGCGCTCCATGAGCAACCTCGCGCCCATGATTGTCGAAGAGCCCGCGCCGGACACCCCGGCCAAGGCGCGCCAGGCCCTCCTGAAGCGGCTGGCCGACCTGGTGTCCCTGCCCGCCAGCCGCGTCAACGCCTTCGAACGGGCGGTGACGGGCGACCTTCTGGTGGAGATGCTGCGCCTGGCCGCGCCGGAAGAGCGTCGGCGCGTGGCCGCCCGCCTGGCGCCCCTGGCCGAACTGCCCAACAGCGTGACCCGCCTGCTCCTGCGCGACGCGGTGGATATCGCGGGGCTGCTGATCGAACAGTGCGCGGCCCTGACCGACGCCGACCTCGTGGCCTGCGCGCGTGACGCGGGACCCGAGCATCGTCGTCTGATCGCCGGCCGTCGCAATCTCAGCGAGATCGTCACCGAGGCGCTCCTGGCCACCGAAGACCCGGAGGTGGCCGAGGTCGTCCTGCGCAACGCCGCCGCGCGCCTGTCCCAGGCGGGGGTGGAGATGGCCGTCGGCCTCAGCCGCCAGCACCGCCACCTGTGCGCCCCCCTGCTGAAGCGCCCCGAACTGCGTCCGTCGGGCGCCTATGTGATGTTCTGGTGGAGCAATCCGGCCGACCGGCGCACCATCCTGCAGCGGTTCGCCGTCTCACGCGAAGTCATGCAGGAGGTGTCGGAAGACGTGTTCGTCCTGGCCGCGCGCGAGGACTGGAGCGACCCTGTCGTGCGCAAGGCCCTGCAGTTCATCGAGCGTCGCCAGCGCAGCCGCGCCGCCGTCGACAAGAGCCCGTTCGAAAGCCTGGAGCAGGCCGTCGCCGTGGCCGCCCGTGACGGACTGTCGCGCGAAACGGCCGCCGAGATCGCCTTCCTGGCCGGGCTGAAGCCGCTGACCGGCGCCAAGCTGATGGGCGACCCGGGCGGGGAGCCGCTGGCCATCCTTTGCAAGGCCACGGGTCTGACGCGCCTGGATCTTCTGAACCTGTGGCGGTCCATGCGCCGTCCCGAGGCGACGCCCGAGGGCGGCCTAAATCCCGATTGGGAACGGGTGCAGATCACCTATGAAATGCTGGCGGTAGATCGCGCCCAGACTGTATTGCGTTACTGGAACTGGACTTTGTCGTCGGCTTTGACGCCCACGCTTCTGCAGGCGATCCGTGACGGCGACGAAGAAGCGGTGGACGAGTATTCCGCTCCCGCGCGCGCGGCGATGATGGTTCTGGGCGAAGACTTTCGCCGCTAAGATCACGCAATCACAAATAGGGCGACCGCGCGCGTAATTACGCATTTCGGCGCCGTGTTGCCATTACGATCGAACAACAGTATCAACCCTGTTGTATGGAATCGGCTGTGTTCTCAGTCGAACTGAATATAGCCGAGAGTGAAGCCGCGAATGGACGAGAATCCCCAACTGCTCGAAATGACGGCCGACATCGTGTCGGCCTATGTCGGCAATAACACGGTCGCCGCCGAAACCCTGCCGTCGCTGATCGCCAGTATTCACGCCGCCCTTTCGGGCGTCACCGCCGCGCCGGTCGAGCCCGAGCCAGAGCCCAAGGAACCGGCTGTTCCGGTCCGCAAGTCGATCAACCCGGATTTCCTGATCTGTCTGGAAGACGGCCGCAAGTTCAAGTCGTTGAAGCGTCACCTGCGCACCAAATACGACATGAGCCCCGAAGATTACCGCACCAAGTGGAACCTGCCCAAGGACTATCCCATGGTCGCTCCGAACTACGCCAAGGCGCGTTCGGAACTGGCCAAGCAGATGGGCCTGGGCCAGGGCGGCCGCAAACCGGCCCGCGCGCCGCGCGCCAAGAAGTAAGCCGCCGTCCCCTCGACGCACGAACGCCCGCTTCCGCCAGGAAGCGGGCGTTTCCGTTTGGAGGCTTGGGGTCTGGGCGCCCTACGCCGCCTGGGCGGTGCGGCGCATGCGCCAGAAGCGCAGGGTCCGCAGCGCGGCGTCGCGCGTCAGCTCGCTGTACATCCGCCCATAGGCGGCCGCCTTGCCCATGGGATTGTCTTCCGATCCCAGTATGGCCACGGCGTAGGTCATGTAGATGGCGCGGTCCATGTCCGACGCCTTGCAGACCACCGACAGGGCGTCCAGGTCCTTGCGCTCCACGATGCTGCGGGCGGTGTGGAAATCCAGGTCCGACAGCTTGGCCAGGGCGATCAGGAAGGGCGTGCGTCCGTTGGAGCGCAGGAAGCGCACCAGCACCTGGGGCGTCAGCTGGCCGGCGGCGTGCAGTTCGTCCACATAGGCGACCTGTTCGGCGTAATCGGCCGGCAGGGCGCCGTCCTCGGCCGCGACCCGCGTGCGGCCGGCGCTCAGGGCCGCCTCCAGCAGGTCGGGGTTGATCCGCGCGTTCTGCTCCAGAATCTGCTGACGCAGCCTGGCCTCGACCGTGAAATACATCTCGTTCAGCAGGTCCAGCGGCAGGGTCTTGCGCTGCACCGTGGCGGCATGAAGCGCCGGATTGAGCTTGGCCCGCTCCACCGCCGTCTCGGACGCGGCCCGCGACAGGCGCGCGCCGTCGTTGCGAAGCAGGGCGTGCAGGGTGTCGTCGTCGCCGTGTTCCACGATGGCGTCGGACACCGCCTCCGACACCTCGGCCCGGCCGGAGACGGCGCGCAGGTGGTCCTGGCTGCGGCTGCGGGCCACCTTGATCAGGTCGTCGTCGGTCAGCATCGGGGAGGCGCGCAGCACCGGCGCGGCCACCTGGGCCTGGTCGTTGGCCAGACGGCGGATCAGTCGCCGCGGCGCGTTCACCGCGTCGGCGAAGCGGGCGGACAGTTCGGCCCTGACCGCCGCCTCCATCTCGTCGCACAGTCGGTCCAGCACCTCGCCGTAAAGGGCGATCTCGGCGGCGCCGTGGTCGGTCGCGCCGAAGAAGTGGTCGGTCAGTTCGCGCAGCAGCAGGCGGCGCTTCTCGCTGGAGCCCTCGCTGGCCAGGGCGATCAACTGGGGCAGGCGGGAGGTCTCGACCGTGGCGACGGCTACGGCGACGTTGGAACGCTCGGTCATGGCAGGGCGTCGGGCTCGGTCTGGGGCAGGGGTCGCACCTGGCCGTCGGCGGTGCGCCCCAGGGCGGGCGGCGCGTCGGGCTGGGCGAGGTCGGCGGAGGAGGGCGTCTGGCTCATCTCGATCGGCAGGGCGTCGAGATAGGTCTGCTGCGGCGCCGGGATGGCGTCCGGATGGCGGCCGGCCTGGCGGTGGACCGAATAGTAACGCGCGCCCTGGGCCTGGAACTGAGGCTGGGATCGGGGTTCGGCCTGGAGAGAGGCGATTTGGTCCGGGGCGACGGCCTGGGCTTCCGGCTGGCGTTGCAGGCGGAAGATGGCGGCGTCGCGGCGGGGCGCCATCGGGTCGACGGTCGCAGGGGCGGCGGCAGGGGCGGGGGCTTCGGCCGAGACGTCGGGCTGCGTTTGACCCTGCGCCTGGTCCCGCGTCTGGCCCTGCGGCGCCGATGCCGCGCTGGCCGCGACGCCTTGGGCGGGGGACGCTTGAACGGGCTCCGGCTGAACGGGGACGGACGGCGCGGGAGCGGCCGATGGGGCCGTGGCGGAAGACGTGACGGACGGAGACGCGCCGGACGGGGACGCGATCCAGGCCGTGGCGGGCGTCAGGCCCCGATGCGGCGCGCCGGACGAAGCGGAGGCGCGCGTGTCCAGCCGCGCCAGGGGCGGCAGCGCGGCGTCGCGGGCGACGAGAGCGGGCCGTGGAGGGGCGGTCGTGACGGCCGGCTTGCCGGGCCAGGTCAGATAACGCAGGCCCGCCCCGTTGACCGGCGCCTGTTGGGCCTCGGCCGCGCCGGCGGCGGCGCAGGCCAGAATCAGGCCGGACGCCAGGATCAGGCCGGACGAGGGGGCGAACAGATGGCGCAAGACGGCGCTCCCGCAGACGAGGATCACAAACCCTAGCCTTTTCCAGCTTAACCGCGCGCTAACGCTGATCGACGGGCGGCCTCAGCCCCGGCCGGGCAGATAGGCGTTGGTGAAGGCTTCGCGCCAGTTCAGGCCGGGATCATAGACGCCCGCCTGGCTGGTGGCCTCGAAGAAGGCGCGCCAGCGCTCCTCGGTCATGGCGCCCAGGCCGTAGAGGGCCGCGTCCCCGCCGTCGACGACCGCATTGTCGCGCAGCCGGTCCCGCGCCTGATCCAGCATGGCCTGGGTCATGTCGGGATTGTCCTGGCGGATCAGGGCGTCGGCGGCCGAGGGGTCGCCCCGCAGATAGTCGCGCCACCCCTCCGCCGAGGCGGCGACGAAGCTGCGCAGGGCCGCGGCGTTGTCCCGCGCAAAGGCGTTGGGCGCCAGCACCATGGCGGCGTAGGACGGATAGCCGTCGTCGGCCAGAAGGAAGACCTTGGGCGCGAACCCGCCCTCGCGCTCGACACGATAGGGTTCGGCGGTCAGATAGCCCTGCTGCACCGCGCGGCGGTCGTCCAGAAACGCCTTCAGGTCGCCGGCGTAGGGCCGCACCTGGGCGTCGGTGAACCCGTATTTGGCCTTCAGCCAGACCCAGAAGCCGTTCAGCGAGGAGTCGGCCAGCAGGAAGGGTCGGGTTTTCAACTGGGCCAGGGTCTCCAGCGCCGGATCGGGGTGGGCCATCAGGATCTGGGGGTCCTTCTGGAAGAAGGCCGCGACCGCCTTCACCGGCGCGCCCGAGGCGACCAGGTTCATCGGCACGAAACTGTTGGAGCCCATGCCCAGTTCGACCGCGCCCGAGGCCAGAAGCTGGGGCATGTTCACCCCCGGCCCGCCCTGCACGATCTGGACGTTCAGCCCGCGCTTCTCATAGGCCCCCGACGCCAGGGCTTGATAGAAGCCGCCATGCTCGGCCTGGGCGCGCCAGTCGGTGGCGAAGCGCAGCCGCACGCGCCCCTGCTCGTCCACCGGCGCCTCGGCGCGGTCGCAGGCCCTAAGGCCCAGGCCCGCGCCGCCCAGCACGACGGCGGCCCCCGCCATCAAGGCGTTGCGGCGGGTCAGGAGGGGGCGAATCCCACGCTGGAACATGTCTCTGCTTTACGGGGCGATGACGGCCTTGGGAAGGCGGCAGGTCAGGAGGGGGCGTTGTCGGGCGACGTCGGCAAGCGAAGGCCCCAATTGAGCGAGGGGACGAAGTCTTCGGGCGGACCCGTCGGCTTCGTCCCCTCGCCAAGTCCGGGTTGGACTTGGCCGTTCGGGTCTGGACCTCGGCCTGGGCGTCGTCGTGGGGCGAACCCTGCGAGGACGGTCGGCTGTATCCTGTCGCGCTCAGGGTCTTCGGCGTTCCGCGGATTGCGTCCGCGCCGTCCGTCGATCCCGATCCGGTTCCCCGGCCTGCGTCGATCCGAGGATTGGACGCGGTCGAGGCCTTGATCCCGCCTGTCGCTCGTTACGGTCGCAAGACCGCCCGAAACGTCGGGTCGGAGAGCCGGGCCGGTTCGCTTGAGTTCCGGGTCTCCCCGGATTTCCGCGCCGCCGTGTCCCTCGGCCCGTTGACGTTCCGACGAAACCGTCTATGAGGCAAGCGTCCCAGTTCGCCCCGATGTGCAAGACTGGCCCGGCGGCGGTGGACAAGCCTGTGAATATCGGTGGACGGATCAAATTCGCTGTGGTGGATCAGGTCTTTGGACTGTCCACAAGAAGGCGATGAATCGCC